>NZ_JBPSEH010000006.1:0-255969 GCF_051488685.1 Melioribacter sulfuriphilus
GTGGCTCTAACACACTCACAGGCAACATTGCAGATCTACCTGCTGGGTTGACGTTATTAAATATCGGTGGCTATAACACACTCACAGGCAACATTGCAGATGCACCTGCTGTGGTGACATATTTAAGTATCAGTGGCAGAAACACCCTTGCTGATTATACTGCAGGCAGAATTTGGGCAAATAATTTTCGTCATTTATATTTACGTCCAGCTGCAGGTTATGGTTTATCTTCTACCGAAGTTGACAATCTGCTTATAGATTTAGCGAATGTGAATACATTTACTAATGAGAAACAAATAGATATTGCAGGCAACAACGCTCCTCGCACGTCAGCAAGTGGCGCTGCAGTATCCACTTTAATTTCAAAAGGCGTAACAGTAATAACAAATCTATGATGCAGAATGAAATATCAGGAACGATTATAAAGAGGATTATAAAGAATCGAAGACATATTTGGCAGATAATCTAAATGCTTTTGAAAGCGATAGCTTAAAAGGCGTACGCAAAAGGCGGCGTGCTCGCAGGGCGCTACGAAAAGGAAGCCCGGAAGGCTGACAATATGGCATATAGGAATAACAGACCGGGGGGTCTATATTTCTCACGCTAACTGTAAAAATTTCTCATTTTTCGTGAAAAGTTATACTAATACGAATTTTCGCATTAACCGGACTTGTGGGGGGATGTATGAATCAATTCATTTCAGAAAGTGCCATTCGCTTCTTTGACAGAATTTTATTACCATCGTTTAAATCAAGCTGGAATCTTTCAATCAATTCTTGGAGGCTTTCAGTTAATTGCGTAAGATTATTCGTGGAATGTGCAATTTGAGATGTACTGGAAGCTGCTTGTTGTGTTACTGTGGTAATATTTTCGATGCTTTTACTAATTTCTTCTGCTGAAATCGATTGTTCCTGGCTGGCACTGACAATACTATCAATTAGATCTGAGACGTTTCTTGCAGATTTATATATTTCTTTCAGGACGTTATCAATTTCATCGGTAAGTCTCTTTCCTTCTTCGACTGAAATTTTTGCATTTGCCATCGACTTATCGGCTTCTCGAACTTCCAATTGTATCGATTTAATGGTATCGGCAATTTCCTTAGTGGCTTTTGTAGTTCTTTCAGCTAATTTGCGTACTTCATCGGCAACAACTGCGAAACCGCGACCCTGTTCACCAGCACGGGCTGCCTCGATAGCAGCATTGAGTGCCAGAAGATTTGTCTGGTCGGCAATTTCATCAATTACGCTCGTAATTTCGCCTATCTGATCGGTCTTATTTGCCAGCGTTGCAATTATACTGGCTGCTTTATCCGATGATTCTACAATTTTATCCATTCCTTTTTTTGTATTGGCAGTTTTATTTGTCCCTAACTCAGCTGCCTGGCTCGATTGTTTCGACATCTCAGCTACCTCAGTGAGGTTATCCGACATATCGAGAATCGATTTTGTCATCTTTTCAATTGAATATGTAATTTCGTTGACCTGTTGATTTTGCTCCTGTGCACCAGCCGCCATTTCTTCGGTAGACGAGGAAATTTGTATTGCCGCGCTTGCTGTGGCATTTACCACTTCCCGAACTTTGATTAAGATTTCCTTTAATTCTTCAATCATGCGGTTGATATCATTTCCGAGATCGTAAAGCACACTCTTGGGATCAATATCAAGTTTATGTGTTAGTTTACCGTCTGCAATTTCCCGAATAACACTGGCTATCGGAGCAATCTGCTCTTTTAAGTAAGCTTCGTTTTTCTCTTCTATTTCTCTCATATCAGTAAAGAATACAAATGCTCCGTCCATTTCACCTTTCGAGTTCTTAATCGGTCCGGATTGAGCCAGTATTGGAATTTCATCGCCTTTATTATTTTTAATGAAAGCTTTGTCTCCCTTTAGAAATTTACCTTCTACTGCACGTCGACTTATCGAATCAGTTCCAAATACTTCTTTTACTCTCATTTTGTTTATTATTTCTTCTGGTTTGTATGGTGAATTTATTATGTCGAGTGCTGCTTGGTTAATGTAAGTTATTGTAAGATCATTATTGATTGTAAAAAATGCACTTGAGACACCGTTCTGGAAACTTTTAAAATGTGCAATTTCATTCTTTATTTTTGTTATCATTTCTGCGAAAGAACGATTCAGATTCCCAACTTCGTCTTTCCAATCGGTATTTTCGAATTCGATATTAAAATTACCTTTCAGAATTTCGGACGCTTTGTTTGCAAGTTTATTAATCGGTTTTACAATTACTTTTGTTATTAGCGGTATAAAAAAGAGCATTACAATAACGGTAATAATAATTATTAAAATTGTTATCGATTTCGACTCTTCTACTTGTGCTAATGTTGTGTTGTTGAAATTTTCTGCTTCCGAATCGTAAAGTTCAACAAGTTTTTTCAAATGGACTTTAGCAGCATCGAACTTTTCAAGTGCTTTGACAGACAATAAATTGTTTTGCAATACTAATTCTTCAATTTGCTCATTGTTTTCTTCAGGAATAAGTTGGTCGATTTTTCTCTGATTCTCAATTACTTGCTGATGAATAGATTTCCATTCTTTCCAGTCTTCTTTGAATTGTGCCCAGATATTTGCCTGCTCTTCAGTTTTATCAAGATTATCATAAATATTCCAGGCTTTATCAGCCCTTTCAAAAGCAGAATTAATCGAATTGTAAATCGATTCTCTGATACTTTTGTCTTTTAGGTCTCTGTTAAGAACACCTCTTTCTGCACTTAGTGCCGAAGTTTCGGCTTGATAAAGTGTAATTAATGACTGAATAGATGGAAGAACATTTTTCCCTAAATAATTAATTACATTTTCTTCTTTGTTTAAATTCTGGTAAGCAAGAAATGCATTAATGCCAGTCATTATTACAATTGCAGTAAAAAGGACTACAATCTTTGTTAAAATTTTTAAATCATAAAATTTTTTGATCATAGCTTCCCCTTACTTATAGAAAAAAATTTTGACAAATCTTACCTTATTATCGATTCTTTCAGAGAATAATTAAATTTAATTGAAACTTTCCCGAATTTTTCAAAATGACAGGAATGATAGTTTAACAGGCACGAAAAATTCTTTGAATGAAAAGGAATCGAGACGAAGCTGAAATGTTATTATTAAATTTCATTTGAGTTGATATAGAAAAACAGGTTTTAATTGAGATATGGAGAAAAATTTTTTTGGGAAGAAGACAGGAATTACCAGCGAAAAGAGACTTCTTGTGAATCTATAGATACCGGATAAAATGAGTAGGGAGCGGACATCACTTTGAAGTAATTCCGCTCCTTTTAATTTTTAATCCACAAAAGTTATCCATCCGAAACGGTCTTCAATTTTTCCGTATTGAATTCCGGTTAGCTCGTCGTATAATTTTAATGCTAATTCACCAGGTTCGGTGTCACTGAATTTAATCTCTTTATCGTTGTATTTAAGTTTACTTACAGATGATATTACCGCAGCAGTACCACTACCGAAAATTTCGAGAAGTTCACCTTTATCTGCAGCATAAAATAATTCATCGATAGCAATTAATCTTTCATTAATATTGTAGCCCCAATCTTTTAAGAGCTCTATAACAGACATTCTTGTTATTCCTGGTAGAATTGAACCAGTTAGAGCAGGTGTGGCAATTTCATCTTTAAAGCGGATAAAAATATTCATTGCACCGACTTCTTCGATATATTTTTGTTCGATTGCGTCGAGCCATAAAATTTGAGAATAGCCTTCTTTTTTGGCTTCTTCCTGAGCAATTAAACCAGCTGCATAATTGCCTGCAGCTTTCGCTTCACCCGTTCCTTTACGTACTGCCCGTATGTATTTATCAGTTGCCATGATCGGTACCGGTTTAAAACCTTGAGGATAATAAGGTCCAACGGGACTCAAAATTATAATAAACTTATATGTGTCAGCTGCACGTACACCGAAACAGGGTTCTGTAGCAAATATAAACGGACGAATATAAAGTGAATGCCCGGGTTTCTGCGGTATCCATTCAGAGTCGAGCTTGACTAATTCTTTTATGGCTTTTAATGCCAGTTCGGAATCCACTTCCGGAATGCATAATCTTCTTGCAGAACGATTAAGCCTTTCAATATTTTTTTCAGGTCTGAACAAAGCAATTTTACCATCAACCTGTTTATAAGCTTTCATTCCTTCGAAAATTGCCTGTCCATAATGAAATACCATCGCAGCCGGATTGAGATTTAGATTTTCATATCTTTTAATAGTTGGTGTCTGCCAGCCCCCTTTTTCTCTATCGAAATCCATCTCGAAAATATGCTCGGTAAAAATTTTCCCAAATATCAGATTCTCTGGAAGTTTAACTTCTTTTCTCTTTTCGCTGTCGATTATTTTAATTTCTTTCATGGCTTGTACCGCTTTATATTTAATTTTTTGTTATTTATGTTACAAAATAATCGAAATAAATTCTAATTGGCAATATTAAGGGATTTAATTAACTTGCATTTAAAATAAATGTAGGGGCGAAATGGTTAAAAAAATCGGGTTGGCAGTTACATTCTCGCCTAACGGACTTTCGCTTTTGAAAAACGCTCATAAACTGGCGCAATTGTTTGGAGCAGAACTGGTGGTAATCCATGTAGGCGAAAAGAATTCCGATAAAGAAATTAAAATGAATGAATTGATTCGCGAAGCTGGCTTAAAAGAAGGCGATTATTTGTTAATCTGGCAGATGGGTGAACCTGCGGATACGATTATCGATGTATGCATTAAAGAAAAGGTCGACTTATTAGTTTCGGGCGCCCTTGAAAAAGAACCGCTTTTAAAATATTACACCGGCTCGGTAGCTCGAACTCTTATGAGAGGAGCTCCATGTTCTGTGCTTGTACTGGTTAATCCGGAAAATAAGATTATTAAATTCAATAAAATATGTGTAGGGGTGGATTATACGCCATTAAGCGAAATAGCCGTTAAAAAAGCTTATAAATTGGCTCTACTCGAAAAAGCAGAAGAATTCATCCTGGTAAGAGAATTTCAAGTACCGGGGCTCGCGATAACTATTTCCGACGGTGGTAATACAGAAGAGACCGAATCTAAGAGATTAATTTGGCAAAAAGAAGAAGAAATGAAACTGAAATTATTTGCCGAAGAGCTTAATCTTACTGAAATCAAACCTCAACTTGTTTGTCGCTACGGGAAAGAAGGCTGGGAATTAAAACAATTCGCTCAACAAGCTGGTTGCGATTTACTGGTTGTTGCTTTGCCGTCAAATAAACTAAAATTTTTCGATCGTATTTTCAAACACGATATTGAATTTATTTTCAGTCAACTCCCATGTTCATTACTAATAATTCGTTAATTATTTTTTGCCATCAATGTCAATGAGTGCTTCTGAAATAACTTTGTTTCTGGTGGGACTGAGTATAATTCTTCTTTTTGCAAGAGGATTCGGGGAATTACTTCGATTGGCAAAACAACCGATCGTAATTGGTGAGATTATTGCAGGGATTGTGCTCGGACCAACTATTTTTGGAACAATTTTCCCTGGAGCATTCAATAAACTTTTCGTGCAGTCTGATACGATTTCGATAGCGCTCCACGCAATTACACTTTTAGGAATTGTTATGTTGTTGCTTGTATCCGGTATTGAAATCGATTTACCCCTCTTGATCAGACAGAGCAAAAAAGCGCTTTTAATTAGTATTCTGGGAGTTGCATTTCCTTTTATACTCGGTTTTACGTTTGCATATTTTTTTCCTCATCAATTCGATATCATAAATGACGAAGACAGATTGATATATGCTTTGTTTATCGGTACGGCGCTATCGATAACTGCCCTGCCGGTTGTTGCTCGAACATTGATGGATCTTAATATTTTCAAATCCGAAATTGGTTTTTCAATTATTACATCTGCAATGTTTAACGACCTTGTTGGATGGATTATCTTCTCGATTATTCTCGGTATGATTGGTTCAAATATAGGACACGGAATTAGTGCGGGAAATACAGTCTTGTTGTTGTTTGCTTTTATTGTTGTTTCACTTTTCTTCTTCCGCAAAATTTTTGATTATTTGTTTGGATTTGCAAAAAAATATCTTTCGAATCCGGGGGGTATCCTCAATATCATTTTCATTATTGGATTTAGTGCTGCAGCTTTTACAGAATATATCGGTATACATGCAATTTTCGGTGCCTTCATTATCGGCATTGCCATCGGAGATTCGGTGCATTTGACTGAAGATGTCCGTGAAATTATGAATCAATTTGTAACAAATATTTTTGCTCCCTTGTTTTTTGTATCAATTGGCTTGCGAATCAATTTCATACAGAATTTCGATCCATTACTCGTAATAATATTGCTAACTTTGTCGGTAGTCGGTAAAGTTTTTGGTTCAACATTGGGCGCCCGACTTGGCGGTTTCGATAAGTATGATTCATGGACTATCGGATTTGGTTTAAATGCACACGGCACAATCGAATTGGTGCTCGGTACTGTTGCCTACGAAGCTGGTTTAATTAATGAACGGGTTTTTGTGGCATTGATAATTATGGCGCTCACCACAACGCTTACAAGCGCGCCTTTAATGAAATATTTTATTGACAAAACAAAAACTAGATTTACTCTTGCCGGAATTCTTTCTAAAGAAGCAATTTTAATTTCGGATAATTCGATTATGGATAAAAAAATATTGATTGAAAAACTATCCGAAAAACTCGCTGAAGTAAATGGATTAGATAAGAATTTAATCTTTAATGAGGTCTGGAAAAGGGAACAGACTCTTTCAACAGGATTGGAAAATCATTTAGCATTACCGCATGCACGTTGCAATGTTAAATATCCGGCAGCTGTTGTTGCAGTTCATAAAAAAGGAATTAACTTCGATTCGCTCGACGGCAAACCTGCTCACTTGATAATTCTATTGGTAACACCTGTGGATAAACCAGAATTACAATTGGAACTACTTTCCGGAGTTGTCCAAAAATTAGGCAAAAAAGAGATTATCGATTATATTTCAAGTCTAAATTCTAAGGAAGAAATAGCAAAAACAATAAATCGGCTATTCACGTCATGAAAATTTTTCAAAAAATTGGAAGAGCAACTTTAAATTTTTTTCAGGAAAGTGGACAGGTATTCAGATTAACCGGTGAAATTTTTCGTTTTGCTCCTTCGTTACTTAAAGGGAGGAAAAATTTTTTCTATCAAATGGAGCATATTGGGGTAAATTCAATTCCGCTTGTTTTTATTATAGCAGTTTTTACAGGTGCAGTTGCAGCCTGGCAGGCAGCTTATCAGTTGAAAGGGATAGCGCCACTCTCATTTCTTGGAGCAACAACGAGCCGCGCTATAATCACTGAGTTGGGTCCAGTTCTAACTGCAATTGTTATAGCTGGCAGAATTGGAGCTTCAATAGCAGCCGAATTAGGCTCGATGAAAGTAACAGAACAAATCGATGCTCTCGAGACGATGGGCATTAGCCCCGTTCGTTTTCTTGCCACACCACGTTTTTTTGCAGCTGTTTTGATGATGCCTGTACTTGTAATTTTTGCAAATATTATTGCAACTTTTGGTGCATATTTTATTTCCAACTTTTTTCTCGGAGTTTCGTTTACAGTCTTCTTCGAATCGGTTAGAAGATATTTCCTTTTTGGGGATTTTGCTTTTGGACTCTTTAAAGGAATGATATTCGGTGGAGTTACTTCGTTATTGGGTTGTCATATCGGATTCCGTACAGAAGGAGGTGCCGAAGGCGTTGGAAAAGCTACAATTCGCTCGTTCGTATTAAGCGCGGCAATGATTCTTATTCTCGATTACTTTTTATGGACGCTCGTATTTTAGGTGAGGAAAGCATTACTTGCTTAATTATGCGACTAATCTTAATTTTTAGTTGAGATTATCTAAATAAAAATATCAATGATACAACTAAAGGGGCAAAACCCCTTAATATTAATTATCATTTTTCTTCTTCCGATAAAAATACACACCCTTGTACCAACCGAAAAGAACAAAATTTTTTTCATTAAACCAATCAAAACAATGAGAGGTAGCCATGTCAGAATTTGTAAATTATCTAATGAATCTGGTTAAAACAAAAAATCCAAACGAACCAGAATTCCATCAAGCCGTCTACGAGGTTGCAATATCACTATCACTTGTAATGGAAAGGCATCCAGAATACAGAAAAGAAAAGATTCTCGAAAGGATGGTTGAACCGGAACGCGTTATAATGTTCCGCGTACCGTGGGTTGACGATCAGGGGGAAGTGCAAATCAACAGGGGATACCGAATCGAAATGAATAGCGCCATTGGACCTTACAAAGGAGGTTTGCGTTTCCATCCATCGGTAAATCTTGGAATACTGAAATTTCTGGCATTTGAACAGGTATTCAAAAACAGTCTTACATCTCTACCAATGGGTGGGGGCAAAGGGGGTTCGGATTTCGATCCGAAGGGAAAGAGTGATGCGGAAGTAATGAGATTTTGCCAGAGTTTTATGAACGAACTTTATCGACACATCGGTCCGAACACCGACATACCCGCCGGGGATATTGGAGTAGGAGGCAGGGAAATTGGCTATCTCTTTGGACAATATAAAAAGCTAAAGAATGAATTTACAGGTGTTTTAACCGGCAAAGGATTAAATTGGGGCGGTTCACTTATTAGACCCGAGGCCACAGGATATGGCTCGGTTTATTTTGCATCCGAAATGCTGGCAACGCGCGGTGAAACTCTTGAAGGGAAAAAATGCCTTGTTTCAGGCAGCGGAAACGTTGCACAGTATACAGTCGAAAAAATAATTGAACTCGGCGGTAAAGTACTAACACTATCAGATTCGAACGGCTATATTTATGACGAAGAAGGAATTGATGCAGAAAAATTGAAATACGTAATGGATTTAAAAAATAACAGACGGGGCAGAATTAAAGAATATGCGGAAAAATATAAAAATGCTCTCTATACCCCGGTCGACCCAAATCTCGATTACAATCCATTATGGAACCACAAAGCCGACTGCGCATTCCCCTCGGCAACTCAAAACGAAATTAACGGTAAAGATGCACAGAATTTATTGAAGAATGGAGTTTACCTCATTAGTGAAGGTGCAAACATGCCATGCACACCCGAAGCAATCGATTTATTCCTCGATGCAAAAATCCTCTATGGGCCTGGCAAAGCAGCTAACGCCGGTGGTGTAGCTACTTCGGGACTCGAAATGGCTCAAAACAGTATGAGATATTCGTGGACACGTGAAGAAGTCGACAATCGATTAAGAATAATAATGAAAAACATTCATAAAACCTGCGTGGACATTGCCGAAAAATACGGCACACCTGGAAATTACGTTAATGGTGCTAATATCGGCGGATTTATTAAAGTGGCAGATGCTATGATCGACCAGGGTATTGTATGATTTTTTTTCTACATGAAGTAGTTGATTATGGACAATGTTATAAAGTTTAACAAAGAATTAATAGAAAAAAGCAGCTTCTCGAAGTTTCAGGATTTCCATAATCTGATGCGTTACAGAATTCGGGATATTCTGCTCGTATCGAGTCTTTATGACCTCTATATCCTCGAAGAAGACAAACGGTTATATGAATATATTCGACATGAATATGAAGGTTTGAGTCTAAGCCATGCGCCGGAACTGGTTCATAAATCCAGCGGCACCGAGGCGATAAGAATGGCTCTCGACGAAAGAAAATTTGATTTGATAATTACCACTCTTCACATCGAAGATATGTCGCCCATTACATTTGCAAGAAGAGTTAAAGAAGCCGGCCTCGATATTCCGGTTGTCCTCCTCGGCCACGACAATAGAGAAATGAACGAACTCCTGGCTACCAAAGATTTTTTAATTTTCGACAAAGTGTTTATCTGGCAGGGCGACTATAGAATAGTTCTGGCAATTATTAAATTCCTTGAAGATCGGAACAACGTAGAAAACGACACAAAAAAAGTAGGTGTGCAGTCGATTATATTAATTGAAGATAATGTGCGGTTCTACTCTTCGTACTTACCAATTATCTATACGGAAATACTAAAACAATCTCAAAATCTTATGGCAGAAGGATTGAATCTTTCCCATAAGTATTTGAGAATGAGGGCGCGTCCGAAAATTTTGCTTTGTACTACGTTCGAAGAAGGATGGGAGTATTTTGAAAAATATGAAGAATATGTGCTCGGAATTATATCAGATATCGATTTTAAAAAAGAAGGGATACACAATCCCAATGCAGGCATTGAATTCGCAAGAAAAGTCAAAGAGAGACATTCGGATATTCCAATTTTACTTCAATCGACATTAGCAGAAAACGAAATCAAAGCAAGGGAGATTGGAGCTGATTTCTTGATAAAGAATTCACCCACTTTGTTAGAAGATTTGAAAAAATTTATGCTGGATAATTTTGGCTTTGGCGAGTTCAAATTCAAGGCACCCGATGGCAAAGAAGTAGGGCGTGCAAAAAATTTAATTGAGCTTGAGGCACAGCTGAAAGTAATTCCCGACGAAAGCCTGCTGTACCATGCATCTCGAAATCACTTCTCAAACTGGTTAAAAGCAAGAACCGAGTTCTGGCTGGCTCATCGACTGAGGCCTCAAAAAGTGACCGATTTTATCACAACCGATGAGCTACGTAAGAGTCTTATTAATTCATTAAGAGAATTCAGAAAATCAAGACAGGTAGGAATTATATCCGATTTTAATAAAGAATCGTTCGACCCATCAATTACTTTTGCACGCATAGGTGGAGGTTCACTGGGCGGTAAAGCCAGGGGTTTGGGATTCGTTAATCGATTGCTAAGCGATTTCGACATACGTTACCATTTCAAAGACGTTAAGATCTTTGTGCCTTCTGCGGTCGTTATCGGGACGGAGGTATTTGATGATTTTGTAAACAATAATAATCTTCTCAATTTTGCTCTTCGATCAAATGACGATTCCGAGATTAAAAAGAAGTTTCTTAATGCCAGAAAATTTTCTAAGGAAGTTGTTGATTCATTAAAAGATTTTCTATCCATCGTCAAAAGTCCAATTGCGGTAAGGTCTTCGAGCCTTCTGGAAGATTCTCAAGATCAGCCTTTTGCAGGTGTATATGATACTTTTATGCTACCGAATAATGAGAACTCTCTTGATTTGCGCCTCGATAAACTGCTAAAGACCATCAAACGAATTTATGCTTCGATTTATTTAAAAAAATCGAAAGATTATATCAGGATGACTTCCTATCGACTTGAGGAAGAGAAGATGGCTGTTATAATACAGGTGCTCGTAGGTTCAAATCATAATGGTAGATTTTATCCCGAGTTTTCAGGTGTCGCAAAGTTATACAATTATTATCCGATATCACCTTTAAAAAGTAGCGATGGCATTGTTGCAGCAGCACCAGGACTTGGTAAATACATTGTTGACGGTGAGATGCCTTTGCGATTTTCGCCCAAGCACCCGGGCCGTTTAATTCAGTTTTCGAGCATCGACGAAATGTTAAATCTTACGCCAAATCATTTTTATGCGCTGGATATTAATTCCGAATTTAATGTGGAAAACATTGACGAAGAGAATATAATTAAGAAATATCCTCTTCATGAGGCTTTAAAAGATGACACTCTTAAATTTACGTGTTCTACTTACTCAAACGACAACAATAAAATTTATGACGGCATTGAACGACCAGGTCCAAAGTTATTTACACTACTTCCCATTCTAAAATACAAAATATTCCCGCTGACAGATATTTTGAATCTTCTACTTGAAATGGGCAATTGGGGTACTGCTTCGCCGGTAGAGATCGAGTTTGCTGTTAATTTGAGTGTCAGACACGGCAAGCCGGCTGAATTTGCGCTCTTGCAAATGCGCCCCATGGTAATCAACAGCGAGGTGGAGGAACTGGATGTCTCGAATTATTCTCACGATACGTTGTTATGCAAATCGAATAACGTGCTGGGCAACGGCATAAAGAATGACATCAGGGACATAGTTTATGTAAATCGTCATAAATTCGAATCGAAATTTACCAGTATGATGGCCGAAGAAGTTGAATATTTCAACAATAAATTAATCGGAATGCGTGCTCCATACCTGTTAATCGGAATCGGCAGATGGGGAAGTCTTGACCCATGGCTCGGAATCCCTGTTATATGGGAACAGATTAATGGCGTTGGAGCAATAGTCGAATCGAATTATGGACACACAAATATTATTCCTTCGCAGGGTTCTCACTTCTTTCAGAATCTTACTTCATTTAAAGTGGGCTACTTTTCTATAAATCAAATTGATGAGGAAAATTATGTCGATTGGGAATGGCTTGATGGTCTTGAACCTCTTGAAGAAAAAATTTATACGAAGCATATAAGACTCGAAAAACCTTTGACCATCAAGATTAACGGTCAAAAAAACTACGGAATAATTGTCAAACCAGAATAAATTGGAGAAACAGACAAAAAAAATTATATTTCACTTACATAAAATTAATGGTAATTTATGTCTGAGATCACTATTAAACCCGCTCTACGAACAAATGATATCAAATATGCAGTTAGAGATATTGTGGTAATTGCCAACGAAGTTGCTAAATCAGGGAAAGAAATGCTCTACCTTAACATAGGCGATCCAAATTTATTCGACTGGCAGCCGCCCCGTATTTTAATCGAAGAAACTTACAAAGCAATGTTGAATAATTATAACGGCTATGCGCCTTCTTCGGGAATTAAGCCTGCATTAGAAGCCATCGAAAAGGAAGCCGAAAGAAAAGGGATCAAAAATATTCAAAATATATTTATTACGACTGGCGCCAGCGAAGCCATCGATATTTGTCTTACGGCTCTTGTTAACTCAGGTGAAAATATCCTTATTCCAACTCCAGGCTATCCACTTTATACTGCGATTCAAAGTAAATTGCAGATGTACGAAAATCCTTATTATCTAAACGAAGATAATTACTGGCAACCCGATATTGATGACATAAAAAGTAAAATCAACGATAAAACTCGTGCTATTATAATCATTAATCCGAATAATCCTACAGGAGCTCTCTATAGAAAAGAAATACTGGAAGAGATAATTGAACTGGCAATTAAACATAATCTTGTAATCTTTTCAGACGAGATCTACGACAAATTAATAATTGACGAAAAAGAACATATTTCGATTGCATCTCTTAATCCAGAAGTGCCAGTAATTACTTTTGGTGGGTTGTCGAAAAATTATATGGTTCCCGGATTTCGAATTGGATGGGGAATTGTAAGCGGCAATGGCACTCTACTAAAAGATTATATCGAAGCCATAAATAAGCTACTAAGAGCACGGCTCTCTGCCAATCATCCTGAACAATACGCAATTGCGCCAGCTTTACTTGGCGACCAGTCGCATTTGATTGAAGCAAAGGAAAAACTAAAACGTCGTAGAGATATAACGGTAGAAATGCTCAACTCGATTGATGGAATTAATTGCGTTGCACCAGAAGGCGCTTTTTATGCTTTTCCCAGACTCAAATATGTTAAAGACGATTTTAAATGGGCAAAAGAATTGATCAAAGCAGAAGGAGTTGTTACGGTGCCTGGCAGCGGTTTCGGTCAGGTAGCAGGTACAAGTCATTTTAGAATTGTATTTCTGCCGCCCGAAAATCAACTCGATAAAGCTTACAGTGCAATACGGCATTTCATGCAAACTTATGAAGAATAAAAAAGGCTGCTCGAGGCAGCCTTTTTTAGTAGCATAAATTAAATATACATGTTTATTAATTGTTCAAGATATTCTTGCTTACCACTTATCAATTTTGGTTCGCCGTTTTTGATTGCAATTTCTCTTAAATCTTCTAAAGTAAGCTCACCTTTTTCAAAGCGGGCACCGTCGCCGGAATCGAAGGAAGCATAACGTTCCTGTCTGATTTTCTTATAGTCCGATTCGTTCAGAATTTTTTCAGCAACTATGAGTGCTCGCGCGAAAGCATCCATACCGGCGATATGGGCAATAAACAGATCTTCGATGTCGGTCGAGTTTCTTCTTACTTTTGCATCGAAATTGACGCCGCCTGTTCCAAATCCACCGGCTTCTGCAATTACAAGCATTGCCTCGACTAATTCGTATAAGTTAATTGGGAATTGATCTGTGTCCCATCCATTCTGATAGTCGCCGCGGTTAGCATCGATACTACCGAATAATCCTGCGTCTACTGCGCATTGAATTTCGTGCTGGAAAGTATGACCTGCAAGGGTTGCGTGGTTAACTTCGATATTTAATTTGAAATCCTTGTCAAGTCCATAATATCTCAAAAATCCGATAACCGTTTCGACATCATAATCGTACTGATGTTTTGAGGGTTCCATTGGTTTGGGCTCAATCAAAAATGTGCCTTTAAATCCTTGCTTGCGAGCATAGTCGCGGGCGAGTTCGAGAAACTTTGCCATGTGTTCTTTTTCACGCTTCATGTTTGTGTTGAGCAGCGTAAGATAGCCTTCGCGACCGCCCCAGAATACATAATTCTCGCCGCCGAGTTCAATCGTAGCATCGAGGGCGCGTTTAACCTGAGTGGCTGCATAAGCGACAACATTAAAATCTGGATTTGTCGCTGCTCCGTTCATATAGCGCGGATGCGAAAAGAGATTTGCAGTGCCCCATAGAAGTTTAACGTTTGATGCTGCCTGTTTTTCTTTGGCGTATTCGATAAGAGTTTGCAACCTTTTATCGGATTCAACAATTGAATTGCCTTCTTCCACTACATCGAAATCATGAAAACAATAAAAGGGAAGACCCAATTTAGTTGTAAATTCGAATGCAGCGTCCATTTTATCTTTGGCTCTCTCGATTGGATCGGAGGCCTCGTTCCAGGGCAGACGACGCGTTCCTCTGCCGAAGGGATCAGATAACTCAGAGCAGAAGGTATGCCAGTATGCTACCGAAAAGCGGAAATATTCTTTCATTGTTTTTCCGAATACGACTTTATTTTCGTCGTACCATTTAAATGCAAGTGGATTCTTGGAATCAGGACCTTCGTATTTAATCTTCCCGATACCGGTGAAATATT
Source organism: Melioribacter sulfuriphilus (assembly GCF_051488685.1). Lineage (NCBI taxonomy): Bacteria > Pseudomonadati > Ignavibacteriota > Ignavibacteria > Ignavibacteriales > Melioribacteraceae > Melioribacter > Melioribacter sulfuriphilus. Next base: position 14,982 of record NZ_JBPSEH010000006.1, read on the forward strand.
CTTTTTTACCAGTCAGATAATCCATTTTTCTTCCTCCTGTTTTATGTTAAATAAATTTTTTCAGGTTCTCGAGCCATTTGCCGTATGCCTCTTCTGTTGCCTCTTTCTGGGATTTGTTGGGTTCAATTATCTCTAATTTGGTTAAATTTCGGAAAGCCTCTTCGGGTGTTTTAAACAGACCTGCTCCTAATGCTGCTCCGCGGGCAGCTCCAACTGAACCATCTGTATCGTACAATTCAACAGTTGCATCAATAATATTAGAAAATGTTGATTTAAATATCGGGCTGAGGAACATGTTGGCTTTACCTGCACGGATTACATTGATGTCGAGTCCCATCTGGCGAATTATGTCGATGCCGTATTTGAATGTAAATGCAATTCCTTCCTGCGCTGCGCGGAAAAAGTGTGCTTTAGTGTGACGATTTAGATCAATGTTAAGAAATTGCGCACCGATGTTTTTATTCTCGAATACTCTTTCGGCTCCATTACCAAAGGGAAGTATTACGAGTCCTTCGCTGCCGATTTTTATTTCGGAACTCATCTGATTCATAATTTCATACGAAAGACCTTCGCCCATATTTTTACGCAAATATGAATTCATAATACCTGTACCGTTAATACAAAGTAACACGCCGATTCGAGGTTTTTCTGGAGTATGGTTAACGTGCGCAAATTGATTGACACGCGATAAATCGTCATAGTTAAGTCTGTCGATAACAGCATAAACAACTCCGGATGTGCCCGCAGTTGCGGCAATCTCACCAGGATTAAGAACATTAAGAGAAAATGCATTGTTAGGCTGGTCGCCTGCACGGTAAGAAACTACAGTCTCTTTATTCAAACCGAGCTCTTCGGCAACTTCCGGCAATACCTTCCCCTGAATTGAAAATGTAGGTACGATTTCTGGCAGCAACTTTTTATCGATGCCGTAAAATTCCAGTATTTTTTCAGAAAGATCATTTTCCTTGAAATCCCAGAAAATACCTTCCGAAAGTCCAGAAACTGTTGTTGCTATTTCCCCGGTCAATTTCATTGCAATAAAATCGCCGGGCAACATTGCTTTGAATATTTTTTCATAAACGTCTGGTTCGTTATCTTTTACCCATTTCAGTTTAGACGCCGTAAAATTTCCGGGTGAATTCAATAAATGATTCAAACAATAGTCCTTACCAATTTCGACGAAAGCATTATTGCCAGTTTCGACGGCGCGGCTATCACACCAGATAACCGAAGGACGCAATACTTTCATGTTCCTGTCGACCAGAACCAGACCGTGCATCTGATATGAAATACCGATTGATTTAATTTCCTCTGCTCTGACCTGGTTCTTTGCAATTAAATTTTTTGTAAGCAGTTTTGCATACTCCCACCAGGTTTCTGGATTTTGCTCTGCCCAACCCGGTTTTGGGGAGGAAATTTTCATCTCTTCTTTCGGATGAAAATCGCTGTCGATTGTTCTGCCTGTCTTAACGTCGAACAGAGAACATTTGATGGAAGAGCTGCCGATGTCATATCCGATTGAGACCATATTGTTACTCCCCGAAGATTTTTTAATTAGGTGTAAAAAATACACTTTTATTTTTAAAAAAACATCAGAATTTTTTAATTGGCATTTATGACTTTATAAACTGGAAGTTTATTAAATTTGTAATGACTTTTCGTTTGTTTTCAATACTAATTTACATAAATCATTGGGTAAATCATGTCGCATATCCTCAAGGACGTAATAAAAAATATTTCTATCGATTGTGTGATTTTTGGGTTCGAGAATTCGGTATTAGAAGTTTTGCTCGTCAAACGTGCCATTAAACCAGCTAAAGAAAGGTGGGCACTGCCAGGGGGTTTTATAAAAAAAGACGAATTGATTGAAACGGCAGCACAACGAATCTTAAAAGAAACTACAGGACTGGATAATATTTATCTGGAAGAATTTAAAATTTTCGATAAAGTTGATAGATACCCGCTAAGGAGAGTTTTTACTCTGGGACATTATGCACTGGTTAAACCGGAACAATATGTGCTTTCTACGGGAGTGGATACTTCGGAAGCTAAGTGGTTCAAGCTCGATGAATTACCCGAATTACCGTTTGACCATCTTGAAATTATTCAGGAAGCTATGGAAAAATTGCGGGCTCGAATTCGTTATCGACCGATCGGATTTGAATTGCTGCCAGAAAAGTTTACTTTGCCACAACTTCAAACACTCTACGAAGTAATAATCGGCAAAAAACTCGACAAACGTAATTTCCGAAAAAAATTGATGAAAATGAACCTTGTCATCAAACTGAAAGAAAAAGATAAAAATAGCACAAGACGTCCCGCCTATCTTTACCGCTTCGATAAACGGACTTATGAGAGGTTAAAAATGGACGGTTTCAATTTCGAGCTCTAAATTAATCTTTCAAATCCAGTGTGGTTTGTAATTTAAATGCCCCTTAAAATAACAAATCCACGAGCAAATAATTTCCACTTATATGGTAAACTATCTCATAAAAAATCATAAGTGTGGAAGGTACTAATGAAAATAATTCATTCACTGATTCCTGAAAGAGTGGAACTATTTTGTTTACTCAACGGCAACAAAAATTAATTCTACGCAGAGATGGTAATTATCTGTCTGAAAGGATTAATAATTATTATTGCTCTGGTTTCCACCTGCAATTGATCCACGGATAAAATTTCGAGCACTATGGAATTTTTATACCTGATTTGTAGAAGAACAGGCAGTATTAATAGATAACCGAAAAAATAAATAAAGTACATTCCTTAACCACGAAATGATGATTAATGAAAATGTCAAAAAGGAGCACAATGAAGAGCTATTTTTGCTGAATAAATGAGTTACAAAAACTAAAAATGATGTTGTTTGCAAATAAGAATTTATATGTTTTTACCCTCCAATTTAGGAATGAGATAAATTTTTTTTCAGCTTTGAAAAGGTGCAGGGCATTGTCTATATTTGTTTATTATTTTTAAGATAAAATGCGGTTAAATCTTTTTTGGCTACACATAATTATTTAAAAAATATAAAAATTTCTCGACTCGATAACGGTATAACCGTAGTCTCGGAAAAAATTGACCAGGTTGACTCGTTTTCTCTCGGTTTTTGGTTTAATGTTGGGTCACGGGATGAAAACGAAATAAATAATGGAATTAGCCATTTCCTCGAACATATGTTTTTTAAAGGCACGCGGAAAAGAAGTGCCAGAAAAATTGCTGAAGAAATCGAATCGCTTGGCGGCTACCTGAACGCCTTTACATCTAAAGAACACACTTGTTATTATGGAAGAGGATTAAAAGATAGTATTGAACCTACTTTTGAAGTTCTTGCTGATATGCTTCAAAACTCAGTTTTTTCAGTAAACGAAATCCGCAAAGAAGCGCAGGTGGTTATTGATGAACTTCGTGATATTGAAGACTCGCCCGAAGAGTTAATTTTTGACCGCTTCGAAAGCACCATATTTAATGGCACTACACTCGGCTTTCCAATTATAGGAACGGAAAAAAATATCAGAAAATTTACAAGAAAAGACCTTATCGATTATGTTCGTAAAAATTACACATTCAATAGATTGTTTATAATTGCTTCAGGTAGCGTAAGCCATTCTCGCCTGATTAAATTGATAGAGAAGTATATCGATAATTCTCTCGAACGTTATAGTATTCCTGAAAGGAAATTAGAACTTTATCCTTCGGGCGACCTGTTTATAGAAAAGGATACTCAACAGGTGCATTACATTGCTGGAACAACGACTTATGGATATAATAGTAAGAAACGTTATGCTGCTCGGTTATTGTCGTATATTTTGGGTGAAGGCAGCAGTTCACGATTATTTCAGCGTCTTAGAGAAGAAAATGGAATTGCATATCAAATAAATTCATTCTTGAATTCTTTTTTTGATGTATCTACATTTGGCATATATCTTTCGACAAATGAGAAATCGGTACACAAAGCTCAAAAACTGATTAATGAAGAAATAAATAAAATCCGCAGTAGAAAAATTAGCCTTAAAGAACTCGAAAGAGCAAAAAAATATATGATTGGTAATTTGATGATGAGTCTGGAAAGTACTACTAACAGAATGACGAGGATGGGACAATCGATAATTTATTTTGACGAAATTAAATCGCCTTCCGAAACTATAAGAGAAATCAATAAAATCAAGGAAGACGACATAATGGAAATGGCAAATGAAATTTTCGGAAGCAACAAATTAATACGCATTATATTGAGTTCAAAAAATTTTCTAATGCAGCGTGTAGCATAAAAAAGGGAAAGTTATGCCACAAATTACAATCGACGGAAAGCAGATAGAATTTAAACCTGGACAAACAATTATACAGGCGGCGCGCAGTGCTGGCATTGAAATTCCGCATTTCTGCTGGCATCCCGAGTTATCAGTCTCTGGCAATTGCCGGGTTTGTCTTGTTGAAGTAGAAAAAATGCCAAAGCTTGTTATATCTTGTGCCACTATTGCATCGGATGGAATGGTCGTCCATACCAGATCCGAAAAAGCTCTGGAAGCGAGAAATGCAGTGATGGAATTTATATTAATTAATCATCCGCTCGATTGTCCTATCTGCGACGAAGCTGGTGAATGTAAACTTCAAGAATATGCGTATGCCCATGGGAAAGGCGAAAGCCGCTTCGAGGAAATTAAAAACAGAAAAGAAAAACGAGTTCAACTGGGTCCCTACGTTAAATTTGATGCCGAACGGTGCATATCGTGCTCGCGCTGTATTCGATTTTCCGACGAAATTGCAAAAGCAAACCAACTAACTTTTGTCAAAAGAGGCGATAGCGTAACAATAACTACTTTCCCGGGCGAATCGTTCGACAATCCTTATTCTTTGAATGTTGTCGACATCTGTCCCGTCGGCGCTTTGACAAATCAGGATTTCAGATTTAAATCACGCGTATGGGAAATGTCGCATACTGAATCCATTTGTATCGGCTGCTCACGAGGCTGCAATATTGATATCTGGGTTAGAAATAATCAGATACTCAGACTTACGCCTCGTTTCAATCCCGAAGTAAATAGTTACTGGATGTGTGATAACGGTAGATTGAACACCTTTAAACATGTCAATTCGGAAACACGAATAGATGGTGTTTTTTTGCGTAAAGACGGAACTCTCATTAAATCCGATTGGGAGACAGCTTATAAAAATATTTCAACAGAATTGAAAAAATATCGTTCGGATGAAATTATATTTGTCGGTTCCCCTTATGCAACTATCGAAGATAATTATCTTCTGAAAAAACTTGCAGCACAATTTAACTCTATTCCTTATTTTCTCACTCACATTAAACCAGGCGACCAGGACGATATTTTAATCCGTGAGGATAAAACCCCTAATTCAACTGGCGCTGAATTGCTCGGTTTGAAGAAGTTAATGGACTACGAAGAATTAATTGCATTGTTTAAAAACGGAAAAGTCAAAGCGGCTTACATTGTTGAAGACAATCCTGCTGCTTTGAATGAAGAATTGAAAGATGTGCTATCCAATCTAAAATTACTGGTCGTTCATGCAACAAATAGAAACGAAACTTCAGATCTGGCACACTATCTATTTCCAGCTGCTACATATGCTGAAAAGCACGGCTCTTTTGTGAATTTCATGGGTAGATTACAAAGAATAATACCTGCCGTTGAAACTGTTGAACTCGACAGAGCACTCGATGGGATGAGCATGAGTAGATGGGATAAGTTTGGAACCAAGTTCGACAGATGGAAACAGGGGTATAAATATGATGCTCTTCCATCATGGAAAATTCTGTCCCGCTTAATATATGCTTTGAACGGGAAAGTCAAGTACAATATGGCTGAAGAAGTATTCAACGAAATTTCTAATAACATAGATGCTTTCAAGGGAATCGATTACGATAGTATAGGCGAAATGGGAGTACAAATAAATTACGAGGTTGTATAAGTTATTAACTATTTTATTAATTGTAAGTTGATAGCAAAAAGACGGAGCTATTTCGAATGACAATTTTGGAAATAATAATTGCTACTGTAATCAAGATAGCAATAGCACTGACAACGCTTTTGTTATCGGTAGCTTACATGGTTTATTTCGAAAGAAAGATAAGTGCCTGGGCTCAGAATCGACTGGGACCGAATCGCGTGGGATACAAAGGTTTGCTACAGCCTTTTGCAGATGTATTTAAACTTCTCTTTAAAGAAGATATTGTGCCCGATGCAGCGAACAAAACACTTCATACAATGGCTCCGCTTATTTCCTTATTCGTTGCATTTGCTACTTATGCAGTTGTGCCGCTTGGTCCCGAGGTCAACTTGTTCGGATATCAGATTAAATTGGTAGTGGCAGACGTAAATGTAGGGATTCTGTACGTTCTTGCTCTCACATCACTGGGCGTTTATGGAATTACGCTGGCAGGCTGGTCCTCAGGTAGTAAGTATTCTCTTCTTGGTGGAATTCGTTCATCCGCTCAAATGATTTCTTATGAAGTCTCGATGGGATTTTCGATAGGTGGTGTCTTGTTGATGGCAGGTTCGCTCAGACCGATTGATATCGTTAATGCTCAGTATGGATGGATGTGGAATGCAATTCTTCAACCGATTGGATTTATTACTTTTGTAGTATCCGCTTTTGCCGAAACAAATAGATTACCATTCGATTTACCAGAAGCCGAACCTGAATTGGTCGGAGGATATCATACGGAATATAGTTCATTTAAGTTTGCTGGCTTCTTTTTAGCTGAGTATGCCAATATGATAATTGCCAGCTTACTAATTGTAACTCTTTATCTCGGAGGATGGCAAATACCTTATATTGATAAGTTAGGACTTAGTGAAGGACTAACAGTTGTACTACAGATTGCTTCCTTTTTATTGAAAACTGCATTTATGCTTTTTGTTTTTATCTGGGTTAGATGGAGTATTCCACGATTTCGTTATGACCAGTTGATGAATCTTGGATGGAAGGTAATGTTCCCACTGGCGTTACTCAACATTCTTTGGGTTGCTATGTTAATTATGATTTTCAAATTATAGTATTTAGGTAAGCAATGGCACAGAAGAAAAGAAAAAAAGACCTGAACTTTTGGGAGAGAATCTATATAGTAGAAATAATTAAAGGTATGATTCTCACACTAAAAAATATGCTTCGTCCGAAGTTTACGATGGAGTATCCTGAAGTAAAATTTGAACCGCCAGCTTCTTATAGAGGGCGACCAGTGCTTGTTCTGGAAGAAAACGGCGTTGAAAGGTGTGTGGCTTGTGGACTCTGCTCGAGAGTTTGTCCCGCTCTGGCAATCGAAGTACAGGCTTCAGAAACAAATCTTGAAAAAGAAAGATATCCCGAAAAATTCGAAATTAATATGCTTCGTTGTATCTTCTGTGGCTTTTGTGAGGAAGTTTGTCCTGAAGAAGCAATTGTAATGAGCAAAGATTATGAGTTAGTCTTTACAAATCGAGACGAAGCGATCTTTGGTAAAGATAAATTGCTGGTGCCAGTCGAACAGCTTCGCGACCGAATCGAATACTTGAGGAAATTCAAATAGAGCAATATTGCTTGGATCACTATAGCACATTCAATTATTGAGTGTGCTTTTTTTGTTATCCCCCTCAAATTTTGAAATCGAAATAAAATTTTATAAGTTTATATTAATTATGTATTGGAGATTACGATGTTTTCGAGGGTAATCTCCGCTTCTACATACGGCATCGACGCATACAAAGTGGAAGTGGAAACTCATAGCGAGAGACAGCTTCCTTCGATTACAATTGTAGGGCTACCAGACAATGCAGTTAAAGAAAGCAGGGAACGTGTCAGCGCTGCATTAAAAAATTCCGGCATCGATTATTCTTACAAAAAAATTACAGTCAATCTGGCTCCTGCTGATATCAAAAAGGAAGGGAGCGCTTTCGATTTGCCGATTGCAATCGGTATTCTTGCTGCAAACGAACTCATCAGTTTGAATTTACTTGACGAGTCGATGATTCTTGGAGAATTGTCACTCGACGGTTCACTCCGTAAAATAAAAGGCGCTCTCCCCATAGCAGTAGAAGCCCGGCGCCTTAAACTGAAGAATTTAATTGTGCCAGAGGAGTCGGTAAAAGAAGCTTCGATTGTCGATGGTATTAAAGTTTATGGCCTGAAAAATTTAAAAGAAGTAATCGATTTTTTGAATGGAAGCCAAGAGTTCGAACCGACGTATACTGATAAGGAAGAAGTGTTTTCACAAATCAATAAATATCATCTCGATTTTTCCGACGTAAAAGGGCAGCAAAATGCTAAAAGGGCACTCGAAATAGCAGCTGCAGGCGGGCATAATATAATAATGATAGGACCACCTGGATCGGGTAAGACAATGTTGGCCAAGCGCCTGCCTACAATTTTACCCCCGCTTACTTTCGAAGAGGCACTGGAAACTACAAAAATTCATTCCGTCGCAGGAATACTTCCTAAAGATAAAGCCTTAATAACAGAGCGGCCGTTCAGGAGTCCACACCATACTGTATCCGATGCGGCTTTAATCGGTGGTGGAAGCATTCCACGTCCAGGAGAAGTATCGTATGCTCATCATGGAGTTTTATTCTTAGATGAATTACCTGAGTTTAAGAAAAACGTTCTCGAAGTAATGCGTCAACCTCTCGAGGATTCAAAAGTTACAATCAGTCGTTCAAAAATGTCAGTCGAATTTCCGGCAAATTTTATGCTTGCAGCGGCTATGAATCCCTGTCCCTGTGGCTATTATACAGACCCTACAAAAGAATGTACCTGTACTCCTGCGCAAATTCAAAAATATATGGCTCGCATTTCCGGTCCATTGCTCGACAGAATTGACATTCATATTGAAGTGCCCGCAGTTAAATACAAAGAATTGTCTTCGGAAATACAGGGTGAAAAATCAGAAATTATAAGGCAACGTGTAGTTAAAGCCAGACAAATTCAATTGAAAAGATTCGAAGGATTGAAAAATATTTATTGCAATGCCGATATGGGAAGCCGCGAATTGAGGAGATTTTGTCGCCTTGATAGTCAGTGCAACGATTTACTCAAAATGGCGATGACCCGCCTCGGATTCTCTGCCAGGGCGTACGATAGAATTATCAAAGTAAGTCGCACTATTGCCGACCTCGAATCTTCCGAAAATATTTTACCTCAGCATATCAGTGAAGCAATCCAATATAGAGCACTCGATAGGGAATTGTGGGGACATTGATTAGTAAAAAATATATACCATCTTTTTTATGATAATCTAATTTACAATCTTTGTAGTGTCAATTAGAATTTTTTCACAGTGTGGCTTTACTGTTCTTCATTCGGAAAAAATTATCAGTCGCAAAACTAACCAGAATGAGGCCAGTATTTGTAAAAAAAGCTATTAATATTAATTGAAAGGATAATTATGCTTAGAAATTTATTTTATGTCGCTCTAATATTATTGATAATTTATTCGAACAATAATGCACAATAGATAATTACTGACAGGCCGGATTTTACAGAAAGCGCCTTCACCCTGCCTTTCAGTTCAGTCCAATTTGAAGGAGGTATTTCGCTCGATATCAATAATAACATAAAGAATATTACATTCCCCTCGCTTCTTACGAGGATAGCTTTGCATAGAAGTTTAGAAGTCAGACTGGGTTTTACCGGCTGGACATACTCAGAAGAAAAATCGAAAACATATCTAAATGACTTAATACTTGAAGCCAAGTATCAACTGTCGATTAATCCTGAATTACCGGCGGCTATCCTATTAGTTAGTAAACTTCCCACGGGGAGCGAAGAAATATCGGTCGAAAATCCTGAATACGGCATTAAACTTGCCGCTTCCCATCCAATAAATAATTACTTTACTTTGAGTTCGAATTTAGGCGCAATATCAGTTGTTGGATCGAACGATCAAAGAGAATTGCTTTATTTGTTTTCATTGAGTATGGGTTTTGCTATTACAGATAATACCGGATGGTTTTTGGAATTTTTTTCACTTATGCCGGATAAACACGAATGGCAACCATCAATCGACAGTGGATTTACATACTTGATCGGTAATAACTTGCAACTCGATTTATTCGCTGGATTTGGACTTAACAATTTTACATCCGATTTATTTGCTGGACTTGGCATTTCTTATAATATGAAATACTAATTGCAATTGTTAAACTTTGTTTTTCAAAAGTTGCTTTTATTTCTAAACTACTTTATGAAAAAGTTTTCTTAACGGGCAACTACTCGATATCGGTTTTAAGCGAATTTAACATTCATGTAAAACTCCATAGCAATTGCAACTTACTTCCAACAGCGAAATTCGAAAATATCGACTGAGATTTTCTTACGTTTTTTCAAGCGCTTATTTCTAATAAAAATCCCCAAATGTCGAGGAAGAAATTGATTCGAAAGTACAAATTATACCCGTAGCACCTTTTGGATTTAATTATCTTTCAGTACTTAAGTAGAAGGGCAGATAAAGAGCAGGAAACTGGAATTAATCAGAGAGGACAAGAATAATTCTTTTAGAATTTGAGCACAACCGAAGAAGTCTCTAAATGTGTCATTGATAGGTATAATTAACAGAACCTTTTGAACATAGTACGTGTTGATGCATAAAAATAAATAAAGATGTTATTTGTTCGCTCTGGTATTTTATCGGGGTACAAATGTTAAGGGGGTAAAATATGTTCAAATTAATTGGAATTTTTGGTGCACTATTGTTGTTGATGGCAATAACAACAAACAAAAATGAACATAAGATGAATGATAAGACTGAAGTAGCAATTTTGGCAGGTGGGTGTTTCTGGTGTATTGAAGCAGCCTTTGAAAATTATACCGGCGTTATCGAAGCTGTTTCCGGGTACACTGGCGGTAACACGGAAAATCCTTCTTACGAAGAAGTTTCCACAGGTCGCACAGGACATTATGAAGCGGTTAAAATTATTTTTAATCCCGATAAAGTGTCTTACAGCGAACTCCTGAATCATTTCTGGCTGCAGATTGACCCTACGGATGATTATGGGGCTTTTGTAGATAAAGGCTCACAATATAGATCTGCAATTTTTTATACAAGTTCAGAGCAAAAGATCATTGCCCATTTTTCCAGAGATAAATTCGAGGCATCAGGTATTTTTCAAAAGCCAATTGTAACTAAGATTTTGCCAGCAAAGAAATTTTATCCTGCAGAGGATTACCACCAGGACTATTTTATAAAAAGCTCTATGAACTATAAAAGATATAAAAATTACTCCGGTAGGAATGAGTTTCTCGACCGTATCTGGGCTACTCGTTTAAAGTATGACGAAAAGTATGTTGATAGAATGAATAAATCAAATTTAACTCCGTTGCAATATAAAGTTACACAACAATGCAGTACAGAACCACCATTTCAAAACGAGTACTGGAATAACAAAGAAAAAGGAATTTATGTAGATATTGTAAGTGGTGAGCCACTCTTTATATCAACTGATAAATTCGATTCCGGGACGGGCTGGCCGAGTTTTACTAAACCTCTTGAACCGCAAAATATCCTCGAATTTGTCGATAATTCATTCGGCATGACAAGAATCGAATTAAAGAGCCGTATTGCTAAAAGTCATCTGGGACATGTATTTCCTGATGGGCCGAAACCTACTGGATTGAGATACTGTATCAATTCCGCTTCTTTGAAATTTATACCACTCGAAAAGTTGAAAGAAGAAGGATACGAAAATTATATCGAGTATTTTAATTAAAGGGAGTTATGTTACAACTAAGAAAATCTTATGAACGAGGGGTAACTAAATTGGATTGGCTCTTAAGTCACCATTCATTTTCATTCGGGAGCTACTTCGATTCCGAATATATAAATTTTGGCGACCTGCGTGTAATAAATGAAGATGTTATAATGCCTTCTGCTGGATTTCCGATGCATCCACACAATGATATGGAGATTATTACGATTGTTTATGAAGGTGAGCTGGAGCATCGGGATAGTATGGGTAACGGTTCTGTAATTCAGAATGACGACGTTCAGATAATGAGTGCTGGTAGCGGCATTACTCACAGTGAGTTCAATCATTCAAACGAGTTTCCGGTTAAATTGTTGCAAATTTGGATATTCCCGAATAAAAAATCTCTTACGCCACGTTATGCTGAGAAAAAATTCCCTGAAAGTAAAAGGATTAACCGTTTGCAATTATTGGTATCACCCTCAGGTGAAGAGGAATCGCTTTATATAAATCAGGATGTAAAACTTTATCGCTCCAGATTAAAAGAAAATCATAAGGTCAATTTTAAAATTCTTCCCGGTAGAAAGGTATGGGTACAGCTAATTTCTGGTACTCTTAAAATTAATGACGTTACTATGAACAGTGGTGACGGGCTTTCAGTTGAAAGTGAAACGGAAATTAATATAAGTTCGATTTTAGAATCTGATTTTATTCTATTCGACTTAAAGTAGCCCCGAGACTTTTTCCCATTCTGCTATAGCTTCGGGGAAAGGTTCAAGAGCACGCGGAACTGCTCCATGCATATATGAAATGGCAACTCCATAGTTAACAATCGGTACATTAAAGTATTTGGCTTGTTTGATACGTGTCAACATCATTTTCCTTGTTAAAGTGCATCCAGCACAATGAACAATCAGCTTATAATCGCCCAGATTATCCGGGAAATCGTGTCCGCTGACGACGTCGATTTCGAGATTCTTTTTTGTATGGAGTCGTAGCCATCTTGGTATTTTAACTCGACCAATATCGTCCTCCTGAGCATGATGTGTACAGGCCTCGGCAATTAAGACTTTATCGCCGTTTTCAAGCTCTTCTATTCTTCGTAAACCTTTAACATATTCTGTCAAGTCGCCTTTATACCTTGCCATCAATATTGAGAAAGTTGTCAGCGGAATTTCATCTGGTACGTCGGCAACCACGCGCATGATGGCCTGACTGTCAGTTACAACCAATTTAGGAGGAGTATTTAAATTCGATAGAGCAGCTCTTAATTCTTTATCTTTGACAACGATAACGATCGCATCTTCGTCAAGTGATTCTCTTATAGTTTGAACTTGAGGCATAATGAGCCTACCTTTCGGTGCACCCAGATCAATTGGAACTACAAGGATAATAATATCGTGCCGCTTAATTAAATCGCCAATAAGAGGTATTTCGTCCTGTCCAGGTATTTCTCGTGCGAGTTTTTCTTTTAAATCATAGATGCCTTCGTCTTTAAGGCAGGAGACTGTATGATATTTTATCTTCAGGTTTTTCAGCTCTTCAATTAATTCGTAATTAATTCCCAGATCAGATTTGTTGATAACAACTGCAAAAGGAATTTCAAATTTATCAAAGTGATCGAGCAGGTCTCTTTCGTAATCTGAAAGTTTGTTCTGTGAATCGAGTACAAGAATGACAAAATCTGCCTCAGAAATGATTTTTATGGTCTTCGAAATTCTTTTTTCTCCGAGTTCTCCAGTATCATCGATTCCTGCCGTGTCTATTAAAACGACGGGTCCAAAAGGCAATAATTCCATGGCCTTCCGTACTGGATCGGTAGTTGTTCCAGGAATATCACTAACTATTGACAGATCCTGCCCGACAAATCTGTTCATTAGAGAGGATTTGCCGGCATTCCGTCTGCCGACAAATGCAATATGTACCCTTTCGGAGTATGGTGTTTTATTCAATGTTTAATCCTAAATCTTTCGAAATAATTTCATAAATCTGTTCTTCGCTCAGCAGTTTGCTTTTCATCAATACTTTTACAAAAGGGATGTTATTGTTATAAGCATATTTTACCAGTTCCTGAATAGTGTCGTAACCGAAAGTAGAAATAAGCGACGCTGCAACTGCCGAACTGTTGATTAAATTCATTTTGCATCTTTCTTCGTTGGCTGTAATTCCTTCGATACAATTTTTTGCCAGATTGAAGTTGGATTCACGCAACAATTCGAGAGATTTAAGGAAAAGGTGAGCAAGCAGTGGTCCAAATGGATTGAGCTCAAGATTACCATTACCAGCAATATTTGAGATAACAACATCGTGTCCTTTTACCAGTTCGCAAATTTGAATTGCATTTTCGAGTATTACTGGATTAACTTTCCCCGGCATGATACTGGAACCAGCCTGTTTAGGAGGCAAATTTATTTCCCCAATTCCTCCGTTTGGACCGCTGGACAGAAATCTTAAATCGTTGCATATTTTAATTATACTTACCGCTCCTGCTTTGACAATTCCATGTACTTCTACAAATACATCCATATTTTGAGTGGCGTCGATTAGATCTTCGCTTTTTGCCACAGGTAGTTTTGTGATCTTTTTAAGTATTGAGTTGACATTCAGTACGTATTCGCGTGTAGTAGAAACAGAATTTCCCACAGCTGTTCCACCTAAATTTACAGAACGAAGTCTTTCTTCGGCATTGTAGAGACGCCAGCGATCTCGAGCAATTGCCTGAGCATATGCTCCAAACTCCTGTCCTAAGGTGATGGGTACAGCATCTTGAAATTGAGTGCGACCGAGTTTTAATATGTTCTTAAATTCATCTTCTTTTTTCTGCAAAGCATTTTGCAATTGAGCAAACGATTCCTGAAGCTCCCTTAAAAGTGTAATGGATGCAATTTTAAGTGCAGTTGGAAATGTATCGTTTGTTGATTGACTCATATTGACATCGTCGATCGGATGAATAAAATCATACTCGCCATAATTTTTACCGGCAATTTTGAGTGCAGTGTTAGCAATAACTTCGTTAATATTCATATTTAATGATGTGCCAGCACCCCCCTGATATGGGTCGACAATAATTTTCTCGTAGATGCTCGACAGGTCACCTTTTATGCATGAGTCGGTTTCATGAATCAGTTCCTCAATTGCCTCTGAAATCGGGTCGTATTTTTCTTTTAGTAGAAGACCGCATTTATAATTAGTTTCAGCAGCAGCAAGTTTAACTTGAAAATAAGCTTTAATTAGATGGAGATTTACTTTTTCTCCGCTTCTTGGAAAATTATTGTAACTTCTCACTGTATGAATTCCATACAGAGCATCAGATGGAATTTCCAGCTGTCCCGAAGAATCTTTTTCTATTCTCATAATAATCTTTATTTATTTTATACAAAAATAGCAAAGAAGGGGGATAAAAAATAGGAAACGGGGAATGATGAAAAACGGCGGTTATATTTCAAACCGCCGTTTTAAGAATTTATTTTACGAGTAACATCTTGTTAACTTGAACAAAATCGCCTGCTTCGATTCTGTAGAGATAGATACCAGATGCAAGATGTGAAGCATTGAAAGAAAATGTATGCGTTCCGGCCGACAATCTGTTATTAACAAGGGTTTGAATTTCTTTGCCCAGTACATCGTAAACAGTAAGTTTTACATGTGATTCTTTGGGCAGTGAAAATTTGATATTTGTAGTTGGATTGAATGGATTAGGATAATTCTGATAGAGAGCATAGTTTTTCGGAACTTCTTTCGGTTTTTCTACACTTACAACACCGCCGAGAGCTTTTATTGTACCTTTAAGAAGAGTAACCACGAATTTAGGATTGTGAATGCCATAGCTTCCGTCGTAATAAACAGTTCTCATATTGTATGCGGCTTGAATTTGTTGTTTTGTCCATGTTGTATCTGGGTCGGCATGAGGATCAGGATTGGGTAATAGAGAACCTAAGTAGTCGAGTAGTCCATGAACTTCAGCTTGCAGACCTTCTGAAATTCCATCTCCATCATGGTCGCCCGTGTAGACGCCGTTTGCATACATAACGAAAGGCACATCTTCAAAACTAGCGCCGAGTGAATTGCCGTGACATTTAGCGCATGCTTTCATGTTGTCTACTCCTGAAGGGGTACTCATCGAGAAGGTATGTTTACCGACTAATTGAGTGTGACCGCTGGCGTCGGTCTCGCCTTCAGCCATATGACAATCAACGCATCCATTTTCGGTGGCACCAAGATGATTTGTGCTTGCAAGTGTGAATAGTGTATCACCGAATGTAACAACATTCGTAGCATTAATAACATCTGCTGCTGTAGAATAGTGAGGACCGAAATGTCTAGATGGTATTTCAGTATAACTGCTGTTTGCAACTCTACGACTTTGATGGCAATTCATACAAAGTTTACCAAGTCCGCCTTTTTCGATTACAGTGCCGTCAGCAAGTGTGGCATTAACAGTTCTAACCTGGTGCATATTTGAGGCATCGTGAGGATCGTGACAAGCTGCACATGAAATCGGTTGATAGGAAGGATCAAAATAGGGATCATTTGTTGCAATTCCTTTAACGAACTGAGCAAACCCTTTGGCGGTATGGCAGCGTACACAACTTTCGCGACCAGGACCGCTTGGATAGCTTGTAGCTACTGCATGCCTCGATACATCCCATTGCTCGGGATAAACATGGTAATGGCCGTCATCATGGCAATAAGCGCAGTTATCACTTGAATAACTTACAACAATACGTGAATCTTTCGTAGAGCCGAAATGTCCGCTGGCTGGACCGTGACAGCTCTCGCATTGAATGTTAGCTCTTTGCATTGCGTCGGGGTATTTATCTACCAGAGTTTGATATGTGCCTTGTGTTAAGGTTTCGGGGAACACAAAATCAAAGTCGTCAAATCCGTCGTTATCTGCATTTACGTCATAACCAGTTGTGTGACAGGAAATACAATTAGCATTATAATGGTTGCTGAGTGTTCCTTCAACACCACGGTAAAGCATCGACGCATGTCCGGTGCCTTCCCATTTTTCTACAACTGAAGGATGGCAGGTCTGACATGTTACATTATTTACTACATTATAAACGCCGATATACTTAGCTGCATTTATAACTATTGAAGCTGTATATGGGCCATCGGTAACCTGAACAACATATTTACCCGGTTTGTCTGGAGTGAATACAATAATTTGTGTAGAAGTATCAACGTCGAGAACTCCGCCAAAAATTGGGTTTGAACCAGGGGCGCGTTCAGTTGTGCTCCATTTGGGATCGTTCAGGCGACCTCCAGCAAGTGTTGCTTTGAGATACATTTTGGTGCCTACGCCGACGTTTGTTAAGCCGTTATAAGCTGATGTAAAAATATCATTTTCACTCATTCCGGCTTCACGGGGCGATACTCCATAGGTCGTTATCCGCATGGTTTGTGCAGATACTAATCCCGTAACGACAAATAAGAGCAGAAATAATACGGTAACTTTTTTTTGCATATGTTCCTCCTATGGTTATAAAATGGATAATTTGAGATAATCAGATAAAAAAACTTTCTTCTCCCTTTCTTTAATCGGAATATAAAGAGAGAAATCAAGATTTCAAAGTCCAAAATATATTATATGTACTTTTATCTCATTATCTTTTTTAAATCAATAACCGTTCCATCCCTTAAATTGGAAAAAAGTCGATACAATTAGTATATTTTTTCCTAAAATTTGGAATGTTAATGAAAATTTATAATACTTTTTCTAAAACTAAAGAAGATTTTATTCCCCTTAATCCACCGAATGTATCCTTCTATGTATGCGGTCCTACGGTTTATGATTACTTTCATATAGGCAATGCCCGCTCCTTTGTAATGGCTGATATTGCCAGGAAATATCTTGAATTCAAAGGATTCGTCGTTAAGTACATAATGAATATAACCGATATCGACGATAAAATCATCAAAAAATCATTAGCCGAAAAAAAATCGACGCATGATATTGCAGATTTTTTTGCTGCTGCCTTTAAGGAGGATATGGAGAGGCTTTATATTAAGCCTGCAACTTTGCACCCAAAAGCCACAGAACATATCGAAGATATTGTGCTGATGATTAACCAGCTACTCGAAAAAGGCTATGCTTATGAAGTAGACGAAACAATATTTTTTGATATATCAAAGTTCAAGGATTACGGTAAACTGAGCGGGAAAAATTTAGAAGAATTAGAAGCAGGTTCCAGAATTGATATAAATGAAAATAAACGAAACCCCCTTGATTTTGTACTCTGGAAAAAAGCAAAAGAAGGCGAACCGGCATGGGAAGCTCCATGGGGGCGTGGTAGACCTGGCTGGCATATCGAATGCTCTGCAATGAGTTGCAAACACCTTGGCCAGACCATCGATATTCACGCCGGGGGCAACGACCTGATTTTTCCGCATCATGAAAATGAAATTGCTCAGAGCGAAGCAGCTAACGGTAAAAAATTTGTAAGATACTGGATGCATTTCGGCTTTCTTAACTTTCAAAATGAAAAGATGTCGAAATCACTCGGTAATTTTTTTACTACTCGCGAAATCTTATCAAAATATTCTCCTGAAGCAATTCGTCTTTTCTTTTCACAAACTCATTACAGAGGACCACTTAATTTCAGCGAGGAATTGCTTGCCGCTGCCGAAAAAGGAGCCGATAAAATCAGAAATTTTGCCCTTAGAATTAATGAAGATTTATTAAAAGACTTGCAAGAAGGCAACTATCCCGATTTCAAAATAAACTCGTTTTATGATGAGTTTACCAATGCAATGGACGACGACTTCAATACCCCTCAAGCTGTTGCTACAATTTTCAATTTCATGCGCGAAGTTAATAAAGTGCTCGACGAGGGTAAAAATCTTAGTACGAAATTTCTTGAGGATGTAAAAAAGTTTATGGTAGATACAGCTCAGAATGTTCTTGGAATCGTAAACTTCAAAAAATTAACGGATAATAAGAAAGAAACACTCGACGATAAATTGATTGAACTACTGATTGAAATCAGGCAAACTCTCAAAAAAGAAAAAAATTATAGTTTAGCTGATATGATTAGGAACAGATTGAATGATCTCGGAATTGTACTCCAGGACAAAAAAGAAGGAACGACCTTTATAAGGAAATAGAAGTTCTGATAAATATTTTCTAATTTTAAGCTGTAAATAAACCTGCGAGAAAAAAATGAAAAAATTAGTTGTTCTTATTACTTTTTTATTAACTGGTGTACTTTTTTCACAAGGTACTTCAGGTACTGCAGCCAAACACGAGTACAGAAATCTTATTGATTTACCCAGTGCAGGTATTCTCGAAAAAGGTTTTGCCGGAATTTCGTTCGATATAATGCCGGACGGCGTAGTAATTTCTAAACTTGAAGTAGGAGTGTTCGATAATTTTAGTTTCGGAATTTCATACGGCGGATCAAATATTATAGGCGCAGGAAAGGTTGACTGGTATTCGCTGCCTGCAGTAAACGTTCGACTCCGTTTGGTCGAAGAAACTGAGAATTTGCCAGCCATCACTTTCGGTTTCGACTCGCAGGGAAAAGGTTTATATAATAAATCGCTTGAACGGTATCAACTAAAATCTCCAGGATTCTTTGCCGCCGTTTCGAAAAACTATCAGTTTATGGGATATTTGAGTATTCACGGTATTGTAAACTATTCTCTTGAAAGGGACGACAACGACAAAGATTTGAATCTCGGATTCGGAATAGAGAAAACATTTGGAGCAAATTTCTCGTTGGTCGGGGAATACGATTTTGCTGTTAATGACAACACGGGTAATTCATTGGGTGATGGTACTGGTTATCTTAATATGGGTGTTCGCTGGTCTGTTGACGGCGGGTTGACAATTGGCATTAATTTGAGGGATTTGCTCGACAACAAAAAATTTACAAGCAATAAAGCCGACAGGGGAATTTACGTCGAATTCATTAAATCTCTCTTTTAGTGTCTCTCTTTTAGTACGGAGAGTCTATTTAAATAAACATACATTCCTTCATACCATCAATTATATAGTTTATGCTATACTTTTTGAGGCATTAATTTTGTATTATAATAAGAAAAAAGGTGGCGTTATGAAACGATATTTAATGATATTGATTTTGGCTTTCGGTTTCACCGGGTGTTATACTCAGTTAGCTCTTCGTGAATCTTACCCGAATTACGATAATGAAGAAGAAGACTATGTATATGATCAGGCAGATACCCTTGATAATAATTACGATTACGAAGAGGAGCCTACAATTGTCAATAATTACTATATAGACGACGGCTGGTATCCCAATTATAGAAGATATTTCTGGGGATATTATCCGGGATGGAGCGTTTCGGTAGGTTTTTATTATGACCCATGGTGGGATTGGTATTATTACACGCCTTATCCATGGTGGTATTATCCGTATCCACATAATTATTGGGTTTACGGCGGATATTGGAATTATCCATACTATTGGGATTATCACGATTACTGGTATGTAGGAGGTAATTACTATAAACATAGAAATACTTACACACATTTGCGTGACAATACTGGCGAACGCAATCCAATAACCCGAACCAGAACACGTGATTATTTAAGAGACAGAACTAAGGTAAGTACAAGTAATGGAAATACGAACCAAAGAGATGTTGATCTTAGTCGTTCGAAAGTTTCAAGAAGTGGAAATGGTACATCGTTAAATAAGGAGGGAACAGGTCGAAGCGTCGATTCTGACAACACAAGAAAAACTCGTACAGAAACTTATAGAAGACCTTCGAATAATAAAGACAATGATAGTAGGAGTCGCACCCCTTCGAGACGAAGCGGCAGCTCGAGCGATTCGAAAAAGAATAGTAGTCCCAGCTATGCACCTCCTCCATCCTATACTCCGCCAGCAAGTTCTGGAAATTCGTCTCGTTCGTACAGTCCTCCTTCAAGCTCAGGTAGTAGCTCCAGAGGCACTGGTTCCAGTAGTAGCGGTTCTTCTTCCAGGTCAAGTGGAGGCAGCAGTAGACGTGGTAGATAAAATTTTATAGAGTTCTCAGTTCGGAGGAAACATGTCTAAAAAAATCTTTATTTTGATATTTATCTCACTGTTTACTTATAACATTAATTGGGCTCAGAATTATAACGACGCTCTAAGGTTATCGGAGGCAGATATAATAAGCGGTGCGCGTTCGCTATCAATGGGCAATGCCTATACGGCATTGAGCAATGATTTTTCTGCGGCTTTATTTAATCCTGCTGGTTTTGCGTTGATAAAGAAAAGTCAATTTAACGGTTCATTGAACTATAATTTATTTGATAATAAATCCGAATTTTTTAATAAAAGCGATTCATACTCAAACGGAACGACTCGATTAAATCAATTTGGCATCGTTCTTCCATTCCCTACATATCGTGGCAGTTTTGTGCTGGCACTCGGATATAATCAATTTAAGGAATATAACTATACCGTCTGTTTCGACGGATATAACGCAGGAAATAATTCAATGATACAGGATTTAACAAATTTCAATGACGATATCGCTTACTTGTTGGGACTCAGTTATCCCGTGTATGACAATAACGATGACTATCTCTATGATGAAACGCGTATAAATGGAGGATTAAATCAAAGCGGTAAAATTTTGCAGGAAGGAAAGCTTAATAATTGGTCACTTTCTGCTGCTTTAGAGATACAGAGGGATTTATATCTTGGTGTTACACTGAATATAATCGGTGGTGATTTCCGAAGGGACAGGCAGTACTGGGAAGAAGACCTGCGTGATAATTATCCTGCAGGATTTCTACTTGATCCTGCTGAACCTGCAACGAGCGATTTTCAAGCATTTTATCTTAATGATATTATCAAATGGAATATCTCAGCGTGGAACCTGAATCTCGGTTTATTGAGCAAAGTAAATAAAAATCTTTCTATCGGCTTTGCCATTAAGACGCCAAGAAAATATACAATTAAAGAATCATATTTTGTTGACGCTTCCAGTGATTTCGGCAGCGGGACAAGTTTTTATCTCGATCCGCCGATTGAAAACAGGCTTGAATACGAAATTACTACTCCTTATGAATTTTCTGCCGGTGCCGCTTATAATAACAAAGGCTTAACTTTATCTGCCGATGTGACACTGGTTGATTATTCACAGATGGAATTTGTATCTGGTCTCGACAGAGTTGACATAGAAAGTAACAACAGAGATATACAAGAATTTTTGGGAACCGTTTTTAATCTAAATTTCGGTGCAGAATATTACATTCCAAAAACAAATGTGGCCTTACGTGGAGGATTTATTCTGATGCCTTCTCCATATAAGGACGACCCTTCGGATTACGACAAAAAATATCTAACTATGGGTATCGGTTACGAATCGAAAAATATATCGATTGATCTGGCTTATGCCATGGGATGGTGGAAAGATATAGGCGATAATTACGGTTCAAATATTTCCAGAATTTATCAGGATATTTCAAGAAATAATTTTATTCTAGGTTTAAAGTATAATTTCTGAAATAGGATTTATTCTACTTACAAAGAGCGCCCGCATGTGCGGGCGCTCTTATTTTAAAACGGTAATTTTTGTAAGTTTGTAACACTGTATAATTAATAGAAGGAGGCTTTATTAAAGGTGTAATCTGTAGAATCGAGAGTAAAGATTATTATCTATTGGACAATAATGGCAACGAAATCCGTTGCTTTTTGAGGGGGAAAATAGTTAACGAGTACAAATTAAAAAAAGATAAACTCATAACTCTTGATATCGTAGCTGTAGGAGATATTGTTGAATTCACTTTAAACGATGACGGCACAGGCGTTATAGAAGAAATACTTGAAAGGAAAAATCATATATCCAGGAAAGCTCCAAAAATGAAAGGAGCTTCATACCGAGGCGAAAGACTCGAGCAAATTATAGCTGCAAATGTGGACAAAATGATAATTGTTACCAGCTGGGACCTACCGAAGTTTAATAATCGTCTTGTCGATAGAATGCTCGTCGTGGCGGAGAGCTCTGGTGTTATTCCTGCTATTGTTATTAATAAAATTGATCTGGATGAATCTAACTCACGTAGTCATTTTGTTAATCTATATAAATCTATTGGATACAGAGTTTTTGAAACGAGTACGGTCAAAAATACAGGAATGAACGAGTTGAAAGAATTTATCGGTAATTCGGTCACTCTTTTCTGGGGGCATTCAGGCGTAGGTAAGTCGAGTATACTGAATAACCTTTACCCTGAATTAAATTTTAAGGTGGGGAAAGTAAGTCATTACAATAAACGTGGCAGGCATACAACGGTTACTGCAGTAATGAAAAAAGTAGGAGAAAATACATTTGTGATAGATACACCAGGCGTTCGAGAAATAGATCCATACGGCATTAAAAAAGAAGACCTGGGACATTTCTTTGTTGAATTTAGAGAGTTTATTCTGTTATGTCGTTTTAATACATGTACTCATTATCACGAACCCGGATGTGGAGTAATTGAAGCCTATCGTGACGGGAAAATATCGAAAGAAAGATACGAAAGTTATCTCGCATTGCTCGAAACAATTGAAGAAGATCTATTTTTTTAAGGAATCGATTTTTTTCTTCATCTCGTTTATAAATTGAATCACAATTTCGTCTGGAACTCCATCGGGATGATTCGATTTCAATCTAAAGTCGCACTGGTCGTTGATATAATCGATTATATAAAATTTATGATTTTTATCGACGGCAATTTCAGTCGAGAAATAGTCGATGCGCGTATACTTTGCTAACTTTCGTGCTATCTTAAAAAGCTGCTCCAATTTGTACTTTTTTATCTGTTCCTTTGTAATGATGTCGTATATATGAGTTAAATCATTCCACCATACGGGAATTACTTTATTAAAAGCCCAATAAACGCGAAACCATGCCCTATGTCTACCGAAATTACACGGAGTTATTTTTTCCTGTACTATATATTCTTCTTTAGGATTCTCTTCCCTGATTTTCTGGATATTTTTTAATGTGTATGCGTTGATAATAACTCCTTGACCACCTCCGGTTTCTATTGACGGTTTTATTACAAAAGGTTTTCCAATCTCATCCAGATCGTCTTCTGTGATTTTTAACGAATGGTCGAAATAATAGGCGGGCAAAATGTAGGATTTTGGAATATTCAGATTTTTCTTGCTCAACAAACGGTGCATATATGATTTATTTGTAAATTTGTGTACTCTTTTGTGAGGATTTATTAAATAAGCATGGCGCTTTCTGAGGATTTGTGCTATAGGTTCAAAGTCAGAATCGACATCGGAAGCCCTGTCGAGATATGCTGTGAAATTGAGTTCTTTGTTTTTTAGTTTTTCAATTATTTCCTCGACGTTATGGTATGATATCAAAAATGTTGTTAATTTATTTTCATGAAATATTTTTTCAATCAATTGAACGAACTCGATATCGTATTCCCATATATACGAGATGGCTAAATCGTATTTTGTCATAACGTTTTTGACACTAAAATATGAAAAGAAATTTGACAATACAATTAATTTGGTTGTCAATAAATTAAACGCTTTTTGAATAAGTATAGATTGAATATAATGAAGAAAATTATCTTTCTTTTATTGGTTGCGGTGGCATTCTCCTGCACTACTAAAGTAGTAAAAGAAACGAGAAAAGAAGTTCGTCTGGATAGCTCCTCTGTGGCTTTGAGCAAATTTATCGAAGGCAACATCTACGAAATGAAAGGAAATTTTGGAGATGCTATTGTTAAATATGAAGAAGCGTTACAGTATGATAAATCTGCTGGCATTTATTATGCTATTGCAAAAAATTGTTATAGAATAAATCGTCTGGCACCTGCACTTACGAACGCCAAAAGTGCTGTACAACTTGACTCCAGCAATACCGAATATCTCTATCTTCTTGCTACAATTTATGATGTTTCTCATATGGATGACTCGTCGGCTGCGGTATACAAAAAAATCATTGAAATTGAACCGAACAATATTAACGCATATTATAATCTGGCACAGCTTTATGAAGCAAATAAACCTCTTGAAGCCATTAAGATTTATAAAAAACTCATTTCATCGATCGGGCCAGAGTGGCATATTCTGGTAAGACTTACAGAATTAAATGAAAAAATAGGAAATCAAAAAGAAACGGTTGAAACACTCGAAGAACTTGCGCGTTTGAATCCATCGAACCTCGATTTACAAAAATTATTAATTGATGCGTATACAAAATCCGAGCAGTACGATAAAGCATCTAAGTTGTGCGACGAGTTACTGCTCAGCTATCCTTTCGATGTCGGGTTACTACAGCAGAAAGGAAACATTTACATAAAACAAGATAACTGGAAGGAAGCAGCGCTCATTTATCAAAAAATTTTTGATCTCAATGATCTTCAGTTAACAGAAAAGCTTCAGCTTGCTTCTTTATTTTATGCTGCAGCCGATAAGGATTCGAACAATATTTTTATTGCTCGTGACTTTCTCAAAAAGATTGACAAAGACACTTCCGACTGGCAGGTAAATGCATATCTGGGAGAAATAGAATTAAAGCTTGGTAACGATTCCGTTGCTATTGAATATTTCCGAAAAGCTGCGAAACTGGCGGAATGGAATGCGCAGATCTGGATTCGCGCGGGCGGACTGCTTTTTGATTCGCGAAAATATGATGAGACAATCGAATTCATGTCGGAAGCAGCAGAAAAATTTCCCAATGACTTCGTAGTCAACCTAATTTATGGGCTTGCTCTTTCTCAAACCAACAGGCATCAGGAAGCAAAAATCTATTTGAAAAGAGCCATCAATATAAATTCCGACGATGTTACAGCGCTATCTGCTTATGGATATACACTGAACCAGCTTAAAGAGAACAACGAAGCACTCCAATATTTGAACAAAGCACTTTTACTTCAGCCCGACAATGTTGACCTGATTGGTACTGTGGCAATGATCTATGAATCTGAAGGGAATTATAAAATGTCCGATTCACTCTATCAGCACGCTCTCGGACTCGATTCTTCAAATGCTATCGTTTTAAATAATTATGCTTATTCACTTGCCGAAAGAAACATCCGATTGAATGAGGCATTGAAAATGGCTTCGAAGGCAATTGAAAATGATCCCAAAAATTCTTCCTTCCTCGATACAATCGGATGGATTTATTTCCGCCTGGGAGATTATCAAAAAGCAAAAGATTATATCGAAAAATCATTAAGTTTGGAGCCAAACAACGAAACTGTTGTAGATCATCTGGGTGACATTTATTTTATGCTGGGTAATAAAACAAAAGCCATGGAATACTGGAAAAAGGCGTATGACATCAACGGCAATAACAAAAAAATAAAAGAAAAAATCGAGAAAGGTGAAATTTGAAAGTAATAAAATTTATCACTGCAATTTTGCTGGTAACTATTATCGCCAGCTGTAGCACATCAAAAGAGATTTCCAGTGAAAGAATTCTTTCCCCCGAAAGATTAATTACAAAACTCGAAGCTAATCGACTTAAAGTTAGGACATTTTCAGCAAACGGTACAATCAATATTAAAAACGGAAGTACAACAATAGAGAGCAATTTTGAAGTTAATGTCAAAAAGCCCGATTCGATTAAGGTTGATGTATTTGGACCTTTCGGTATTGAGCTGGCACAAATTTTAATTACACGCAATAAATTTTTATTCTACGATTCAATTAATAAAACTGCATATAAAGGATTGACAGATAAGTCGGCAATTAAGAAAGCATTAAAAATCGATTTACCGTTTGATATGCTGATTGACGCATTTACTGGCGGTATCAATTTATCCGACAAATTAAGAATTAAACCGGATGAATATACTTATGATGAAAATTATACGTACATAAAATATGTCGACTCAACTGCAGGTTCGATTAATGAGTATGAAATCAATACAAAAAACTTTACCGTCAAGAAAATTAAAACAGGAAATCTGGTTAAAGGAAACCTTGTGGAAGCAAAGTATGATAATTATAAGCAATTTGGCGATGTTCTTGTACCACTTGTAATATCGATGAACTTTTCCGAAAATAACCAGTCGTTGATAATCAACTATAAAAATGTGTCGATAAATAACCCGCTCAATATTTTATTTGAATTGCCGTCCGATACAAAGTATGTTGAATTGTGAATCGTTATATTAAAATATGTTTGTTGATAGCAGCTGTATTGTTTAATCCGATTTTTGGTCAGGTAGCCGACAGTATAAAATACCGCAATGAGCAACTGGAAAATCTGAAAAGTGAAATCATAAAACTGGAAAGAGAATTAAATCAAAAATCGGAAAAAGAAAAAGCATCGCTGCAGGCATTAGAAAATCTTACACGACAGAACACACTGCTCCAAAAAATAATCAACAATATTGTTAAAGAAGAAAAAAACAAAGAAAGACAAATTGCTCAATTCGAAGAAGAGATAGCTTACACCGAAAATAAAATCCAGTTATTGAAAGAAAAATATTCGAAGTATATCGTCTGGATTTATAAATACAGAGGCAAATCTTACCTCAAATACCTACTTAACACATCGTCTCCATTACGAGTATTGAAGCGTTATCGATACTTTAAAAGCATAACTGAACAAAACAAAAAAGACTTGAAATTATTGAAGGACAGCAAGGATTATCTGGTTAAATTAAAAAACAAAATATCAGAAGAAAGAAGAGCACTTGCTTTACTAAGAGTCGATAAAAGCACCGAACAGAAAAATCTCGTAAAGAAGGAAAGCGAACGGAAAAGACTTATAGCCGAATTGAGAAAAGATAAAAAACATCTGACTGAAGAAATAGAATCGAAAAGAAAAGCAGAAATCGTAATTAAAAATATCATTGCCCGATTGGTCGAGGAGGAGCGACAGAGAACTGAAATGATGTTAAAAGAGGATGAAAAAAAGCTGGAATTAAGTAGAAATTATAACTATAATAATATGGAAAAATTTTCCCTTCTCAAGGGAAAACTTTTATGGCCTATTCGGAAAGGTAAAATTGTCAGAAAGTTCGGCGAAAATCTCAACAGAAAATTAAATACTGTTACATTGAATTATGGCGTTGATATATTGACTTTGGAAGATGCTGAGGTTTATGCCGTAGCTGAAGGGGTTGTTTCTGCTATCGAATGGATACCAGGATACGGTAGTGTTGTTATCGTAACTCATCGAGATGAATTTAGAACCGTTTACGGTCACATTAAAGAAATATATGTCGAAGAGGGACAATTGATAAATAAAGGGGGCACTCTCGGAAAAGTCAACGAAAGTTTGGAAGGGCATATACTTCATTTCGAAATATGGAATTCTCGTAATTATCAAAATCCCGAAATCTGGTTGTCTAAAAAATAAGATTTCGCTCTTCGTATAATTATCCGTTCACTAAAGCATCGATAAGATGAGGGTATGCTTTATTGGCAGATATTATCACGAGTTTGTTACTGCTCCAATTAAATATTCAAAAGTTCTCTACAGGTATATCCATGCCGACTATAGACAAACTATTTTTATTACCTATTTCTTCGATTCCAGTAACAAATTCAAGAAACTCTTAGGCAGCAAAACTATAGCTTCGGGTGTTTATAAATGCGGCATTTTAATTATCATCTTCAGGTTGCTTAAATACAAACCAGCATTAGTTCACTTCACTACTCTCGAAAGATTCGAAATCCCTCTTTTTATTGTATGCAAAATCTTAGGTATAAAAATAATCTCTACGTTGCATGGATTGTTCTATAAAGAAACAGAAAATTTTAACAAAATAACAAATAGAATAAAAGACTTGCTGCTTGAACGTACCGCAATAAAACATTCTGATTTCTTGTTAATCTATTCTCAGTATCAAGCAGAAATGATAATAAAAAAATATTTCATCAAACATTCTAAATTAAAATATACTTACAACGGAATCGACATTTTTGAAAAAAAGAATTCTAAACCAGAATTCAAAAATAAACTCATGATTGTATTCTATAAAGGCTTTGGAAAAAATGACAGGGGATTAAATAAATTAATAGAACTGCTTATGTGCATAAAAGGGACACAGTTAAATTTAACAGTACTTGGCAGCTCGGATGGATGTATTAATCATAAATTTGGTAATCTTAAAATAAGGTATGCGGGATTTCTTAGTGGTGATGAATTATCTGAATTATTTAACCAGTCCCACCTTATAATTAAAATGCCCTCTTTTGAAACATTCTCGACCATCGTTATAGAATCGATGTCTTATGGAGTAGTACCTGTCGTACCGGATTTTATTGGTGCATCGAGATTCATAACTAACGGAAAAAACGGATTGAAATATCATGCAACAAAACCTGAGGCACTGCGGGAGATAATTCAAAAAATAGTCGATGGTGGTTATGATTTGACTACACTATCGAAAAATGCATTTAATACGGCTAAAGAATTTACATGGGAAAAAATGGCAGAACATACAAAAGATATTTACGAAGAGTTACTAAGATGAGAGTAGTTCATTTTACACCATATTTTACTTATGCCAGTGGCACGAATACCTATCTGCGGAATCTACTCATCGCCTTAGAAAAATACTGTACAAATGTAACTTTGCTGACAAACAACCGTTCAGTATTAAGTGACATTACTTTGCAAAATATTGATACTGAAATTATTCATTTCGAAACAGGGATAAGAAATATTTTTTACCTACCTAAAAATTTGATAGATCTCTATTACAAGCTAACCAGTCTTGATGTTGATGTCATTCATACACATCACAGATATCCCGAGCTGATTTCCAGTATACTGAAAAAACAATGCAAAAAAACCGTTACTACTATTCATAGTAAGGTTGACGGGTTTAAGAAAATATCATTTCGTTCGGATAGTATTATAGTGCCTTGCAAATTTCTGGCAGATTATCTAATGAGAAACTTCAACATTAATTCAGGAAGAATTCACGTCCTTTATAATTGCATTGAACCGGAGTTGTATAACAATCCTATACCCGTCCATCAAATTGAAAGGTCTATGTTGAATATTAAACCCGATGATATTGTATTTCTTTATTCCGGTAGAATTTGTAAAGAAAAAGGAATTGACTACCTATGTAAAGTTTTCAATGAGTTCAGTAAGAAAAAGAAGAATATTAAATTAATTTTAATGGGAGATATTAAAAATAGATCTTTGTTAAAGTATAGTTCTGGCTCTGTGCTTTTTATAGGTTATACAAAACACCCTAACGCTTTTTATAAATTGGCAGATGTACTGGTACATCCTTCTTATTGTGACGTATTGCCGTATGCAGTGCTCGAAGCAGGATACTGGGGGAAGATTGTTTTAGCCACCGATACAGGTGGAATACCTGAGATTATTAAAAACAACGAAAACGGTTTAGTATTTAAAGCGGGCGATGCATCAGCATTGGATAAGTTATTGCGGTATATTACAGATAATCTTGAAGATTGCCGTAGTATGGGTATCAATCTTCAAAATGATATTAAGAAAATTACCTCGCCAGATAAATATGTTAATGAACTGATGAAAATATATGAATCAATCTGAACGAAGCAGGTAAGTAATATGAAATTAATAATTGGTAACGAATCGATTAACCTGATAACGAAAGAGAGTGACTTCATAGAAATATTCGCGGAGGAATTGAATAACCAAAAAGATAAAATCATCACGTACATAAATATGAATACGATTAACTTGCTTTACGAAAACAATGAATACCTCCGGTTTATGTCGAAAGAATGTCTCTGTATGGTGGAGGGTACTGGTATGTGGCTCTCTTTATTATGTAAAAATGTACGCACTAAAAGAGTATTGTTTACAGATGTGCTGTTAAACTTCTTCAAAATTATATGTAAAAGAAAAATGAAATTATATTTTATTGGGGGAAACTATAATGTTGAATTGCTGCATAAAAAAATTTACCCGCTGAAATTATCGGGATACTTAAATGGATATTCTAATAAATATGACTGGTCGTCGATTGTGGAGGAATTAAACAAAGCTGATTTAATAATGATCGGTATGGGACAGCCTCGACAGGAAATTATGGCAATTGAATTAAAGAGTCTATTAAATGAAAAACATATAATCTGTTGTGGTGCATTCATGGATTACTATACCGGAGTAACAAGAAGAGCACCTTCGCTGCTGCGTAATTGTGGTATGGAATGGCTCTATAGAATTTATGACAACCCACAATTGTACTGGAAAAGATATTTGATTGGAATTCCAAAATTTATTTTTAGGGCTAAAGGCGTAATTGTTGAAAAGTAAATAAAAGGATGTCGATGAAGCGGTATTCGTTAATCCTTATCTTCCTGCTACCATTCAGTATATTTTCACAAACATATTATAATTATTACGACACCACAATTACTTTCTCAGATAATGATTTATTGACAACTTTAGATGAATCCAGGCCAGGCGCTCCTTCATTAAAGTATATTACTGTTTTTATTGAATTAAAGGGTCCCAATGAATCAGTGTCTGAAGTTAATACACAAGTTTTAGAATCTAGTAGGACTAATCTTTTTAATATTAATCCAGCAATCAAACAGGTTAACGATAGCATAATTACATATGATAATTTAAAGCGTGTTTATGACGAATATATTTCCGGCTCTGACTTTTATCCCTCAACAATAGCAAAATTTATTGGTAATGTATATCTGTCAGGACAATATTATGCAGCTCTTAAGGTCTGCCTGCAGCAGTATGAATGGAAAAGCAATACCATCAAAACATTCAATAAGATTAAAATTACAATGAAAACAAAAATACAAGGAACAGTTAAAGACGCAAATACTTCAAGTGGAAATAGATGGTACAATTTCGGTGTTAATTACCTGAAATTCAAAATTGGACAGGAAGGAATTTACAGAATATACTACGATGATCTGCTCAATATAGGAGTAAATTCGACATCGATTCAGTCCAATAAAATACAAATTTATAATTATGGATTGCCTATTCCAATTTATGTCTACGATAATAACGACGGCAAATTTGATGAAGGGGATTATATTGAATTTTATTCGGATATTAACAGGAATCGCGACGACTATAAAAAGATAGTAGCTGAGGGCAAAGACTATATCGATTATATGAACAGATATACGGATACTACAATTATCTGGCTGACATTT
The DNA here is from genome assembly GCF_051488685.1 of Melioribacter sulfuriphilus. NCBI lineage: Bacteria > Pseudomonadati > Ignavibacteriota > Ignavibacteria > Ignavibacteriales > Melioribacteraceae > Melioribacter > Melioribacter sulfuriphilus. Next base: position 46,729 of record NZ_JBPSEH010000006.1, read on the forward strand.
GAATCAGAAGACTTTGTGAGAATTAAACCAGTTTATATCAAAAGTATTGACAATACCGATACAATCGATTATTCATTGAAAAAAATACATTACGAAGAAGATAATTTACTCTGGTACTACGATGCTGTTGAACCTCGGACTCAACTTCCATTGTGGCAGGAGCATAAAGTCTGGACGTGGAGAGCACTCGGTAGCAATAGTAGATTCAGTTTAAATCTCAATTTGGATAATATTATTCAAGAAAGAGGAATGAAAGCTGAAGTTCGCTTGATAAGTAATTCTTCCGATGTGAAAACCGGAGCACATAAAGCATATATTTCGCTGAATGATTCAGAACATAGCGACACTCTAACATTCAACTATAAACAGACCGTTAACTTAAAAGCAAAGTTTGATAGAATTAATGCATCAGACAATAAGCTTACCATTTCCACCTTACCAACACAGGCTTCGTTTCATCAGTCATTGATTGACTGGATTGACATTGAATATTACTCACGAAATTATATCAGAGAGCAGGAAAAAATAATAATAGATGAAAACGTCAGTCGAGGTGTTAAAGCAATAAAGGTTAATTCCATATCAAAAATTGAGAATCTTATAGCATATAAAATAGATCCGGGATTTTCAAAAATGGAAATATTAAAAAACGGTGAAGGCAGTTATTATTTTGTAGATTCAGTTTTCCCCGGAAATATCTATTTAATTACAGCGGAATCAAATATACAAAAGCCAACTTTCTGCGGCGTAAGAAAATTCAGAAATTTATCTGAAGAAACGGTAGCTGATTATCTCATTCTTACGCAAAAAGATTTACTCGAATCCGCAGAAGAATATAAGTCCTTTTTAGAGGAGAACTATGGAATAAATGTAAAAGTGGTTCTATCAGAAGAAATTTATGATAATTATTCGTACGGCTATCCTTTCCCTGAAGCCATAAAAGAATTTCTTAGAGAATCTTGTTCTAATCGTATTAGTAGCTCCCCTGAATATTTATTGATAATTGGAGATGCAAATTATGACTACAAAAACAAATTCAAATCCTCTATGTCTTTCAAGAAGAAAAATATATTTCCTTCATACGGTTTCCCTGTGAGCGATAACTGGTTCGTAATTTGGAACGATTCTATCCCGATTCCACAAATTGCAGTTGGTAGAATTCCAGCTGTAAATAATGAACAGGTGCGATTCTATCTCGAAAAACATCGTCGATATTTGTTAAAGACGTATGACAGCTGGAATAAAAGTTTTATGTTTTTTAGTGGAGGAGATCCGTCAAAACCCGAGCAACTTAAGGCATTGAAAAGTGCAAACTATAAAGTATTTCGTATGTTTATTAATAATCCTCCAGTTGAAGGGAAAGGAGCTCACTTTTATAAAACAATAAATCCATTTTCCAATTTCAGTAATATGTCATTGGATTCGGTTCGCAATATAATCGATGAAGGTGCAATTTTGATTTCTTACATTGGTCACAGCGGTACACAGACATGGGATAACGGAATTTTAAGTGTGAATGACCTGATGAATAAGTACGAAAACCGGTATCCGCTGATTACGGATTTCGGCTGTTCTACAGGTAAATTTGCCGAACCCGATATCGTTTCGTTTGCAGAAGAATTCATTAATAATAATTCAGATGGACAGGCGATTGTGTACTTTGCTAATTCGAGCTGGGGATATCTTTCAACTTCATTAAATTTTCCACCGCTTTTCTACAATTATTTTCTCGACGATTCTCTTATTTCCGTTGGTAAGCTTTTCAACAACGCTAAACAAAAGCTGGTTGAAAATAGCGGATTGAATGATGTGGTGAAAGTATTTTGTTATTGCAGTCACTTATTCGGCGACCCGATTATCAAAATAAAATTGCCCCAAAAACCTGACCTCGTTTTTAAATCAGAATTACTCTCAGTACCTGAAGAGGTTATAAAAGATAATCAAAAGAATATAACAGTTAACTTAGTGTATTATAATTTTGGAAAAAGTGTAGAGGATTCATACTCTGTAAGAGTTGAACATATATACAATAATGTTCCGGAAACTAAAATTATAAGATGCTCAAAATACAAATACAAAAATGATTTCAGTCTCAAAATCGATATTCAAAATCGGCCGGGCGAACATATTTTGATTTGTACTCTCGATTGTTATGATGAAATTGATGAATACGACGACTCAAATAATGAAACGATAATTAAGTTTAACGTGATTCCCTCAGATATACGTTTGCTTTTAGGAAGCAACTTATATACAGGCTGGCGAGATACAATTATATTTTTAAATCCACCTTATATTGAAAACGACAAATTAGAAATCCAGCTATCAGATAATCAAAAGTTTCAGGGGGCGGAAAAATTTATTATTCCTTTTAGCAAGGTTACTACTAAGTTCTCTATTCCGAAAAGTTTTATGAATAAAAGGATATGGCTAAAATATAAAAATGAAAAAGATACGATCTGGTCAGAAATTTATTCAATAGCACCTCAACAGTACGACTGGATATTTTCAGAGCCTCTCGACACAACAGGAACTAAAATTCATGGATTGACCTATGATTCCGAAACGAAAAGCTGGTCATTTATTAAAAAAGAAAAAACATTAAAACTTGTATCGGCCGGACAAACTGTGGGTAGTATAGCATCTTTGCAGATTGATAATTTAGAATGTTTCCCAACTACATATTTCTGGGGTATCGCTGCAGCTGTAATTGACACTACAGATCTGGATGTGATAGATACAAAATATTTTCTTTATCCATCGTCGAGCTCTGCCGAAGAGCTGATAAGATTCGTCGATACTCTAAGTGATAATTATTATGTCGCAATGGCAATTTGCGACGATGGTTATCAATCGGTTATCAGCTATAAGGGTGGTAAGCCCGTAAGGGATGCAATAAAAAAATTGGGCAGCGAATTGATCGACAGTGTCGGTTATCGTGATTCCTGGTGTTTGTTAGGTAAAAAAGGCGAAGGTCAAAAGCAGATTTATGAAGCATATAAAAGCCAGTATAACGGACTGGCATCGATAGCTTTAAATAAAAAAGTACTTGCTAAGTCAGGATATATTTTAACTCCTGGTATCGGTAAATATTCATGCATAAGAAAAATTTATTACAGTTCGAATTTAGGTAATAATTTGTATGCGCTTTGCGAAAATTATAATAATTTAATAGATACTCTGATTGTAGATACATCATCAGACTATCGCAATCGTTTAACCAATAAATACTACCGAAGCATAAATTTTCTAATAAAAGCAGATGTAGGAGATAATCATGCGCAGGCGTTTCAATATGTTGCTGCAGATGTAGTATTGCCACCAGAATTGGTAACCAGTTATGAAACTATTAATATAAACAAAGATACTGTTTATGTCGGCGAAAATATAATTCTCTCTTTTGAAGTATTAAATGCAGGAGGAGAAACCGCATCTGATTTTGATATTAAGATTTTAGTAAATGGCAGCGACGAATATATAATAAATGTCGACAGCATTGAATCGTATGAAGCGAAAAAATATATTATCTCAATTGGCACCGAGAATTATGACGGAGCAGTTGAATATGAGATTATTATTGACACTGAAAATAAAATTAAAGAATTCTATGAAGATAATAACATCGCAAAGGGTACATTTTATGTTAAACAGGAGATTGCAAGACAGGATTTATATATACGTATAGACGGGTATGAAATTTATGATGGAGATTATATATCTCAAACGCCGCTAATAGATATAGAGTTATTTGATTATTCACACCGAAAGCTAAGCGATACTTCATATATGAAAATATTCTTAAATGGCCAACGTGTAAGTTATTCGTGGGAAAACGTTCAATATAGTTTCAGCGATAATAACCCTAAAATTAAAGTGGCTTATAATCCCCGTTTGTTTGATGGTGAATATATTCTCGAAGTATTTGTTTATGATTTTTATAGTGATACAACGAAACTTATAAAATCTTTGCGTTTCAGAATTGATAGGAAACCGCGAGTGCTGGATGTTTATAATTATCCAAATCCATTCGAGAGCGAGACATTCTTTACTTTTCGTTTAACACAAATTCCCGACGAGCTAAAGATTAAAATATTTACAGTTGCCGGGCGCTTGATTAAAGAGATAGTTATTGATAGAAGTTCATTAAAATACGACTTAAACAGAGTCCTTTGGGATGGCCGCGACAACGACGGCAACATTCCAGCTAACGGGATTTATCTCTATAAAATGATTTTGAATTACGGCGATAAAATAGTTTCTGCGTTGAATAAACTTGCGATATTAAGATAATTTAACATCTCAAATCTTCTCTAATAACTCCATTTATTCTTATTTTTGCAACAAAAAAATGGAGAAGCTATGAATTCTTCTTTAGAAGATTTTAAGAAATATCGAAGCAAGATGAACGAAAGAATCCTTAATTCGGGATTTAGAGACTTTAATAAATTTTTTACTCTCGACAATAAGGCATATTATAAAGGTGCACTCGATACCAAAACAAAAGAGTTAATGGGATTGGTGGCTTCAATGGTGTTGAGATGTAACGATTGCATTCTCTACCATATCGACAGGTCGATTGAAGAAGGTGCTACTGAACAGGAACTTTACGAAACATTTAATATCGCTTTGATTGTAGGCGGCTCGATCGTCATACCACATCTCCGTTTTGCCGTCGAAAAGATGGATGAAATTTTTGCAGCTAACAAAAAAGAGGAATCAAAGTAATATGAAAATTATCTTCGCTACTCAGAATCAAGGAAAAAGTAAAGAAGTTAAAAATATTTTAAATGGTGATAAGCTGGAAATTTATTCACTGTATGATTTGGGAAACGACATTGATATTGAAGAAACGGGAACCACATTTAAGGAGAATGCTCTTATAAAGGCAAAAACAGTATACGACATTTATAAAGTGCCTGTAATAGCAGACGATTCTGGAATTGAAATAGAACAACTCGATGGACGGCCGGGAGTTTATTCTGCCAGATATGCCGGTGAAAATTGCACTTATGACGACAATAATAAAAAAGTATTGAAGGAACTGGAAGATAAACCTGAACCTCACATTGCGCGGTTTATTTGCCATGCTATTTATTACGACGGTAAAAATACAATCGAAGCAATTGGTGAACTGAAAGGCATAATAACAAAAACTCCTGCTGGTGAACACGGATTCGGATACGACCCCATCTTTATTCCCGATGGATACAATAAGACATTGGCAGAATTCGAATTAGATGAAAAAAATAAAATAAGCCATCGCTCTATGGCGTTTAAGTTACTGAAAGAAAAAATCCTTAAACTGAACGATTAATTATTTTTCTGCTATTACTACCTGTACCAATCCGAAGGTGAGTGAGTATTTTGATATTTTATCGAAGCCCGAATTCTTCAATAGTTTAACGAGGTCGATATTTCTATCGAATTCACCCACTGATTCAGGTAAATAATGGTAAGCTTCAGAATCGCGCGAGATTATTTTGCCGATAGTCGGTAGTATTTTGTTAAAGTAGAATAGATAGATGCTGCGTATAAATTTGTTTTCAGGTAGGCGGAATTCGAGTATGGTTACTTTCCCGCCGTTTTTCAGTACCCGTCTGAATGAATCAAATCCTTTTTGAATGTCGTAAAAATTTCGTACGCCGAAAGCCACGGTTATATTTGTAAAAGTATTGTCTTTGAATGGAAGTTCTTCAGCAATGCACTGAACTATACGTCCTTTAATCCATCCAGACTTTTCTTTGAAATGTGAAAGCATATTAAAAGATAAGTCACCGCCAAAAATATTGCGCACGCCTTTTTTATAAGCAGTTATTGCAAAATCGCCAGTACCACAAGCCATATCCAGCAATATGCTTTCATTGTTCAACGAACTCAACTCTATAGCTTTTCGCCTCCAATAGTAATCCGTACCCGCACTCAAAAAATGATTCAAAAAATCATATTTCGGCGAAATCGTATCGAATATTCTTTTTACTTTTTCTTTCTTTTTAATATCTGCTTTCATTTCAACTGGCTACTCGTTAAATTAATTAACAAAAATAGGAATAAAATATGGATAAATATATAAACGCCATAAAGAAAAGAGTTTGTTCAATTTGTGCTGATTCAGACGAAGATGGGCGTTGTACTTTGACTGATAACGAAAAATGTGCAATCGAAATATTTTTACTAAAAATTGTTAATATCATTCATCAATCAAACAATAAAGAAAATATTAATTTGCTCTACCAGGAACTGCAAGAAAAAGTGTGTTCAGAATGTAAAGCCAGAACACAAAACGGGAATTGTTATTTGAGAAGAGATTCTAATTGTTCATTGGATAGATATTTCAGTCTGGTAGTTGACACCATTCAACGTGTCGATGCAGGTTTTATGTTTTGAATAAAATTATACAATTTCAAAAATTCTTCCGTCGATAACTCTTCGGCTCTTTTATGCAAAAGACTATCGAGGTTGTTAAAGTCAATATCTTTGAACATACTGTTGCCAAGTGAATTTTTCAGTGTCTTTCTTCTTTTTCCAAATGCTGCTTTAACAATATCGATAAATAATCTATCGTCAAAATTTTCTGGTATTTTCTTATTGAACATAATTTTGATGATTGCGGAAAATACTTTCGGTTTTGGATAGAACACATTCGGAGATATTTTGAAACATAATTTTACTTCTGAAAAAAAATTCATAATAACGCTTAAAATGCCATAATCTTTAGTACCCGGAGAAGAAATAATCCGTTTTGCAACTTCATATTGAACCATTAGTAGTGCGTCGGAAACCGATTCTCTTTCTTCAATTAATTTGAATAAAATTGGGGAGGTAATATTGTAAGGAATATTTCCTATTATTCTTAATTTGCTATCAGGCGCTTTTAATTCGTGCAAAGTAAGGGTAAGAAAATCCCGGTTGATTATTTTTGCCAGCGAGAATTTTTCTCTAAGCTCATCAATCACTCTTTTATCAATTTCTACTATAGTTAGACTTTTAGTTTTATTGTATAATTTTTCAGTCAGAGCTCCTCTTCCTGGCCCTATTTCTAAGATATTATCGCCTTCTTTTATATCGAACTCGTCGATTATTTTTCCTATGATATTTTCATCCCTGAGGTAGTTCTGGCCAAACCTTTTTAAAGGACGTGGATTTTGTTCCATCCTAACTTCCGATTTATTTAATAATTTTCAATAGACAAATATTCGGTTTATATTTGATATCAAAATTTAACAAAATATGTTCGAAATAATATTCTTAGTATCGCTGTCGTTTTATTTTGCCGAATTGGTAATCTTTGCTATAGGAGCAAGGAAAGTTTATTATAAGATAAATAAAGGTGAACTTCCTTCGATAAGCATTATCGTCGCGGCAAGAAATGAAGAAGATAACATTATACCATGTCTGGAAGCGCTCGATAAATTGGAATATCCAGAAGATAAAATCGAAATTATTCTCGTTAACGATAATTCAACAGACAACACAGAAAAACTGATTGCTGAGTTTATTGAAGGGAAGAGTAAATTCAAGTTAATTGTACCCGAGAAGCAGATTGGGCATCTCAAGGGTAAAACAAATGCTCTGGCTAATGGTGTAAAAATTGCCAAAGGGGAAGTAATCCTTACAACCGATGCCGATTGCATAGTTTCGCCCACGTGGGCAGAAACAATAGCACGGTATTACGACGCCGATACTGGCTTTGTCGGAGGTATTACTACACAATTGGATAATACGATTTTTCAAGGTATCCAGGCAATCGATTTTGTATATCTTCTCACAATAGCCTCAGGAGCACAAAATCTGGGCAAACCTTTGAGTTGTATCGGTAATAATATGTCGTATCGTAAGCAAGCATATCTCGATGTCGGGGGATACGAAGGAATTCCTTTTTCTATAACTGAGGATTTCAATTTATTACGAGCAATTGATCGGCTGAATAAGTACAAAATTAAATATCCTCTTGACCCTGGGGCTCTGGTTGTTTCAAAACCATTACCTGACTGGAGATCGATCTACTGGCAGAAAAAGAGATGGGGCGTCGGCGGCATGGAGAGCGACCTTATCGGCTATCTTGTTTTTGTATTTGGGTATTTAACTCATGCTTCTATTCTACTTTCTCCGTTTTTCTTTACCCCCAACGTTTTATATCTAATTTTGTTCAAGGTCATTACCGATTACTTTTTTATTTCCCCTGTCTATAAAAAGCTCAAATTAAGGCTAAAAATTTCACACTTTCTCGCTTTTGAAATCTATCTAACTTTATATGTAGTATTACTCCCTTTGATGGTATTACCAAACAGGAAAATCAAATGGAAAGGCAGAACTTATTGATCACTATTCATGAAAGTATTATGAAGAAAATTATTACCGCATTTCTATTAATTTTTATAAATCTTTCATTAAAAGCTCAAGGAAATTTTCAACTGTTTCCGTCTGATCTGAACGTCCAACCTTTTACAGCAAATATCCTGGAACCAAAACTCGGATTTCTCTTTCATACAACAAACAACGAACTACGCCTTGATATTGGCAATTCAGTCGATTTAGTAAGATGGGGAAGCGGCACGGAAAGTTTTTCTGTAGGAGCCGACCTCTTTACTTTTACTCTTTTAAGAAGTGAATCCGATTTCCATTTTCCAGTTGATGCTGTGGATTATCTCTTCGGTTTAAATGCTGCGTGGAACGTTCGTAGTGGATACGACGGATATGGAGTCCGATTCCGACTCAGTCATATAAGTGCCCATTTCGTAGATGGTCATTATGATTGGCAAACGAATGATTGGCGCGAAGGTAGGAGGCCTCGTGTATACAGTAGAGAATTTATTGAATTCATCCCGTTCTATAATATTAATTCACTGAGACTATATGCAGGTTTTACTTATCTTTTTCACGTTGACCCAAGTTATATTGGGAAAGATAATTATCAATTCGGTTTCGATTATTTTTATGACGGTTTTTTCAAAACGAATTTATATCCTTTCATTGCGTATGATTTCAGATTGCAACATATCAATAAATATTCGGCTACACATAATTTAATGGCAGGATTAAAATTTGGAAAAAGTAACGGAAGAGGGATAAGTTTATATCTCAATTATTTTTCGGGTAATAATTTCCACGGAGAATACTTTGATAGCAGAGAAAATTATTTTTCTTTAGGATTTAATCTGGATTTATAAAATGGAAGACGAAATTTACGACATTTACGAACCGCGCAAAATTAATAAAGAAAAGAACAATTATATCGTACATATTGGATTATTTGTTGTTACATTTCTTACAACTCTAATTGCTGGTATGGAATGGACAACGGGTTCAATGGGACCTTATGAGATGACCGAAATATCGAAGGGACTTCCTTATGCGGCTTCGATTCTTTTCATTTTGGCGTCACATGAATTCGGGCACTATTTTGCCTCTGTCTATCACAATGTAAAAGCAACCCTTCCGTTTTTTATTCCATTTCCGCCGGTCCCAGGTTTCTTCAATTTCGGGACAATGGGTGCAGTTATTAAAACAAAGTCGCCAATTCCCGATAACAAAGCAATGTTTGATATCGGCGTGGCTGGACCTCTTGCCGGTTTTGTGGCGTGTCTGATTGTGCTGATCTATGGTTATACGCACCTGCCTCCTGTCGAATATCTTTTATCAATACACCCAGACTATTTTTCGCCTGATTATGGGAAGGATGCAGTCAATCTAGAATTCGGTTCGACTTTGTTGTTCGAGTTACTGAAAGCAATTTTTGCCAAACCGGGAAATTTTATTCCACCGATGAGCGAAATTTATCATTATCCTTACCTGTGCGTAGGTTGGTTCGGTTTATTCGTAACAGCAATGAATCTGATTCCTGTCGGGCAACTCGATGGGGGACATATCATTTATTCAATGTTTGGCACCAGAATACATGAAGCTATTGCCAGCATTTCGATGTCGTTACTGATTATTTTAGGTGTCTTAGGAATATTGGACTCGACGCTTGCCCTGAATCTTAAGATTGGCTGGTCAGGCTGGCTTTTTTGGGCCTTGATTCTTTATTTTATAATAAAAGTTAAACATCCTCCCGTTCCTTATTTTACCAGGCTTGGCAAGGGCAGGATGATACTCGGCTATATCGCAATTTTGATATTCATACTTTCTTTTTCACCAACTCCGTTTATTATTAGTTTTTAACTCTACTTGACTATTAGAGAGAAGTATTCTATTTTTGGTTCAAAAAAGAGAGAAAAGGTTATAGAAAAACTGTTACTCTAAATTTCGTAAATAGATACTTAAGAGGTAATTTCTATGACCTTTTCTTTTTTTCACATTAAGTTGTATCCTCTTTTAATTATTCTTGTACTTTCATTATTTACTGCCTGTGAAGACGAAATACCTACTGGAGTAATTGAATCATCCCGTAATAGTTTAGTCATAAAAAAAATTATAGTATCTGACTGGTTTGCCTACTCGCCAAACGATTCGCTTTTTAAATTTCAAGTCGAAATTAACAATTCGGATTTTATAAAAGAATTCTGGGTGCAATTAAGGTTGGCTGACGGTTCAGAAACCTTAATTGAGTATATGGCTTTAAAAGACGATGGCGACCTTACAGGTTCAGGAGATATTTCTGCGGGTGACAATATTTTTTCGGTATTATTGCCCATGAGTAAACAGTTTCCCTCAGGGAAATATGTTATTGAAGGATTTGTATTAGAGAAAAACGAGGCGTCTCTTGATGCAAAAAAAGTCTTTGCCTTCTACCTCGACTATAACAGTGAAAGCGAAAATTATTCTCCTGAGATTACCGAAGTTATTGTCCCTTCATCTGGAAGCGTGAATCAACGTATCACTTTATCTGTAAAGGTTTCCGATCCGAATGGATTGAATGATATTATTGAAGTTTACTACGAGTTGTATCGTCCGGATGAAACTCAAGTAAAAAACAGTCAGGGTATTTCAAAATTTCCGATGTTCGACGACGGGAACAGCAGCAAAAACGGAGATGCAAACGCAGGGGACGGTGTTTATACGGTTTTTATTCGTTTCCCGGAAGGACAACCTTTAGGTAAGTGGAGGTTTGTATTTAGTGCACGCGATAGGTCTGGTGCAATTAGTAAACCTGTTGAATTCTATTTCATTCTCAATTAAGCTTTAGGTGCAAAATGTTTTTTAATCTAAGAAGTAAGAAATATAGTATGGTGATATTATTAATTATTATGGTGTGCATGAGTAAAATTATCGAGGCTCAACAGTTTTCATTTACATATAAACTTGAGAATATTATATCACAAGCGCAGGGCAGCAATGAAGTGGAAAAGATATTGATTATTAACGATACAATATGGCTCGCCACTTCAAAAGGATTGAGTAAGTCGGAAGATTATGGTAAAACATGGATTAATTACTATCGTCATGAATCTTTCGGGGAAGAAGGGATCTCAGCCATAGCATATCATAATGGTACAATCTGGGCCGCCACGTGGCATCTCGAAGATGCTGCTGGTTCATCCGTACCTTATGGTACAGGGCTTAGATATTCACAAGATGGAGGCAAATCGTGGGTTACTGTAGAACAACCTGTTGATGCCCCGAGCGATTCGTCGATTATCTATGGAATTAATACTTTGAGAGCGCTGCCAGTAACTGTAGCACACAATAATTTTGTGTATGATATTGCTTTTACTGGTGATATTATTTGGATAGCATGTTTTGCCGGAGGCCTGCGTAAATCCGAAGATATGGGAAAAACCTGGACGCGAGTGGTTCTTCCACCGGATTATCTCGATTCAATTAAACCAACTGACCAGCTCAATTTTTCGTTACAGCCAGTGGCAGGTAAATTCGGCAGCGAGTCGTATCTGAATCATAGAGTTTTTTCGTTACTTGCAATTGACGATTCGACACTATTTGTCGGTACTGCTGGAGGAATAAACAAAACTACAGACGGCGGTGTAAGCTGGAAAAAATTTAACCATACTAATCAGAACAATCCAATTAGTGGGAATTTCATTCTCGAATTGTCACACAATACTGCAGATAATTCAATTTGGGCTGCCACATGGCGTGCTGAAGGTAGTTCAGAATATTACGGACTGAGCGTCTCCTTCGATGGACAGAAAAATTGGGAGACTTATCTCGTAGATCAGAAAGTCCTTGGAATTGATTTTAAGTATTATGACGACGGCACCTACGACGTATTCGCAGCCACAGAAGATGGATTATTCAGATCGAATGACCGACTTAATTACTGGATAGCAGCGCCGAGAATTTATGATAGCAATTCTGGCGTCGGTACGAATTATGTAACTCGCCGTTTCCGCTGTGTCAAGGTTTATCAAAAGAGTAATTATACCGATGTATGGATTGGTTCTCTCGATGGATTAATCAGATTTAACGATATCAATAATAATTGGGAAGGCAATTGGAAGGTTTTTCTGGCTTCAGAAAAGCTTGAATCCAACAACTCGTCCTATGCATTCCCGAATCCTTTTTCGCCTGACAATGAAATCGTCCGAATCAAATATAACTTGACCAAACCTGCCGAAGTTACAATTCGGATTTTTGATTTCGGAATGAATTTAGTCAAAACGGTAATTCAAAACGCTCACAGAAATTTGCAGGGCGATCAATTTGAAGTCTGGAATGGAAGAGATGAAGCGGGAAACTTTGTACCCAACGGCGTCTATTTTTACAGGATTGATAAAGGAGATGATAGCGAACCTCTCTTTGGAAAAATTATGGTACTCAGATAAAAAGTTAAGAGAGAAAAATGAAAAAAAATAAATTAATCTTGGTTGCAATTCTTTTTCTAACTACAAGTCTATCTGCTCAATACTCGGCGCTTAACAGCAAAGCGGGTAGCTTTAGCCGTCTTGGATTTGGCGCAAGAGGTATGGGGATGGGAAATGCAATGTCTTCTGTAACAACTGGTAATTTAACTGCTTATTATAATCCTGCTGTTTCGGTTTTTCAGGAAAGCAGTTTATTTCAGGCTTCATACTCATTCCTTTCTTTAGATCGCTCGTTAAATTTTATCGGATTTACTAAAAAATTCGGTTTGGGAAAAATTGTATCACCCGAAGGAAAAGAAAAATTCAGATCTTATGCCGGCCTTAGTATTGGCCTTATAAACGCTGGAGTTTCAGATATAGATGTGAGGGACGATGCCGGTGAGAAAATCAAAAGCATTTCAACATCCGAAAATCAATTCTTTGTTGCAGTTGCGAATAGATTCTCGGAAAAATTAGCTTTGGGCGTCGCATTTAAATTCTATTACTTTAGTTTATATGAAAACATGACTGCTACATCAGTTGGAATTGACGTAGGCGCTATTTATTCTTTAACAAAAGAAATGAATTTGTCGCTTGTTATTTCCGATTTGAACGCTTCATATAAATGGGACTCGTCAAACATTTATGGAGAGAGTGGTAGAAATACTACCGATAAATTTCCGCTAATTAAAAAAATGGGATTATCCTATAAACTTGACAAACCCAATTTGCTGCTTGCAGTTGAATGGCAGGGTAGCAATGTCGGTTCGAACATTTTACGTGGCGGTATCGAATATGAACCAATTGACAATTTGCACTTAAGAGGAGGTCTCGACAGATTTGAAATTTCCGAAGATGATATTCCTGTGCGTCCTTCATTGGGTTTTTCGTATCTTTACGGCATGAAAAATCTAAATCTGGGTATCAATTATGCATTTGTCGTTGAACCGTACTCAACTTCAGACCAACACATTATAGGAATTAATATACTTTTCTAATATGAAAAAAATAATTTTTTTATTATTCGTTGCATGGGGAATTATCTCAGGGCAGTCTTCACAATCGACAGGACTTTCAATTTTAAAGAACGGCGTCGGTTCGAGAATTATTGCAATGGGTGAATTGGGAGTTGCCCAGACTGATATTTATGATTTTGTGTATAATCCATCATTGCTCAGTCTCGATAAATCTACTTCTTTTTCATTTACACATAATACAAGGTTCAATGATATCGGTACTCAATATTTCCTATCGAAACTTAATTTATGGGGTATACCTGTTGGACTGACATTTGCATCTACTTCAATCGATGATATTGAAATAAGAACGCGTCCAGGTGAAGCGGATGCGACATTCAATGCCAACTATTTTTATGGCGGTGTTTCATTCTCGGGCAAAATATACAGTTCGTTCTTTGCAGGAGCCACGGTAAAATTTGTTTATGAAAATCTTTATACCGACGACGCTTCTGGCTTGGCTTACGATCTTGGCTTTTCTTATTCCGGTTTCGCAGATAATTTATTAGTTGGACTTTCAATTAGAAATCTCGGTAAAATGAATAATCTAAGGTACGAAGCTTCCGACCTGCCTTCTGAAGTCAGAATTGGAGCTTCTTATAAATTATTTTTCAATAACATAAATATTCTATTTAGCGCCGGCACGCAGAAATATTTTTACGGAGATAATTTACATCTGCACGGCGGGTTTGAAATTGATTACTCGAACACACTTTTTTTGAGAGCAGGTTATATGTCGGGATATTATTCAAAAACATTATCAGCAGGTTTTGGTGTTAAATGGAAAAATATAAATCTCGACTACGCATTTCAACCGTATCAATATAACCTGGGTGATTCACATTCCTTTAGTATATCATATTCATTCAGATAAAAAAATGGTCGCTTATGGAAATTATCCGTTATACAGAAGAATGGAAAGAAGAATGGGACAATTTCGTACTGGAATCGAATAACGGTACGATGTTCCATATGCAAAAATTTCTCGACTATCACGAAGCCGGCAAATTTAAATTCGATCATCTTATTTTTGTTGAAAAGGGGAATATCATCGCTCTTCTTCCAGGATCGATTATCGACGGCTTATTTGAATCGCCTATTGGTGCAAGTTACGGCTCGATTGTTACAAAAGATATTACTTTTGCTAAAGCGATGGAAATAGTAGAAACTTTGATCAATTATGGTAGAAAAAACGGTATTAAAGAATTTATGCTAACCGCTGCTCCTATGATTTATGAAGAATATCCAAATCAAAGCCTGGACTATGCTATGTTATGGCAGGGTTTTTCGTATAAACTTCATTACATCTCGAGCGCTATTAAACTTGACCCTAATAGGGACATAATTGAAAGGTTTTCGCCCACGATCAGAAGGAACATCAGAAAAACTTTTCGCGATTTCAAATTGCGCGTGGAAGTTAACGACAATTACGACGAATTTTACCCAATTCTGCTGGAAAACAAAGCCCGGCATGGTGTTAAACCGACACATTCTCTTAGGGATTTGTACAGGCTAAAGGAATTACTGCCCGATTATTTGAAACTTTTCATGGTTTACGACGGCGATAACCCAATCGGTGGATCGTTGATGTTTTATCCCAACAAAAATGTGGCTCTCTGTTTTTACAATATGTTGAAATATGAATACGCACACTTAAAACCAATACAGAGAGTTATGTATGAAGTGGTTAAAGATGCTACCGAAAGAGGATTTAAATATGTCGACATCGGCGTTTCGCAGGATACAAAGGCAGACAATCCAATGACACCCAGCATGAGTTTGATTGAATTCAAAGAAAAGTTCGATGCCAAAGCCATTATGCGCAACACTCTCTACATTAAGCTCTAAACGACATGAAAATATGTATTGCATTTCTGGGCAATTACAAACATGACTCGAGAATCACCAATCTCTCCAGCTCACTCAGATCTGAAGGGCATCATGTCGATATTATTTCATTTGATTGGTTCGGAATTGAAAGCGATATTATCAGAAATGATGCTGTCATATTTAAATTGCACAGAGGCGAAAACCGTCTTCTCTTTTATTTCGATTTTGCAATCAAATTATTAAGCAAACTTTTTTCCACACACGCAGATATTTATTTTGCTGAAGATATTTACACGTTACCCTTTGTTTATTGGGCTGCACGTTTGAGAAACTCAAAGGTCTATTATAACAGCAGGGAACTCTATCCTTTTATTGGAGGATTGACAAAACGTCCCATCCTTCAATGGATCATAAGACAAATAGAAAAATTTTTCATCAAAAAAGTTGACCTTGTACTGACCACGGGAGAACTCGATTCGGAATTCCTTCATAATTATTATGGGATTTCAAATACGCTTGTAATTAGAAACATCCCTCTCTACAAAAAACCCGACAGGAAAATAGAGATTAAAAAATTATATAACATCCCTAAAGAAAACATGATTATTTTGTACCAGGGCATGCTTTTGGACGGCAGAGGACTCGGTTATTTTATAAAAGAGCTGAGTAAACTTGATCGAGTAACACTACTTATTCTGGGTGAGGGGGAAAAGAAAGCATATT
Organism: Melioribacter sulfuriphilus; assembly: GCF_051488685.1. NCBI lineage: Bacteria > Pseudomonadati > Ignavibacteriota > Ignavibacteria > Ignavibacteriales > Melioribacteraceae > Melioribacter > Melioribacter sulfuriphilus. The sequence continues at coordinate 63,038 of NZ_JBPSEH010000006.1, forward strand.
TTAAAAGACTTGCTGAAGAATACTCCGTTGAGAATAAAATTATCTGGGGTGGTTTTATAGAACAAACTGATTTAATTAATTACACAGCTGCAGCCGATGCTGGACTTTGTTTGATTGAGAATATTAGTATCAGCTATTATCATGCTTTGCCAAACAAATTGTTTGAATATATTATGGCAGCACTGCCAGTGATTTGCAGCAATCTACCGCAGATGAAAAAAATTGTTACTCAATATCGTGTTGGAGAAATTGTCTATATTGAGAAAGGTGAATCGGTAGCAGATATTATTTATAAATGGCTCGATAATCCGCCGCTTCTCCATGATTACAGAAAAAATTGCCTGAGGGCAGCCGAAGAATTAAATTGGCAAAGAGAGTACGAACAAGTTCGTGGAAAGCTATTCGGTGAAGAAAAATAAAAATAAACGGATTCTTATTGTTCGACCCGATAGAATCGGTGATGTAGTATTATCGACGTCTCTGCCGCGTGAAATTAAAAAAAAATACCGGAACAGTTTTGTTGCAGTTATGATTCGGGATTATGCGAAAGATGTTTACCTGAATAATCCCTTCGTAGATGAAATAATTACCTATAATCCAGCAAATTCATTTTTTAATACAATTAAGGAAATTAGGAGATACCGGTTTACTGACGCTCTAATGCTTTTGCCAGATGAAAGGATTAATTACTTATTATTTCTTGCAGGAATACCTTATAGAGTTGGAGTCGGGCATAAATTATTCCAGTTACTGACATTTACTCGTTTTGTAGACAGAAAAAAATATAATCCACTCAGGCACGAAGCCGACTATTCGCTTGATTTAGCACGTAAAATTGGAGTCGAAAGCACCGATTATACTCCGGAAATTTATTTAACAGAAAAAGAGCTGAAAATATCGGCGAGGAGACGTACTGAATTTTTAAATCAAAAAAAATTTTTAGTAGGGATTAACTCTACAAGTGGGGGTTCGGCACCTAATTGGCGAAGTGAGCAATATTTTAGTCTAATTGAATTATTGAGGACTAACGATGAAATAAGAGTGGTAGTAACGGATTTGAAACCTCCTGAAATTTTATCTGGCTTTGAAGATGTAGTTTACCCGAATCTCAATAGCAGTTTGCGTAATTCAATAATCAACTTCAGTACGCTCGATTTGCTTGTGTCTGCAAGCACTGGTCCGATGCATTTATGTGCAGCATTAAAAGTAAAAACATTATCGTTATTTTGTCCCATGACTGCTTGTTCGCCTCAACTTTGGGGCCCTTTGGGAAATATTCATAAAATAATCTTGCCAGAAAAAAGTTACTGTCAGCAGCAATGCCCGGGTGATCCAAAAAAATGTGAATATAAAGATTCTGAATTTGTGAGGCCCGAGAGGATTTACAGAGAGATAATAGAAATGCTAAATAGAGAATAATTTTTTATATTTGTGCTCCAATTTTGCCAGGCCCTGATTGGCAGGTTAATACCCAACCCCGCCAGGTCCGGAAGGAAGCAACGGTAAGTATCTAACCTGGGTGGTCAGCGGCTTGGCTTTTTTTATTTTAAATTTTTTGTCGAATTTCATTTTCTTATTGTTGCTAATTAAAATAATTCTTCGTAATATTGAAACGGTTTAATTATGTTTGAAATGATAAGACTTTCTACCAAATAGGGTTATTTGTCATCGAAATAATTTGTTAGTACAACTTTTTCGTTTAGTAATCAGGTTCTAAAACACTTAATACTAATACAGGAAGTTAGGAATGGAAAAGTCAGCTCACACCGCCAAACCAGAATCTGAAGTCTTATACGACTACAAAAATCCTGAATTATCCCCAGATGAAAGAGCCGAAGATTTATTAAAGAGAATGACTCTCGAAGAAAAAGTGGCGCAGATGTTATGTATCTGGGAAGATAAAAAGACGATCCTTTTTGACCAGGAGGGTAATTTTAGCTTAGATAAGTTAAGAGAGAATCTAAAAAATGGCATAGGTCAAATTGCACGGTTGAGCGATACAGACGGGGGGCTCAACCCGTATCAAATGGTCGAATATGCAAATGCTATACAGAAATTTTTAGTAGAAGAAACACGACTGGGCATACCTGTAATATTCCACGAAGAATGTTTGCACGGACTTGCAGCAAAAGATGCCACAAGCTATCCAGTTCCAATTGGGCTTGCTGCAACTTTCAATGTTGAATTAATTGAAAAAATATTTTCTGCAATAGCAGAAGATGCTCGTACACGTGGAGCTCATCAGGCCTTAACCCCGGTTGTTGACGTTGTCAGAGATCCACGTTGGGGAAGAGTTGAAGAAACATTTGGTGAGGATACTTACCTTGTTTCACAAATGGGGATTGCTTCGGTTAAAGGTTTACAGGGCGATGGTTCATTAAAGAATAACAATAAAGTTATTGCCACTCTCAAGCATTTTGCAGCTCATGGCCAACCGGAATCTGGTACCAACTGTGCGCCTGCAAACTTTTCCGAACGTTTTCTTAGGGATACTTTTCTTATGCCGTTTAAAGAAGCAATCAACAAAGCTGGTGTAATCAGTGTTATGGCTTCTTATAATGAAATTGACGGTATTCCCTCACATGCAAATAAATGGTTGTTAAGGAAAGTATTACGTGACGAATGGGGATTCAAAGGATTTGTTGTATCGGATTATTATGCAATAACCGAATTGTTTCATAGAGAAGAAACCGTTAGTCATGGTGTGGCTGCCAATAAAGTTGAAGCTGCAAAATTAGCAGTTGAAGCTGGGGTAAATATCGAGTTTCCAAATCCAGATTGCTATCCAAATTTAACGGAGATGGTGAACAAAGGATTAGTGTATGAATCGGACATCGACGCGCTGGTTTTACCGATGCTCAAGTATAAATTTAAGCTGGGCTTGTTTGATAATCCATACATTGAAGTTGAACCAGGTCAATTTGAAAAAAAACTGGAAGCCGACAGAGAACTTGCTTTGCAAGCTGCAAGAGAGACAATTACTCTTCTAAAAAATGAAGGTAATCTTCTTCCTTTAAGGAATTTCAAAAAAATAGCTGTTATTGGTCCAAATGCCGATAGAATGCTTTTGGGGGGATATCATGGTACTCCGAAATATTATACTTCGGTTTATCAGGGTATCAAAGAAAAAGTCGGCAACAAAGGGGAAGTCTTTTACAGCGAAGGTTGCAAAATTACGGTCGGTGGATCATGGAACGAAGACGAGGTATTATTGCCAGATCCGGCTGAAAATGAACAGTTAATTAATCAGGCGGTTGCCGTTGCTCAAAAATCCGATGTCGCTGTGCTGGTTCTGGGGGGAAACGAACAGACATCACGCGAAGCATGGAATAAAAATCATCTTGGCGACCGCCCTTCGCTTGAACTGGTTGGCAGCCAAAATAAATTGGTTGAAGAAATTTTGAAAACCGGTAAGCCTGTTGTCGTACTCCTCTTTAATGGCAGACCGAATTCGATCGGATTTATCAAGGATAATGTCCCTGCAATCCTGGAATGCTGGTATCTTGGACAGGAGACCGGCAATGCCGTGGCTGATGTATTGTTCGGAGAGTATAATCCAAGTGGTAAATTACCAGTTTCAATTCCGAGATCTGCTGGTCATATTCCAGCACATTATAGTCATAAGCCTTCGGCAAGAAGAGGTTACCTTTTCGACGATGTTTCTCCACTCTTTGCATTCGGTTACGGCTTGAGTTATACAAAATTTAGTTTCGCTAACCTGAAACTGAGCAAAGATGTTATATCAGCTGATGAAAAAGTAAACGTGTCAGTTGATGTTAAGAATGAAGGACAATTACCAGGAGAAGAAGTAGTTCAACTTTATATAAGAGATAAAGTCAGCTCCGTTACCCGACCTGTAAAAGAATTAAAAGGATTCAAAAAAATTAAACTCGACCCTGGTCATACTACTACTGTAATATTTGAATTATTACCTGAAAATCTGGCGTTTACAAATGTTGATATGAAATTTGTAGTTGAGCCCGGAGAATTCGAAATAATGGTAGGCAATTCTTCGCGTAACGAAGATTTAATAAAAACAATTTTAACGGTCAAATGAAAATAAAAAGAGTTTTGTCCTAAACTTTAGCCGGTTTATTTCGGTAAAGTGATTGGACGCAGAGTATGACAATAAATACTATATTATATAACTGTTGTGGGGGGACATACAACAGGGAGGAAAATTGTCGCATGTCTCCCAATTTTTTAAATATGACCATCTTAGAACTTAATCCAATCCAGAATAATATTCTTTCCTTAATAAAATCACTTAAGAGGTAGCTGTGGAAAACAATAAGAAATATTTGTCTCTAAAGGAAAAAATTGGTTATAGTCTCGGAGATACCGCTTCCAACCTCTATTTCCAGACTTTTATGTTGTTTTTGATGTATTTCTATACTGACGTATATGGATTACCTGCCGCTACTGTGGGCACAATATTTTTAATTACGCGAATTTGGGATACAATTAATGATCCGATTATGGGTACTATAGCAGACCGTACGAATACGCGCTGGGGCAAGTTCAGACCTTATCTAATTTGGGCTTCAATTCCTTTTGGAATTTTAGGTGTACTTACATTTACAACTCCAAATTTTGATCCTACTGGAAAACTCGTTTATGCTTTTGTTACTTATAACCTGTTGATGATGGCATATACGGCGGTCAATGTTCCATATTCGGCGTTAATGGCAGTCATAACTCCAAATTCGATGGAAAGAACCGAGCTATCGTCTTTCCGATTTGTCGCTGCTTTCGTCGGAGGACTTATTGTACAGGCTTCTGTTCTTGCCCTCGTCAAATACTTTGGTGGCAATAACGAAGCTTTAGGTTGGCAATGGACAATGGGAGTGCTTTCTATCCTTGCCATTTTGTTATTCTTTACTACTTTCATTACTACAAAAGAACGCGTTTACCCACCGAAAGAACAAAAGAGTGATTTCAAACAGGATTTAAAGGATCTGATTTCTAACAGGCCATGGTTATTGATAGCAGGCGCCACAGTTTTCCAATTGATTTTTATTGTCGTCAGAAATTCTACCATTATGTACTACTTCAAATATTATATTCTCGACCGGAAGCTAAATTTACTTGGTACTACTTATGAACTTTCTTACGAATTATTATCGTCATCGTTTATGCTTTCAGGTACAATTGTAACGATTATTGGCGCAATATTGACGAAATGGTTTGCCAAAAAATTCGACAAGAAAAATACCTATACATTTTTCCTTTTAGGCAGTGCAATTTTCAGCGCCGCAATATTTCTGGTTCCACCAGATGCAATTATATTGCTCTTTCTGCTGAACTTGATCTTATCGTTTTTCTTCGGTCCGGTGTCTGTACTTCAATGGGCGCTTTATACAGACACTGCTGATTATTCTGAATGGAAAAATAAACGAAGAGCCACTGGATTAATAATGGCAGCTTCCCTTTTTTCGTTGAAGCTTGGATTAACTCTGGGAGGAGCAATTGTAGGATGGCTACTTGCATATTACGGATTTGTAGCAAATCAGGTACAAACAGCCGAGACAATTACAGGAATTAAACTGTTAATGACAGTCTATCCTGCAATTGCGGGCGTAATTGGAAGTTTACTGATGATTAAATATCCTCTGAATAATAAAATGATGTCTGAAATAGAAGTGGAATTAGAGGGCAGACGTTCTAATGAATTGGCAACTAATTAATTAAATAAATATTGGAGGCGGGTATGACTCTCGATATACCAATTAAAAAGATTTTTATAACTCTGGTTCTACTCATCTTTACAATTAGTATTCCTCTCAATGCCCAGGGAAAAGGTAGTTTGAGAGGCACGGTTTACGATAAAGAAACAAATGAAACTTTACCTGGTGCAAATGTCCTCGTTAAAGGGACAACTCTGGGCGCTGCTTGCAATTTGGACGGAGAATACCTAATAAGAAATATTCCCGCGGGTCGTCATACAATTATTGTCAGTTATATAGGATACGAACCCGATAGTGTTGTTGTAGATATTCCCGTTGGCAAGACTCTTGCGCAAAATTTTTATCTCGAAATAACTGCTATCGAAGGGCAGGACATAATTATTACTGCTCAGGCACAGGGACAATTAGAAGCTATCAACCAGCAATTAACTTCTGATAAAATTGCAAATATTGTCTCAGAAGCAAGGATTCAGGAATTGCCCGACTTTAATGCTGCAGCTGCACTCAGTCGACTCCCTGGTATCTCAACTCAAAAAAGCTCGGGTGAGGATAGCAAAATAGTTATTCGTGGACTTTCACCGAAGTACAACTCGATAGAAGTGGAAGGTGTGAAATTATCTGCCACAGGTAGTTCGTCAATCGGTATCACATCAGATCCATACGTAGCAACGGGCGGATTAAACAACGACCGCAGCGTTGACCTGACTATGATTTCACCTTATATGATCAGAATGATTGCAGTTTATAAATCTTTAACACCCGATATGAATGCTAATTCAATCGGTGGTACTGTCAATATGGAATTGAGAGAGGCACCGGCCGGTTTGCATTGGAATTTACTTTATCAGCAGGGCTATACTGCAAAAAGTAATACGTATGGAAATTTCCGCGCTGTAGCATCGGCAAGCAATCGATTCTTCAACGACAAGCTTGGAGTTTATGCATTGGTTAACGCAGAATCCTATGATCGGGATGCTGACAATATGGATGCTGGTTACGCACTTGCCGCCGAAGAAGTTCAAATTGACCCAACTACAGGCTATCGTCCCGTAAAAGTTACTTCAGTTACATTTAACCGTCATATTGAAACGAGAAAACGTTTTGGAGCTAATTTAATAATGGATTATACCCTGCCAGGTGGATCGATAAAATTTGTTAATATGTTTGCTCGCTTAAATTCAGATTATACCGACAACAGGCAAACAATTAATTACGACAATGGCAGAATGGAATGGCAGTTAAGATTAGGCGACAATACTGTCGACCAGCGCATGCACTCTATCAAACTCGATTACGATTTCGGCTTTATGACAGCTGATCTATCAGCCAATTATACTTCGGCAAACAATGTGTTAGATAAATCTCCTGTAATCAATTTTAACCAGACCGATGCGCTTCAAGGAGGTATTAAAAGGGACAATGTAAAACCAGAAGACTTGACATACTTGCTTACAGCTTACAAGGGTTCAGATGAAGTTGTATTGAGAAGTGCAAATCTTTTCAGTAATAATTATCTTGAAGAAAAATTCTCGTATAAAGCCGATTTTGAAATTCCATTTAGTTTTGGAAAATCACTCAGCGGTTTCTTTAAGTTTGGTGGACAGATTAACAATCAATACAACCGTACAGATCAGGAAGCACCTTACCTTGGATTCAATGGCAGCGCAAATTCTACTGACAATGATATCCAGTCAAAATTAATGCGAACCATTAAAGACCAATTCGGCATTTCAACTAACGACAGAGGTGAACTGGTTGGTACTTCGTTTATAAATAATGACAGCAAACTTTATGATCCTTTCCTCGACAATAAATATGGTTCCATCTACTATGTAGCAAATCCAGGCATACTCATCGATATTTTGAATTATATTATTGGCAATCCTCAATTCGATGCTTCAAATAAGGAGTACAGCACTGGTGCACAAGGTGGATGGTATGATGGACCATTCCAGCAGCTTACGAACGATTACAGATATAATGAAGATTATTATGCAACATACGGTATGTTTAAAGTTAATTTCTGGAAATTTATGGTTATCGCAGGTGCCCGTTATGAAAAAGTTAACACCAAATATTTTGCTTACAATGCAAGAGACGTACGCAATGCTCAGGCGCAGATTATGTATGATACAACAGACCACAAATCAAATGAATTTTTACTACCGATGGGACAAATTAAATTCTCGCCCACAAAATGGCTCGACATTCGATACGCATATACTCAAACATTATCGAGACCGGATTATCATTTAATTAGTCCTAAATTTACAATTACACAAAATAATACTATCTATACAGGAAATCCTGAACTCAAGCCTGCACAGGCTTATAATCATGATCTCAGTTTTACTTTCCATGCAAATGAAATTGGTCTTTTATCAATTGGAGCTTTTTATAAAACAATTGAAAACTTCGTTTATAACGCAAGTTATCAGCTCGATGCTGCCGAAGGAGCTGGCATCGACTCTTTACCACGTTATCAAATTGTACGAGATGGAGCTTATGTAGTTACACCTGTAGTTAATCCTACTACGGGGAAATCGAATGCGACAGTTTTCAGACCATTGAATAATCCCTTTGATGCTACTGTTAAAGGACTTGAATTCGATTTACAGCATAATTTCTGGTACCTTCCTTCGCCATTTAACAATATTGTATTTGGTATTAATTATGCTCGCATATCGTCTGAAACCCGCTATCCGTTCTTTGATGTGAAAGTTAAGGTTGTGGGAAGAGAGAGAATTCCTGTATTGGTTGATAGTTCATCGACAGGAAGATTACTGGATCAACCTAATCATGTTTTGAATGCTTATATTGGTTATGACTACAAAGATTTTTCAATCCGACTTTCATTTGTATACCAGGATCAAATTGCAACTGGTAACGGTGGAAGATATCCAGAAAACGATTCTTATTCTGACGATTATTTCAGGGTCGATTTGTCTGCACGACAAAAACTTCCATTCTTCAATTCTGAGTTATTCCTCGATTTCAGCAACCTCAATAATGCGAATACACAATCATTGCATAAATCAACCGGCGGTTTCAGAAATATTCAGAATTATGGTCTTACGGCTAATGTCGGTATAAGGCTGAGATATTAGTAAATAACTTTATCATAAAAAAGGAGAAGCTATGAAGAAAATAATTATACTTTCATTGTTGGTGTTTTTTAGTGCTGCACTCTTTGCTCAAAAAGATACCGTTGTTGTCCCAGGATATTACGAAGCGCAGCAATACGGTACTTTAAATGATGCAATTGAGAAGGCAATTAACGAAGGAACCATCAACAATACGGTCTTCAAATTGAATCCATACGAGGTATATGTTCTAAGCCGTAGTATTTTTTTGGATAAGGGACAAAACCTCGAGATAGTTGCTCCCAAACCGGGGAATACTCAGGAATCTGCTCCTCCCCAGATTGTATGGACAGAGGAGGGAATCGACAGAGCTTACCTTATTCAGAGTTATGGGGATATAGTAATGAAAAATGTCTGGGTAAGGTATGCAGACTTTCTTGGTAATAAAGTAAGCAGTTCGATTGTATTTGAAAACCAGGAAGATGCGAACGACCCAGAAGTTGGAATATTCGATGGTTGTATCTTTGACTATGCCGGTATTGGCGCAGAAGCTGGAGGTGCTATAACTGTTAAGGCTAACCATTTCGTGGGGAAATTTTACAACTCATACTGGAGAAATAATTCAGATAACCACTTCAGATATTATGGCCGTGCAATTTCATTCCCATATCAGAGCTCGGGCTGGCATTATGATACGTTGTTGTTTGAAAACTGTTCGTTTACAAACCTGAGCCGAATTATTATGCAGGAAGGGAATGAATACAGTGACAATGTTTACATTAACCACTGTACACTTCTAAATTCAGTTGAATGGGTTTTCCAATCTGCTGGCTGGTTAAGAAATGCAGCTATTACAAATTCGTTGTTTGTTAATCCCATGATGATTGGATACAGAGCAGTCGACGTTTGTCCGGAAGGAATGACATATGATGACTTTAAAAACGGATTGTGTAATTCCCCGGGTGGTGGTTTAATTAACGGTCTTACTCCTGTTGATTCGTTCGGATTTGCAGTTGATTTTACCGACTTCGACAGGAAATTATTTATCGGGAACGTTGCATACTTGTATCAGGATTTTTATCTAAAATGGTTTACAGAAGCTCCATCTGCTAAAGAAAGAATTCGAAATAGAGAGTCCGATCTGATTTATAATCCTTCACCAATGCTGGGACAGGATGAAATTGATTTTATCGACTCTGTTGATGCCGAAGGTAATAAAGTTTTCAAAACAATGAATGTAGATTGGGAAACAATTTATTCTGAGGATCCACAGTTTATTGAACCAGCTACAAACCAGGAAGCACTGCTTACATTCATGGATTACAAATGGAGCAATAATGCAGATATTGACTGGTCATATCGACCTGATGCAGGTTTCAATCAGACATGGCCGCTGCCAGAAAACTTAGCTTATACAAACGAAAAATATAAAACTGCTGCAATGGGTGGTTTCCCCTTAGGCGATCTGAACTGGTTCCCGGATATAAAACCTGCATGGGAAGCTCAACGCGATCAGGAATGGAAGATAATTAATAATTGGTTAAATTATGGTTCACCCAATCCAGTTAGTGTTCGTGAACTTAATGGCAAAGTTCCTACTGAATATAGACTGAAACAAAATTATCCCAATCCATTTAATCCAACTACAAATATCGAATACTCTGTTCCTAAAGAAGGATATGTATCGATCAAGATATTTAATGTGCTTGGTCAGCAAATTGCAACTTTATTCGAAGGTAATCAGAAAGCTGGCAATTACGTAATAACATTCGATGCATCAAATTTGCCCAGCGGTGTTTATCTGTATAGCTTAGAAACTGATAATATTACATTGACTAAAAAATTAATGTTAATGAAATAATTAATTACCGTATTCGTCAGGTAAATTTCTGACGAATACGGTTTTAATGAATGGGGTGATTGTTAATTGGTTACAAATAAATTCAACACAAAATAGGGAGGTGGAGTCGTGTTAAAAAATCTAAAACTTGTTTTATTATTGGTTGTATGGATAACGTCCGGGCTGATGGCTCAGGAAGTTGTCCTCTCAGACGAATTTGATAATGGCGACGGTATGTGGAACAGTGGCTGGATCGATCAGGCTTCTGCTACCGTAACGTTTTCAATCGACAATACCGGAAAACTTTCCGGTGCAAATTCCTACAAAGCTGAAATTGTTAAAGGCGGTGTAGAAATGTGGCGCATTCAGCGTGTGGCTAATTTGCCATTGCTACCCGGTTATCAATATACTCTATCTTTTATGGCTGTTGCCACTAAGAATACCGCAATTAATGCTCTCTTCGAAATTCAAGGATCTCCTTATACTAAGCGCCTTGATGATACTGCTTATGTAACTACTACTCCTCAAACTTTTACCTTTACAATGGTTTCAAATGAAAGTGTACCCACTAATCAAGTTAAGTTTATGTTCGGAGGTGCACAAAATAACAACAGTACTATCTGGATTGACAATATAGTTGTTACCCGTACAGCCGATCCCGATTTAGTAACACTCTGGGGTTCAACTCCCAGCCGTGGAGCAGGTTGGCCAATTCTCAATAGAGAAGATACCCCTGCAGGAGAAGGTGCTATGGGAGCTGACGGCCCACCACCAACATGGGCAACAATTAGAGGCGGATTTGGAAAAGTACTCGAAGCAAGTTTAGATCAAGCTGTAGTTGTAACAGGTAAGTTTGAATATGTTGGAGATGGACCCGGTGCGAGCTACATCGGTTTGCGATATGCATTAACATATTGGGACAACGAAGGTGAATTAGCTAATCGATTTACCGATTCAGCAAGATGGACTGGAACCGGTGTTCATTACGGATACGAATTTACTCCTCGTTCAGGAACCACCGATATGGCTAACGGTGCAGGAGGAGCAGGAACTGTATGGACAGTTAATGGCGGCAGTGGGTGGAACAGTACCTGGAGTAACAACGGGAAACCGATTGCAGCCGTTGAACAGAAGCCTCTTCGTGCCATTATTGAAGGCGGAGTCTATGACTTTGCTATTTCTGTACGACCTTTGGCAGACGGCACAAACGAAATCCGCTGGTATATGTATCATGTCGATAAAAAATACTGGTTCGGCGGCACTGTTATCGATTCTGCTAAGGTAAGTACTAAGTTCAATGGAATTTGTTTTGGTATTGGAGATGGAATTACAACAAATATGACCGCCTTTAAATTAACTGGCGTAAAAGCAAGATTAGGCTCACCCATAGAAGTTCCCGAAGCACCATGGCAGGCTTATTATCTTCAGGACTGGGGTACAACAGCTCAAGGAAAATATTGGAAGATTAGAAACGATGAAAATACTTTAGTAGGTGATGCATTAATTTCCGGTGATGGCTCTCCAATCAATGGAGCAGGTTGGGCAACCGTGCAGGGTGGTTTCGGGCAGGATCTCGAACTTAAAACAGACAAAGCTTTAATTGTAACCGGTGAACTGGAATTCGTAGGAACAGAGGGGGGCGGAAGCAGTTATACTCCAATACGTTATGCAATTACATATATGGAAAACGCTCAACTCGAAAATCCATTAACAGATTCAGCCGCTTGGGTTGGCGGTAAGTATTGGGGTTACGGTTTCCATCCACGTACCGGTGTAGGAACTATGTCAAATGGAGCCGGTGGTAGTGGAACTGTATGGACAATAAATAATGGTAACTGGAATAGTACGTGGAGCAATAATGGTAAAACAATTGCAGCTATTGAACAGGCTCCTCGAAATGCAGAAATTATCCCGGGTATTTATAAATTTGCTTTCTCATTAAGAAAAGTTGATGCCACCCATAATGAAATTAGATGGTATCTTATAGAAAAGAACAATAAATATTGGTTCGGTGGTAATATTATAGACACAGCCACAACAGATAAATTTAATAGTATCTGTTTCGGTGTCAATACTGGTGATTGGACTGAATTTAAAGTCCTTGCAGCAAAAGTAGATTATGGTGAACCGATAGTTGTTCCAGAAGCTCCGTGGCAACCGTTCTACGTTGAGTACTGGGGAACTACAAATCGTGGTAAAGGTTGGCCAATCCTCGTTGACTCAAATACTATCGTTGGCGATGCAGCTATGGGTGCAGATGGGCCACCTGCAACCTGGGCAACGATTAGAGGTGGATTCGGGACAACAATTGAAGCCACGACAAGCAAAGCAATTATCGTATCAGGACAATTTGAATATGTAGGCGATGGACCGGGTGAAAGTTACGTAGGATTACGTTATGCATTGACATATTGGGATAATGAAGGCCAATTAATAAATCGTTTTACACCTCAAGCTGAATGGACAGGTACTGGCGTCCATTACGGCTATGAATTTACTCCTCGTTCTGGAACTACCGATATGGCAAATGGAGCTGGTGGTGCTGGTACTATCTGGACAATTAATGGTGGTACAGGATGGAACAGCACCTGGAGCAATAATGGGGGTCCAATCGCTGCCATTGAACAGGCTCCGGCACGAGCTGTTATTGTAGGTGGTGTTTATGACTTTGCTATTTCTGTGCAACCATTACCAGACGGTACAAATGAAATTCGCTGGTACATGTACCATAAAGATAAAAAATATTGGTTCGGTGGTACTGTAATTGACACTGCTCAGGTTACTACTAAATTCAATGGTATCTGCTTTGGCATTGGTGATGGAATACAAACTGCAATGAAAGAGTTCAGATTAATTGCAGTAAAAGTTGATAAAGGAAATCCAATTACTGTTCCGGAAGCACCATGGCAGAAATTCTATGTAGGCGATTGGGGATTCATCGGCAAGAGAACCGGCGGCTGGACATTAGAACCGGTAGAATTAATTGGTAATGCAACTATGTCTGGAGCAAGAAAGCCATTTGGATGGGCTGCCCTAAGAGGTAAATTCCCGATAGATGTACAGGCTAAAGTCGACAAAGCTTTAGTAGTTACAGGAAAGATGGAACTTGTAGGTGGCGGTTTCGAAGGTTGGTCCTCACTAAGAATGGGATTGTTCTATCAGAATGCTGGAAAACTTGTTACTACAGAAAACGGAATGGAATGGAATGGCTCTGAATCTGGTGCATCGGGCTATCTGGTTATTCCACACAGTGGTGGCAACGATTTAACAGCATGGGGTGAAGGAAACGATCAAATGGGCACAGTAGGTGCAATTATTAACGGTACATGGCTCAATACTAACGAAGCAGGAGATTATGTTCTGGCAGATACACGTCAAAAACCTGCAGGTGCTGTCGCTACAGAAGGTATGTACAATTTTGCATTCTCAATTGCACCTAAAGAAAATGGAAATGTTGAATTCCGTTATTATATCTACAAGGAAGATGGTTCATATAAATTCGGTGGAATTGTAGTGGACGACAAAACGCCGATTTCAAAGATCAATAGCTTTAATATTGCACTAAATAATCTGGCAAGTGCAACAAAATTAAATCTCTATGATGTTTTGGTCGATCTGGGTGCTCCAATTGAAATTCCTGATTCCGTCGTCTCCGTAGAAACATTCTCTTCTACAATTCCGACAGATTATTCACTCGGACAAAATTACCCGAATCCTTTCAACCCAACAACCAACATCGAATTTGCATTGCCACAAAGTAGCGATGTTAAATTGGTTGTTTATGACGCTTTGGGCAAAGAAGTAGCTCAACTTGTTAACGGACACATGAATGCTGGTTATCACAGAGTTACTTTCAATGCTTCGAATCTCGCATCAGGCGTCTACTTCTACACAATCAAAGCTGGCGATTTCTATAGCGTGAAGAAGTTGATGCTAATTAAATAATTGCTCCATTTGGGGTCCTAAACAGCCCGCCATGAGCGGGCTGTTTATTATTATTTTCTGCTGAATTTATTAGTCGATAAGCAATTGATCATACTAGTAAACTACACATTACTTATAGGCTTCTACTTAAAGACGAGCGGGCTCTAATTTATTATGAAATCAAGTGTATACAAGATAGCATTATTGGCATTGCTGTTGGTAAGTAATTTTATTTTTTCTGAAAGCGAGACAGAAAATTTAAAATATGTAAGAGAAAAAATATTGCTCAATAACGATTGGAGATTTTATAAGTATGAAGCGATTGAAAATGCAGATAGTTTGATATATGATATACGACCTGCTATTAAAGAATACAAAGATGATAATCCTGCAGATGCGATTCCAACCGAAGCAGCTAAGATTGAATCGCCTAAGTCAGTCTTGAAGTTCTGGATATTACCTACGGGAAATGAATTCCTTTATGACAATTCGAAACATTATAAAAGACCAGACGGTAATCCAGGTAAAGATTTCCCCTTTGTACAGTTAAATTATGACGATAGTAATTGGGAAAAAATAAATTTACCCCACGATTGGGCAATTAAAGGGCCATTTCTGGAAGGGGAGGACGCCGAAGTTGGAGGCGGCATGGGGCGTTTGCCAATTCATGGTGTGGCATGGTACAGAAAAAAAATTTTCATTCCCCATTCCGATTCGGCCAAGCAAATTTATCTCGATATCGACGGTGCGATGTCGTATGCAATGGTCTGGATTAATGGTTATCTTGCTGGAGGCTGGCCTTACGGTTACAATTCATTCAGAATCAACGTGACCCCATACATCGATTTTGGCAAAGATAATATTATAGCAATTCGACTGGATAACCCACCAAAATCGTCTCGTTGGTATCCAGGCGCTGGTATCTATCGTAATGTCTGGCTGGTTAAAACTAATCGCATCCATATTGCACACTGGGGCACATTTATTACAACCAACTATATCAATAAAAACAGAGCTGAAGTAGATATCAGAACGAAAATCGACAATAACTCGAATGAAAAAGTTTATATCGATATTATCCATGAAATTTATGCAGTAAATCGCTCGGGATATAAAATTGACAGCCTTATTGCCAGTTCAGTAATTAGAAAGGTAGAAATCGAACCGAATACCAGTCATATAGATAAAAGTAGCATTAAAATTAATAATCCCAAATTGTGGGGTGTACCGCCGACACAAACGCCCAATCTCTATCTGTCGGAAATTAAATTACTAAAGGATGGAAAACTGATAGATAATTACTCGACAAAATTTGGAATTCGCAAACTTGAATTTAATCCCGAAAAAGGGATACTTCTCAATGATGAATTAATTAAAATTAAAGGTGCCAATCTGCATCACGATTTAGGTCCTTTAGGAGCAGCATTTAACATAAGAGCTGCCGAGCGTCAATTAGAATTACTGAGAGAAATGGGATGTAATGCAATTCGATTTGCTCATAATCCTCCTGCGCCAGAATTTCTCGATTTAACGGATAGAATGGGATTCTTAGTTGTAGATGAAATATTTGATGTGTGGGAACGCAAGAAAACACCTCTCGATTTCCACTTGATTTTTCCAGAATGGCATGAACAGGATTTGCGAGCTTTTGTTCGCAGGGATAGAAATCATCCCTCAATTATTATGTGGAGTTTCGGTAATGAAGTAGGTGAACAATATACCGACAAAGAAGGTGCCGCCCTTGCAAAACATTTGTATGATATTATTAAACAGGAAGACTCCACAAGACCGGCAACTGCTTCGATGAATTATGCCAAACCGTACATGCCATTTCCGGAAGTGATGGATGTAATTAGTCTAAATTATCAAGGAGAAGGAATCCGTAATGCACCGGCTTATGCACATTTGCAGGGGATTAAGACTGAACCTTTGTATGAAGAATTTCATAAAAAATTTCCAGACAAAGTAATTCTTAGCAGCGAGAATGCAGCAGCTTTAAGCAGTCGGGGCACATATTTATTTCCTGTATACGATGGTATTAGTTCGCCTGTAAGCGACTCGCAGGGAGGCGATCCAGACAAAAAATATGTCAGCGCTTATGAACTTTATACGGCTGATTTCGGATCGTCGGCAGATAAAGTATTTGCTACACTCGACAGGCATCCATTTGTTGCAGGTGGCTTCGTATGGAGCGGATGGGACTATCTCGGTGAACCCACTCCTTATTACAAGGCTCGTAGCTCATACTTTGGCGTGATCGACCTTGCCGGTTTCAAAAAAGATCGCTTCTATTTATATCAATCTTACTGGCGCCCTGATTATCCGATGGCTCACATTCTACCTCACTGGAACTGGCACGATAGAGTTGGTAAAGTAACACCTGTCCACATTTTTACATCGGGTGACGAAGCAGAACTATTCTTAAATGGAAAATCCTTAGGAAAAAAGAAAAAAGGAAAATTTGAATATCGATTACGATGGGACGAAGTTATTTATGAACCGGGTGAATTAAAAGTTTTGACTTATAAAAACGGCAAACCGTGGGCAACCGATAGCGTAAAAACTACACTTCAACCTGCGAAAGTGGAATTGATCCCGGATCGACGAATAATCAAAGCCGACGGTAAAGACCTTTCGTTTGTAACAGTTAAAATTACAGACGAAAACGGACTGCTTGTACCTGACGCTGCTAATACAATTAACTTAGAGATCGAAGGACCTGCTGAAATTATTGCTACCGATAATGGCGACCCGACCTGTATGATTCCATTTCCATCAAAAAGCAGGAACGCTTTTAATGGACTTCTGCTGGTTATAGTCAGATCGATTGAAGGAACCAAAGGCAATGCAATTTTGAAAGCTTATTCCGAAGGGTTGCAAGCAGGAAGTACTGTTATAAGTATCGAATAAAATTTTATGCTAAATAATAATGATAATTTGAAAGCTTACATTCTTGTAACAATTCAGTAAGCAAACATTTATATGAATAATTAAAGGAGGGGTAATGAAAAAATCCAACATTAACGAGGGCTTAAGCTCTTCAAGACGAGAGTTTATTAAAAAAAGTAGTATTGCTTTTGCAGGTTTGTTTACAATTCCTTATTTGAAACCGTCAGGTATTTTTGCATATGATTTGAATAAACGTACCACTTTATCAACTGTTGCAATCACAAATACATTGAATACTCCAGCTGACAATTATGTATATGATGATGTCAATGGTGGAGTTAAACAGAAAATGCAATACTTGTTTGAACAATTAGGTGGTGTTTCAGATTTATTCAGCACCGATAAAAAGGTTGTAATTAAGATTAACCTTACAGGCGGTTCTGGAAGTGCCACCAACGACAAATTAAAAGGCGCATCAATCGAAGAAGCAATGTGGAGCCATTCAACTGTAGTGAGAGCTGCAACAGAATTAATTATTGATTCGGGAGTATCACCCAGTAACATTTTTATAGTTGAAAGTCTCGGGAGCTACGATTCATTTGATAACCCGGTATTTGAGGGATATCGATCTATAGAAAAAGACTTAGGCTGTCGATTGGTTGATATTAGCAAGGGAAATTTTATCGACGTTTCTACGGGTGACGGCTATTATAATTTCCCGAGTTTCAAGATGAATGAAATAGTTATTAATAACGATGTATATGTATCGATTGGAAAGCTAAAGCAGCATGCAGAAGCAGGAATTACATTAGCAATTAAGAACCAGATTGGTTCGGTACCGCAGGTGGATTATACAACGCCACAGATCCAGTACAGGCGACAGGCGATCCATAGCCCTACGAATGGTTCCTCAGCAGTATTTTTACCCCGCGCAGTGTGCGATTTATATTCAGCGCGGCCTGTCGACTTTTCTATTGGTGATGGAATTAAAAATGCAATAGGCGGAGAAGGCGTCTGGAATCCGAATTTTGCACCCTACGCCAGCCATGTATTATTTGCAGGAAAGGATCCAGTGGCTACCGACACGATAGCTGCTCATTTGATGGGACTTAATCCAGAAGCTGCAAAACTTAAGTTGCCGGCAAAAAACAGCTATGGCGATACTGAATGCGATAATTATCTTGATCTTCTCTACAAAAAGGGAATTGGGACCAACCGCCTGAGCGAAATTAATTTAGTTGGCGACGGGAAAGATTTAATTACAAGCGTGGAGAAAAATAAGAATCTGGAAAAGCCTTCCGATTTTAAATTATGCGCAAATTATCCAAATCCATTCAATCCTTCTACTATGATTGTATTTTACTTGCCGCGGAATGAGTATATAAAATTAAAAGTATACGACATAACCGGCAGAGAAATCGAAACTATAATTGAAGGTGAGGTACCTGCAGGCGAACACCGACTGCAATGGAACGCAACAGGACTGGCAAGCGGTGTTTATATCAGTCGACTGGAAACTAATGGTTACAGTCAATCAATTAAAATGATCTATCAAAAATAACTTTAACATGAAGAGAAATATGAAAAACTTTATGCTTACAAATATTGTCCTGATTTTTATCTTTCTGATAACGACAGCAAACCATGTCGTGCCACAAATCATAATTGATACAAATGCAACGGTTGAAGAAATTGTAACAGATATTGAACAGCCTGAAGGTCCCGTCTGGAAGGAAGGCATTGGTTTGCTTTTTTCTGATATTAAAGGGAATAAAATCTACAGATGGACCCCAGAAAATGGCAAGGAGATTTATCTGGACCCATCGGATAGTACAAACGGATTGACTTATGACCTTGAAGGCAGACTGGTAGCAGGACAGATGGGAAAAAGGAGAATAGTGCGTTTTGAAAATGATGGTACTCAAACTCCGCTGGCAGACAGATATGAGGGGAAACGTTTCAATAGTCCAAATGATCTGGTAGTAAGATCCGACGGTTCGATATTTTTTACCGATCCCGATTTCAATATTCCTGGAGGGCTCCGAAATAAAGAATTGACATTTAATGGTATTTACAGGATTAGTCCTCAAGGCAACGTTCGGCTTCTGGATAAACTCGAACTTCCCAACGGCATCTGTTTTTCTCCAGATGAAAAAAAATTATATGTAAATGATTCGAGAGTACATAAGATTTATGTATGGGATGTTGTAGATGATTCGATTATTACAAATAAAAAACTTTTTTTTACAATTCCTGTCAATGGATATGCTGATGGAATGAAAGTCGATGAAAATGGTAATCTTTATGTTACCTGTTCATCTTTTGTCTGGATAATTTCTCCTGGGGCAGAACTAATCGGAAAAATTCATTTACCCTCAAATATCTCAGCGTCAAATTGTACCTGGGGCGAAGATGATAATAAAACTTTATTTATAACCGCTGGACATTCGGTATTCAAGGTACGACCAATCATTACTTCAAATGAAAACAACGGACAATCGATTCCTAAGGAATATGAATTGTTTCAGAATTTTCCAAATCCTTTTAATCCATCTACAAAGATATCGTATGTAATCCCTGTCGATTCTCATGTTACAATAAAATTATATGACGACATGGGAAGAGAAGTAGTTACACTGGAAAATTCGAAAAAACCTGCTGGTACTCATACGTTAATTTTTAACGCAAAAAGATTGCCCAGCGGAGTTTATTATTACAAACTAATCGCAGAAGATTACACGGCTTCAAAAAAATTACTTTTACTAAAATGATTTGTATGCAAAGGCTTCAATCATCTAAAGGGGAGACTCGCCCTATGAAAAAACTTAGCTTTACTCTTTCTATGACTCTCTTTTACATATTATTTCACAATTATTTATTTGCGCAGAATAACGAATCTAATAATTATTATTTTGTTAATTGGGAAGAAAGGAAATCGGTAACATTAAGCTGTAAAAATTCTACGGATGAAGAATTTGTAAATTGGAAATGTGTCAATAATAATGGAGTTATAATAAAGAATCCTTCTGATTATAAAACTGAAGTTGAATTACCCCGCCCTGGATATTACCTATTTAACTATACATTAAAGAAGAACGAATTAATTGACAGCAATTATGTGATTGTTAATGTTTACAAGTACGGCTCGTACACGGAAAGACTGAATGACCTGATAGCGTTAATGACCTTAGATGAAAAGATCAAGCAATTGACAAATCAAGCAGATTCAATTCCCCGACTCGGTTTAAGAGCCTATAACTACTGGAATGAAGCATTACACGGTGTACTGGCAAAAGGTGCTACATCGTTTCCTCAATCAATTGCAATGGGGGCAACGTGGGATCCTGAACTTGTTTACAGTGTAGCATCGGCAATATCCGACGAAGCCCGAGCTTTGAATCGTTTATACGGAAAAGGCTTGACGTATTGGAGCCCTACAATCAACATAGCAAGGGATCCAAGATGGGGCAGAAATGAAGAATCCTACAGCGAGGATCCATATTTATTATCCAGAATGGGAGTGGCATTTATTAGAGGCATGCAAGGAAGCCATCCCTATTACTTAAAAACCGTTGCAACTCCAAAACATTTCATTGCAAATAATGAAGAAGAAAGAAGGCACACCGGCTCGTCGGACGTTGACATGAGAAGCCTTTACGAATATTATTTGCCCGCCTTTAAAAATGCAATCACTGAAGGAAAAGCTTTCTCTATAATGGGTGCCTACAACGAATTGAATCAAGTACCGAGTAATGCCAATATATTTTTGATGACCGACCTTTTAAGACGTGACTGGGGATTTGAGGGATATGTTGTATCCGATTGCGGTGCTATTTATGATATGATTTATGGACATAAATTTTTTAAAACAGGCGCTGAAGCAGTTGCTCGCAGTATCCTTGCAGGATGCGATTTAAACTGTGGTCAGGCATATCGTGAATTTATCAAAGATGCAATCGACGAAGGTCTTCTATATGAAAAAGATATCGATAAAGCATTATATAGAGTGCTCTCTGCCCGTTTCAGATTGGGTGAATTTGACCCACCGGAAATTGTTCCTTATTCATCGATCGGGAAAGATTATTTAGACAGCGAAGAAAACAGAGCACTGGCTCTAAAAGCTGCACACAAATCGATTGTCCTCCTTAAAAACAATGGTATATTACCAATTAATAAAAACAAAATAAAATCGATTGCCGTAATTGGACCTAACGCTAGCGAAGCTCAATTAGGCATCTATAGCGGGTTCCCTAATATCCTGGTAAGTCCATTAGAAGGAATTAAAAACAAAGCGGATTCTATGAATATTAAAGTCAACTATGTTCAGGGATGCGACATCGGCGGTGGTTTACTGAGACCAATTGAGTCTCAATATTTCGGTATAATTGAAAAAAATGGTAGTAAAGGTTTGCTTGGCGAATATTACGACAATATGAATCTGGAAGGTAAGCCTGTTTTTACAAGAGTCGATTCCATGGTTAATTTTTCATTCGGAATAAACTCACCTGCAGATGGCGTACCTTCCGATAAATTTTCAGTAAGATGGAGAGGTACTATAATTCCACCGGACACGATCAACTATATTGGAACGAGCTGTGACGATGGCGTTAGATTATTTATCGATAATAAATTAATCATAGATGACTGGAAAGAACACGGTGAAAAACCAATTGCAGCAAAAGTAAAATTACTGCCTGGTAAAAAATATGATGTAGTATTAGAATACTTCGATAATTCACTGGGAGCAACTGCCAGATTAACCTGGGATCTTGGACAGAAAGATTTTGAAAGTGCCAAGAAAATAGCTGCCAGAAGCGATTTAGTTGTATTAGTTGTGGGAATAACTCCCGGTATATCACAGGAAGAACTCGACAGAAAAACAATTGAACTGCCATCCGTCCAACAGGAATTAATTAAACAAGTGGCCGAAGTCAATCCAAACATTGTTTTAGTGCTTGTAAACGGAGGACCGATTGCTCTGGCAGGAACGGAAAAATATGCCAGAGCTATTGTCGAAAACTGGTATAATGGAGAATTCGGAGGACAGGCGCTTGCCGATGTTCTTTTCGGAGATTATAATCCTGGGGGAAAATTACCTCAAACTTTTTATGCTTCCACAGAACAATTACCACCGATGTCTGACTATGATATAATTAATAATCCCAGAACCTATATGTACCTGGAAGAACCGGTTTTATTTCCATTTGGGCACGGTCTGTCGTATACTACATTTGAGTATGATAGTCTTAATATTTTTCACAAAAATCTAAGCGAAAGTGACACTCTTACAATCGAATTCTCTCTAAAGAACACTGGCGTATATGAAGGAGATGAAGTAGTGCAGGTCTATGTCCGTTCTACAGATGCAAAGTTTAAGACACCTCGTAAACAATTGAAAAGATTTCAGCGAATTACACTTAAGCCTGGAGAATGTCAAAAGTTACATTTTAGTATTCCTGTCTCGGAATTTTCATTTTACAGTACTTACGAAAACAATTTTGTGGTTCAAAAAGGCTTCTGGAAAATACTTATTGGGAGCTCTTCCGAAGATATTCGTCTAAGTGATGAAATAATTATAAAATAAAAGTTCGTGTGTATTAGCAATCGAATAAATTGTGTTAAATAACATACAAAAGGAAAAAATCAGATGAAGAATTCATTTAATATTCTTTTCATTGTGAAGAAGTATTACATTTTGCTAATTCTTATTTCAAGTATGGTAATTAACGGGCAAACTGAAAATCAGAAATGGGTTGGTACGTGGACGACTTCGCCACAACTGGTTGAACCTCAAAACAATCCTCCTGTTCCGCCTGGATTGAGTAATAATACTATTCGACAAATCGTTAGAGTTTCTATTGGTGGTAATATATTGAGATTACGTCTATCCAACGAATTTAGTAAATCGCCCATCACAATTAACGCTGTTCACATTGCAGTATCAAAAGGAAATGGTGTAATTGATAAATCGACAGATAAATCTCTTACTTTTAACGGTAAACCTGAAGTTATAATTCCAGCCAGTGCGGCTATTACATCTGATCCACTTGAATTTAATTTGATGCCATTGACTGACTTAGCCATTACAATTTATTTCGGAAATACGCCGTCTGATATTACCGGACATCCAGGTTCCCGAACAACGTCATATATTCTAACGGGTAATAACGTCGATAAAGAGGATTTTACAAATGCAATTACAACTGACCACTGGTATGTAATAAATACGATTGATGTTCTAACTTCCGATTCAGCTTTTGCTGTAGTTATACTTGGAAATTCAATTACAGATGGCCGTGGTTCCGGTACGAACAAACAAAATCGCTGGCCAGATGAACTTTCCAAACGACTGCAGAACAATCAAGCTACTCAACATGTAGCTGTGTTGAATGCTGGCATTGGTGGTAATCGCGTATTAAAACTTGGTCTTGGACCAACAGCACTTAGTAGATTTGAAAGGGACGTGCTCAATCAGAATGGAGTAAGATGGTTAATTATTCTTGAAGGAATTAATGATATTGGGGGCTCTAATAGCATTGAGGTGGCAGACGATTTAATCGAGGCCTACAAGCAGATGATTTTTAATGCCCACTCTAAAGGGATTTACGTCTATGGAGCAACGCTTTTACCAATGAAAGGTCATTCTTACTATTCTGAATTGCGCGAATCAGCAAGACAAAAAGTTAACGACTGGATCCGAAATAGTGGATACTTCGACGCAGTCATCGACATGGACAAAGCACTGAGAAATCCAGAGGATACATTAAGCCTTTTACCCGAAGCCGATACGGGCGATCATCTTCATCCTAATGAAACCGGTCACAGGATGATGGCAGAAGCTGTCGATTTATCTCTCTTTACCAGAACAGAACCTGTTACTATAGATACAGAATTACATTCGATTTTTCTTGAGCCCGAATGTGGAACAGGAGGAAGTAACTGGCAAATTATTACTGACAATGAAGCATCAAATAATAAATATGTTACGATTAAAAACGGACTCCAGAGTTTAAATCAGGCACCATCTGGAGAAGATGATGTTATTACTCTTGCTTTTACTATCGATTCGACAGGTCTATATTATCTGATGGCACGTGTCAATTGCGCCACATATAACGACGATTCGTTCTGGATAGGAATTGACGACACTGATTTTCGAATGTACAATGGACTTACTTCAAGCGGGTGGGAATGGAAATTACTGGATAATTATCAATTGCAGAAAGGAGAACATTTTATCAAAATTTCATATAGAGAAGACGGTGCAGCCTTGGATAAGTTGGTCTTATCGAACGTGGAGTTCTTCCCAATAGGCAAAGGCGATTCTGCCATCAATTTATGCAGCACTACTGATATAAAAGATTCATTCGAAAAAAATGTGGGATTTATTCTTCAACAAAACTATCCAAATCCCTTTAATCCACGAACAAGGATAACTTTTAAGATTAATAAAGCCAACGAGGTATCGTTAAAAATTTATGATTTGTTAGGAAAAGAAATTGTTACCCTTGTTGAAGGTTATAAGCAAGCGGGAGAATATGCAGTTGACTTCGACGCAAATAAGTTATCGAGCGGAATCTATATTTGTAAATTACACGTCGGAAAAAATACCGACTCTAAAAAAATTGTTTTGATGAAATAGCAATTACTTCAGGGGAGTAATTAATGAAACTAATTATTAACATTTTACTTTTCACCGCAATGATATTTCCGCAAAATAAAATTGAGCGGAATGCTTACAGGATTAATCCAGTCGATATCCGCAACGTTAGATTGACGGATAACTTCTGGTTGCCAAAAATCAAAACAATTCAGGAAACCACAATCAAATATGCTTTCAAAAAATGCGAGGAAGAAGGTCGAATGGATAATTTCCTCGTTGCTGGAGGGAAAAAGAAAGGTGAATATCGTGGTAAAATGCCGTTTGACGACACCGACTTATACAAAATTATTGAAGGTGCCGCTTATTCATTGGTTAGTAATCCGAATAGTGAGTTAGAGGCGTACATCGATTCAGTAATTGCAATTATCAAAACGGGTCAGGAAGAAGACGGCTATATAACCACCTGGTTTACAATTAATCCTCAAAAGCCACCGGCATGGTGGGTCAAACCATCCAGTCGAAGGTGGGAACATCTCGAAAGCAGCCATGAACTTTACAACAGCGGTCATCTATTCGAGGCAGCTGCTGCTCACTACTATGCAACCGGCAAAAGAAATTTCCTCGATATAGCAATTAAAAATGCCAACCTGCTCGTTGAGAATTTTGGACCAAATAAACTAAGAACACCACCAGGTCATCAAATTGTGGAAACCGGGTTGATCAAGCTCTATCAGATTACCGGTAACGAAGAATATATGAAATTAGCAAAGTTTTTTCTGGATGTCCGAGGAGATTCTTCCACGCATAAACTTTACGGAGAATATGCTCAGGACCACAAACCTGTTTACGAGCAAAAAGAGGCAGTAGGTCATGCAGTGCGTGCTCTTTATATGTATGCTGCAATGACTGATATTGCAGCCTTACTTAATGACGAAGCCTATAAAAATGCTGTATTTACATTATGGGATAACGTAGTTAATAAAAAGACTTATCTAACAGGTGGGCTTGGTTCGCGTCATGAAGGAGAATCTTTCGGTGAAGATTATGAATTACCCAATCTGACAGCTTACTGCGAAACCTGCGCTTCGATTGGAAGCGTTTACTGGAATTACAGATTATTCAGAATGACAGGTGATACAAAATTTTTTGACGTCATTGAACGAACGCTTTACAATGGATTGATTTCCGGAATTTCTCTCGACGGTAAAAATTTTTTCTATCCAAATCCTCTGGAATCAGACGGAGAATTTAAATTTAATATGGGCGCCTGTACCCGCCAACCGTGGTTCGATTGTTCGTGTTGTCCCACAAATCTAATTCGCTTTATCCCTTCATTGCCTGGTTTGGTCTATTCTTATGATAACGACACTTTATTTGTAAATCTGTTTGTCGATAGCAGGGCAGAAATAAAATTGAAAAACGCTGATGTTAATTTAGTGCAAAAGACTTCTTACCCTTTAGATTATAAAATTACAATCAATATTGAACCGCACAATGCCACACAATTTACTTTAAAAATTAGAATACCCGGATGGTCGAAAAACACACCTTTACCTGGCAATTTGTATCGTTATCTCGATAATCAGAATTCATCAA
This sequence comes from Melioribacter sulfuriphilus, assembly GCF_051488685.1. Taxonomy (NCBI): domain Bacteria; kingdom Pseudomonadati; phylum Ignavibacteriota; class Ignavibacteria; order Ignavibacteriales; family Melioribacteraceae; genus Melioribacter; species Melioribacter sulfuriphilus. Next base: position 89,660 of record NZ_JBPSEH010000006.1, read on the forward strand.
TCACTTTACTTGTAAACGGCAAAAAACAAAATTTGATATTAGACAGAGGATACGCTGTTGTTAATAGACTTTGGCAGAAAGGTGACACTGTAGAATTAATACTGCCAGAAGAAGTAAAAAAGGTTTTGGCTAACGAAAATGTAAAGGAAGACCAAAATAAAGTAGCTCTTGAGCTGGGTCCTTTTGTTTATTGCGCCGAAGAAATCGACAATGAAAATATAAATGATATTTTTATTAGTAGAGATGCAAAGATTACTATTAAGGAAGATAATGTATTATCGGAAAGAGTGCCGATCGTTATAATAGAAAAAGGGGACATTCAAATTAAGATGATTCCATACTATCTCTGGTCTAACAGGGGGGTCGGAAAAATGAAGGTATGGTTGCCACTGCAATAATAAAATCAATAAGAGAATTTTTTCGAGGCAGAACTTGAGAACAATCAATTTAATAAATCTATCGACACTTATACTATTTTTCACAGTTAATAGTATATTGAATTCACAGGTAGTTATTCCACGGCAGAACGACTCGACGAGTTGTACCTGGCATGCCGATAATGGAAATGGAACATTTACAAATCCAATTTTTTACGAAGAATTTTCGGACCCCGACTTAATTCGTGTAGGGAGTGATTATTATATGACAGGTACAACAATGCATGCAATGCCAGGTTTACCCGTACTTCATTCGAAAGATTTAATTAACTGGGAGCTTTTAAGTTACGCATGCGAACAACTCGATTTGGGTCCAGAATTTAGAATGGAAAACGGAAAAGAGATATACGGTCAGGGCTTCTGGGCGCCGTGTTTAAGATATAACAATGGTGTGTTTTATATTTTTAGCAATGTAAATCGTTATAATACACAAGTATTTAAGGCAGTCAATCCTGCCGGTCCGTGGGAACATTTTCAAATGAACGTGTCGCTGCATGATTTATCTGTTTTATTCGATGATGACGGTAAAGTCTATGTAGTATGGGGTTATGATGAAATTAAATTGGCCGAATTGAATGAGGATTTGACCGATTTAGTTCCAGGTACAGAAAAAGTAATTATTCCTGCTGGAAGCGGAGCCGGCGAAGGAAGCCACTTTTATAAAATTAATGGGAAATATTATATAACAATTACAAACTGGGATCCAACTTGCTATCATGTATGTGCAAGAGCTGACAATCCTTATGGTCCATACGAAATCAATGTAATTAGTTCGGAAGAAAATATGGGTGTCGGGACAACCTGGCGTTTGTGGGACACACAGAATGGACCGCCTTTTAATCTTGTGAAGTATGATGAAAATTACATCGGTTGCATTCCAATGCATCAAGGTGGCATTGTTGAAACTGATAAAGGCGAATGGTGGGGCTTCTCGATGATGGATTATAATTCTTTAGGACGAGTTACTGTGCTAAGTCCTGTAACATGGAAAGATGGCTGGCCTTATATGGGACTGCCGGGAAACTTGAAACGCTCACCCCGAGTCTGGATTAAACCCAAAACCGTATCTTCTTCAGTTCCAACTTCGCCATTTGAAAGGGATGACGATTTTAGCGGTCCTCAATTAAAAAATGTATGGCAATGGAATCATCTACCGAATAATAGCAAATGGTCTTTAAATGAAAGAAAAGGATTCTTACGCCTACACTCTTTACCAGCGGAGTCATTCTGGCATGCTCGAAATTCTTTAACACAGCGAGCAATTGGTCCTGAATCGTATGCAATTACAAAGATGGAATTTACTAATCTTGAAATTGGTGATAATGCTGGCCTTGCTCTGCTTAACTTACCGTATGCATGGATTGGAGTTGTTAAAACAAAAGAAGGAAATTTACTTCAGTATTATAATCAGCAAAAGAACGAAAAGTGGTCGCTACCGTTAGATTCTAATACAGTATGGTTGAGGGCTTACTGTAACTTTGACGATGATTTTGCTTATCTAAGTTATAGCTTAAATGGCAGGGACTACATAACCATTGAGGATAAAATAATTTTACCATATCAATTAAAAACTTTCCAGGGAGTAAGGTATGCTCTATTCAATTTTAATATTGAGGGTAAAGAAGGGGGCTACGCAGATTTTGATAGCTTTGAAATAATTGAACCTCGTTGTAAAGGTTTGACCAAACCAATTCCATACAACAAAATTATTAAATTGATTTCCATAGCTGATAGCACTGTCCTGGTTAACTGGAAAAATTTTTTAAGACCTGTACCTTTTGATAGTAAGTTGAGCCAGGGCAACAAAGCATTATTTCGCCTACTCGACAGAGGCAATGGTCGTATTGCTTTGCAATCAGTTGAATCGGGTGGATTTGTTACTGTAAAAAATTATGGAGATATGGCAGAGGTGCGTATTGAAAAAGAAGAGCAGGGCTTAGCCTCTGTTTTCCAATGGGTCGATATGTTAAAAGGAGATATAATGCTTATGTCTTTATATACTCATAAGTATTTGTACGCTGCACCGTATGCCGGAAGTCTTTGCTCTGCAAATTCAAAAGGAGCGAGACCTGATCGTAAAGGAGGCGAATGTTTCACCTGGATTGAAGTGAAATAAATTTTCAATAATTGGAGGGGGAAATGAAAAAAATAACTATAATTCTTTTTGTTTTTCTTTTTTGCAGTTTCAGTTTCGCCCAGATAACTCAACAAAAGACTTACATGAATCCTGTTATCCCTGGTGACCACCCAGATCCTACATTAACAAAAGTCGGAAAAGACTTTTATACCTCAGGGTCGTCATTTAATCCAACACCGAAGATATACCATTCAACTGACTTAGTGCATTGGGAAGTAATTGCACAACCCGTCTCCCCATCATGGACAGAATATGGAAATAGCCCCGGCGGTGGAATCTGGGGCGGACATATGGTCTATTACAAAGGAAAATACTGGCATTTCTTTGGACGTGGCGGGGGTAGTATGTATTTTGTAACAGCAGATAAACCGGAAGGACCCTGGAGCACACCTACTCGAATGAGAGTACCATCAAGTATGCCAGCAGGACTGGGCGTTGACAATTCAATTTTTATCGATGAAGATACCGGTAAATGGTACTTACTAACAAAAGCAGGTCAGCCTAATAATCATATTGTCGAACTTGGTGACGATGGACAACCGACAGGGAAAGTATATAACCTGACATGGCTTAATCCAGCTCCATCATATCCTTATGGTTGGGCTGAAGGGCCCGTGATGTGGAAACATAATGGTTATTATTATTATAGCTTTGCACAACATTTAGTCGGCAGTCAATATGTAATGCGAAGTGATACCTTAACAGACGATAAATCAAAATGGACAATAATTGGAACAAACATATTTACAGGTAGCAGTACACTTTTTACTACGCCAAATCATATTTCTCCTGCAGTAAAATTAGATGATGGTACAAGCTGGGTTATTGCTCATAGCTATCATAGTAGTAATTGGTATGCACAGGGTCGTCAGGGTTTGTTATGCCAGGTAGTTTACGACGAAAATGATTTTCCAAAAATTCTAAGACCATCCAGCAGTGCAGCTGTGGCTCCTAACCTGCCAAGCAATGGCATCCCCTGGGCAGTCCCTCATTCAGATAATTTCAATTCAGTTAAGCTTCATCCTGAATGGTCGTTTCTTGGCTATACACCGGATAATACTTATTCACTCACAGAAAGACCAGGCTGGCTGAAACTCGTAAACATTAATAAAGGTGGAAGAAATACTGTAATTAAAAATGACGGTGAACATAGTTATTCATTAATTACACGCGTCGATTTTGAACCCGAATCCACTTCAGACGAAGCAGGCTTGTGGATAATTAATGGTCCCGAAACTCATCAAGTAAAACTATGTTCGACATTAGATCAAAATGGTAATAAAGTTATTTCATTTAGCTTTAAGAACACAATTTATCAGGTTGAAAATACAATAGGCTCTACTCTCTGGCTTAAATTAGTTAGAAATGAACACAAAATGTCGGGTTACTACAGCAGTGATGGCTTTTACTGGTTTCAGGTAGGTAATGAAATTGATGCGTCAGAAATTGATAAAGAGGTAACGCAGTTCAATAACTTTACAGGCAATTATCAGGGTCTCTATACAATTGGTAGCCCAGCCTTTTTTGATCTCTATATTTATAGAGATGCTTATACTGAAATATCGGCTTTAAATCCCGCAGACCAATACGGCACAACCCCTTCTACCGTAAGCAATACACTCAATAGTATTCATAATAATGATTGGGCAATGTATGCTGGCGTAGAATTTGGAAATAACGATTATCCTAAAAAACCGGATTCACTAATAATAGTGGCTTCTTCAAACACGTCGGGTGGTAAAATTGAAGTTGTTATCGATTCACTTAACGGCACTAAAATAGCAGAATGTGAAATTGTGAATACTGGTAGCTGGTCTTCATATAAGGAATTCAAAACAAATGTTCTTGAAGAATTTAGTGGAATGCACGATCTTTTTTTGATTTTTAAAGGAAATGAAAATCAAGAACTCTTCAGATTAAAATCTCTACGGTTTATTACAAACTCAACTCCCACATCAATGAATGATAAATCAAATAGAAGTAAACCAGCTACATTTGAACTATATCAAAATTATCCGAATCCTTTTAATCCATCTACAACTATTAAATACACTATACCAGTAAATAGTGAAGTGACGATAAAGATATTTGATTTAATGGGTAAAGAGATAGCAGTACTTGCAAATAATAAGTACCATCAGGCAGGAACACATACAATTGAGTGGAATGGAAAGGATAAAAATAACAACGAAGTTGCCTCAGGTATATATTTCTGTCAGGTAACCAACAACCTTGGAAGCAGGGCAATAAAATTAATATTATCGAAATAAGTAATAATTGCAGGGGCAGGAAAAATGAAAAAGTACATTCTTGTTTTTCTAATTAGTCTTTTTGGTATCAGTCGTGCTCAACAATTACCAATTTCATATAAAGTTGAAAATAGCTGCCTTGATTGTCCTGTCCCACAATTACCTTCAATTAATGAATTGCCTGTAATAAAATCTTTACCCGATCCATTTATGTGGTCGGATACAACGCTAGGCCGAATTAAAACTATACAGGACTGGAAATGTAGGCGTTGTGAAATAGGGAGAGAAATCCAGTATTACGAAACTGGAATTAAGCCACCACCACCAGATTCTTTGTATGCAAAATATGAGGATAGTTTGTTAACAGTAACAATAATCGAAAATGGTGATACACTTGTTCTAACTTCACGAATTACAATACCAGAAGGTGAAGGTCCTTTCCCTGCAGTAATAGGTGTAGGATTTTGGGGCGGTACAGGGAGTCTGCCTCCGTCTATTTTTACAAGTCGAAATATTGCAACGGTACAATATAATTTCAGTGAAATAGCACCGTGGGGTTTTGATGTTAAACGTGGCACAGGTGGATTTTATAAATTATTTCCTGACCCAGAAGTTGGATTTTTTACTGCATGGGCATGGGGAGTTAGTCGTATAATTGACGGTCTGGAAAAGATTCCTGATTTGAAAATTGACCTGTCGCGACTGGCAATTACAGGCTGCTCTTTTGCAGGTAAAATTGCTCTCTTTTCTGCAGCGTTCGACGAGCGAATAGCATTGACAATATCTCAGGAATCAGGTGGGGGTGGCTATACTGCCTGGCGTGTTACCGAAACTCTTTCAGGTTCAAGAGAAACTTTGAGAAATGCACAGGGAGCTCCCTGGTATTTGCAGAGTTTGAATCAATTTAATTATTGTGTAACAAAACTTCCTTACGACCACCACGAACTGGTGGCTATGATTGCTCCGCATGCTCTTTTCGTAACGGGAAATCCTGATTACGAATGGCTCGCTGATGAATCGGGGCATGTAGCTTCTCTGGCTGCGCGCGAGGTCTGGAAAGCGCTTGGTGTCCCCGATAGATTTGGATTTTCTATTGTAAGCGGGCATCAGCATTGTACTGTCCCATCTTCTCAAATACCTGAAATAGAAGCTTTCATCGATAAATTTCTTCTGGGTGATTCTACTGTAAATACGAATATTCAAACAACGCCGTATAATATAGACCTTTCAAAATGGATTACATGGAGTACGCCTCAATTAAAATATGTTCCTGCTTCTGATGGCAATGAAAAAAATAATTGACAATATTGTGAACTATAGAAATTATCCAGAGCTATTTAATCCTGAAAAATGAATAATAAGTGTACGCAGGAGGCTTTATTAGCTTTAAAATATAATAGATGAGGAAGTTAAGACTCTTTTGTCTGTATACAATATCATGGGAAATACGAATTAGTATCCACTAATGCCGAGCTTTCATCGGATGATTACTTTTGTGATTTAAGATCAGATGATTGTTTGAAAGTTACCAAACTACCATTCATCAGATAATAAAAAATGTACGATTTTGTTTTAAATATTTATCCAAATTATGTAACTTACTTAAGAATATTGAAACGATTCAATTATAGTTAAAACATTTAAGAGAAATAAAAATCATTCATAATCATTAGAAGGTAGTTTCATGATAAGGACTTGTTTTTCTTCGTACAAATTATATCTGTTTATATTTTTCTTAACTTTATTCTTTTCTACTTCTTTTGCTCAATCAATAACGGTAAATGGCAAAATAACAGCCTCACGTTTTCCCGTAAAACAAGCAAAAATTACTTTTATCAATAAGTCCGATACAACCATTCAGTTTTCAACTCTATCGGATGATAATGGTAATTACAGAATTGATATTTTAACATCAGTTCAGGATGATTTTACTATTCCTTCAAGTTTTACACTGGGACAGAGTTATCCAAATCCGTTTTCGTCAAGTACTGCTATCCCTTATGGATTGCATAATGAAAACGATGTAACAGTTACCATCTATGATGTGCTCGGTAGAGTGGTGCGAAAATTTAATGTTGGGCGTCAAACCGTCGGTACACACAGTATCATCTGGGATGGCACAAACGGAATCGGTCAGAAAGTCGCCAGCGGTATCTATTTCTATAAATTGGAGGCAGGCGGCGAATCGCAGGTTAAAAAGATGATCTTTAATCAAAACGGAAGTACACTGGTACCGTTGCAGGGCAATTTTTCTTTCGAGAAACTGAATAAGAATTCGGCTTCGCTTATGAGTAATGAATATTTCGTCCGTATAAGTAACGATTTCAATACAATGCCTTATGTAATTGAAAATGAGTATGGCATAGTTGCCTTAAGTAATGATACTACAATTAATTTTTATGTCTCATATCTCCCTACGGTTTCAATTAATCCAGAAATTAAACATCAGATAATCAGAGGCTTCGGAGCTGCCAATATTGTGCAGTGGCGACCCGATATGACCGATTCAGAAATAAAAACTGCATTTGGTACAGAAGATGGTCAACTTGGATTGTCAATCTTAAGAATACGTATTCAACCTCAAGAAAATATGTGGGGTACTAATGTACCTACTGCAAAAAAAGCACACGAAATGGGTGTTAAAATTGTCGCCTCGCCCTGGAGTCCTCCAGCATCAATGAAAACAAACAATAACCTTGTCGGTGGCGAATTAAGAGAAGATTCATACGATGATTATGCTCAACATTTAAAATCCTTTGTTGGATACATGGCTTTACAGGGAGTGCCAATTTATGCTGTTTCTGTACAGAATGAACCGGATATAACTGTAAATTACGAGTCGTGTGATTGGAATGCAGAGCAAATGATTAAATTCCTTAGAGAAAATGCACCGGCAATTGGAACAAAAGTAATGGCGCCGGAATCGTATCAATTCAGACATGTACTATCTGATCCAATTCTGATGGATTCGCTTGCATGTGCTAACCTCGATATTGTTGCAGGACATATCTACGGCGGAGGTCTTGCACCTTATCCTCTGGCAGAAGAAAAACAGAAAGAAATCTGGATGACAGAACATTTAACTTATAGCGATAGCACAGTAAATCCAACCTCCTGGAAGCTGGCTTTTCCCCTTGCAAAAGAAATTAACGACGTAATGAAGAGCGGTATGAGCGCTTATATCTACTGGTATTTAGTGCGTTTTTATAGTTTCATAAGTGATGGTGAATATAGTAGCGGAAGAAAAGGAGACGTTACTAAAAAAGGATTTATTATGTCTCAGTACGCTCGTTTTATTCGTCCAGGTTATTACAGAATTCAGAGCGATATAGCACCTATAGTTAGTAGTACATATGCAACTGCATATATTGACCCTGATACTCAAAAGCTAATTATTGTGGCAATTAATAATGCCGATGAATATAAAGAAAATGTGTTTAGAGTACCTATTTCTGTAACCTCATTTATACCATACACTACTTCAGAAACTATAAATTGTAAGGCAGGTAATACAATAGAAGTATTAAATGGGCGATTTATTTTTAAGATGGAGCCGAAAAGTATAACAACATTTATATCAAACTAATTGATCAATATTTATTAATAAATTAAGGAGGCAATGTATGAAGGTGAAAATCTATAGTATTATGACGTGGTTAATCGTTGCAGTTTTTGTAATGAGCCCGTCAATCATAAAAGGTCAATTGGTAACTAATGGAAGTTTCGAAAATACCCCGGTCGGACCAATTACCGGAAATATCGAAGGCTGGGTGTTGAGTGTTGGAACTTCGGTTACAACACCTCCCGATTTTGCAATAGTTGATAATCCTGTCAAGCATGGGAATCATGCTTTTAAGGTAGTAATTAATAGTCTCGGACAAAATGACTGGGACATTCAACTTGTAGCAGATAGCATCCCTGTTGAACCGGGAGAAACATATATCTATTCAATCTGGGCAAAAGCAGAAACGAGTGGAGCCGAAGCGAATTTTACCGTTGGCAATTACTCGTATAGTGAATATGGTGCTATCAGACCTGCCCGATTAACTACTGAATGGCAGGAATTCACAATGGAATTTACTATAACGGACAATCAAACTATAATCCGTGCTCCGATCCATTTTAACAAAGCTGGAAATACAGGTAATACAATTTACATCGACAATTTAACAATTATTAATAAGAATGATTTACCATCACCGTTAAAGCCGATTGTGCTTGAAGTTGAAAATGCTCAGTTAGGCAGCGACCTGGAAATTCATCAAGATGGCGATATTACATATGTTACGCCAAAAACTACTTTCATTAACAGCACCAATCCTGGTAGTGCATCAAAAGTTATTACATTCGAAGTTACATTTGTTGATACCGGATCGTATGATTTATTTGCAAAAGTACGTGTCGGTGCAAATCAATATAACGACGATAGCTTTTTTTATGGAAACGGATTCGGAATTAAAGATACACTTAATGACGACGATTGGGTACTGGGTAATGGGTTACAGGTAGCAGGTTTTAATGAACCTGATAATATCGTAAAAGATCCAGGTGGATTGGGCGACGGAGTGTGGAAATGGGTAAATTTATCGCATAATAATTTTGGTGAAGCGCCTGTAGTCTTTAAAGTTGAAGGAGATACACTTACCCGTATATTTCAAATAGCAGCACGCGAGGATGGTCTTGATATCGATAAAATTGCATTTGGAAAGTCGTATCTTTATTTCACAGTAGATAACCTCGAAAACAAAACGCCTGGCTCGGATAAATTGCCTGGCGAGGTGTGGGCTGGTCCTCCAATTGCTTCCAAGCAACCAAAATTTTTGGGCTCGGCGTACAGTGCTGCTCAGGCCCCGAATTTTGAAGCTTACTGGAATTCTGTCATTCCTGAAAACGGAGGCAAATGGGGTAGTGTAGAATCATCACGCGACCAAATGAATTGGAACGAACTTGATGCCGCTTACAAACTGGCAAAAGATAATGGCTTTGTATTTATTTATCACGTTTTGATTTGGGGCAATCAACAGCCGTCATGGATTAATAATCTTCAACCAGCCGAACAACTCGAAGAAATTCGCGAATGGTTCCAGGCAGTTGCTGACAGATATCCTGATATCGACTATTTACAGGTTGTAAACGAACCTTTACCAGGACATGCTCCAGCACAATACAGAGATGCTCTGGGAGGTGGAGGCTCAACTGGATGGGACTGGGTAATCAATGCTTTTAAGATGGCTCGCGAAATATTCCCGGCCAAAACAAAACTGATGATTAACGATTATAATATTGTGAACAGTTCTACAAACACAAGCGCATATCTCAAATTGATCCGATTACTGCAGGCAGAAAATTTGATCGACGTTATCGGTGTTCAGGGACACGCATTCTCCTTGAATACTGCAGTTTCTGTTATTAAAAAGAACCTCGACTCGCTTGCGTCTACTGGATTGAAAATTCAAGTAACGGAACTTGACATTGACGGATTAACTGACGAAAAACAATTGCAGGACTATCAAAGAATCTTTCCTGTTTTCTGGGAACATCCGGCAGTTGAAGGTATCACTCTCTGGGGTTGGCGACCCGGTCTATGGCGTAATGATCAAAAGGCTTATCTTGTAGATGCCAATGGTTATGAAAGACCCGCTCTGACCTGGTTGCGGAATTATCTTGATACCGTCGTAGTGTCGGTTGAAAAGACGGACGATTTGCCAAAAGATTTTTACTTATCGAACAATTATCCTAATCCATTCAATCCCACGACGAAAATTAATTATTCACTCTCGAAAACCGTAAATGTATCCTTGAAAGTTTATGATGTACTGGGGCGCGAAGTAAAGACTCTGGTACATGGAATCCAAAATCCAGGTTCTTACACTGTTACTTTCGATGCCTCTGATCTTTCGAGCGGTGTCTATTTCTATCGTCTTGAAGCCGGGAATTATTCAGAAACAAAACAGATGTTGTTAATGAAATAAAATTATTACGCGGGGTTGGTTTGCAGTGGATCTGTGAACCAACCCTTTTTTTTGAAATAACTGATTACGCCTGAATAGTGATAGGTCTAACATGAAAAAAATAATTGCTTTGGTTATAAGTTTTCTGCTCTTTCAAAATGGTATTATTTATAGCCAGAATTTTATAACAACGGAAAAAGAAGGAACTGCTTTTACTATTGCAGAAAACGGGAAAGCCGCACCAATTTTCTACAGCAACGAAGATTATCCAGGCGTAATAAGAGTTATCAAGCAACTTAGTATTGATATAAAATCTGTTACTAACACTAAACCAGAAATCTATGATAGTAAATATCCTCCAACAGATTTTGCCATCATCGTTGGAACTCTTAATAAAAGCAGCTTGATTAAAAAGTTAATTGAGCACAATAAAATTGACCTAAAGGATCTCGAAGGGAAATGGGAGCAGTTTTATATACAGACAGCTGAAGAGATACTTCCGGGTGTTAAAAAAGCTTTGCTTATAATTGGAAGCGATAAAAGGGGAACGATATTTGGAATTTACGATTTATCAGAGAAAATTGGGGTATCGCCGTGGTATTGGTGGGCAGACGTACCTGTCAAGAAAAAACAAGCCCTATACGTCAAGCCTGTTAAATACACAATGGGAGAACCTGCAGTTCAATACCGGGGAATTTTCATAAACGATGAAGCTCCTGCTTTAACTGGCTGGGCTTATGAAAAATTTGGAGGTTTCAACCATCAATTTTATCAACACGTTTTTGAATTGATCCTCCGATTAAAAGGAAATTTTTTGTGGCCTGCAATGTGGGGTAAATCATTTTTTGATGACGACTCGTTAAACCACAAGTTGGCAGATGAATATGGTATTGTAATCAGTACTTCGCATCATGAACCGATGATGAGAGCTCACGTCGAATGGGCACGTTATGGTAAAGGTCCGTGGAACTATACTAAGAACGATAGTGTGTTGAGAGAATTCTGGCGTGAAGGAATTAAAAGAATGAACGGATATGAAAGCATTATCACAATTGGAATGCGCGGCGACGGCGATGAACCGATGAGCCAGGAAGCTAATATTGCCTTACTTGAAAGAATTGTCAAAGACCAGAGAAATATTATTGAAGAGGTTACAGGTAAAAAAGCTGAAGAAGTTCCGCAGGTATGGGCTCTATATAAAGAAGTGCAAGACTACTACGATAAAGGAATGCGTGTACCCGATGATGTAACTTTATTGCTTTGCGACGACAACTGGGGAAATATTAGAAAATTGCCTGACCTGAATGAAAAACAGCGGAAAGGAGGCTACGGAATCTATTATCACTACGATTACGTTGGTGGTCCAAGAAACTATAAATGGATTAACACCAACCAGATAGAACGCGTTTGGGAACAGATGCATCTGGCATTTGAATACGGCGCAAGAAAAATCTGGGTAGTAAACGTCGGCGATATTAAACCGATGGAATTCCCGATTGAATTTTTCCTCGATTACGCATGGAACCCCGATTTTATTCCACTTGAAAAACTCGGCCTTTATTCTTACCAGTGGGCTAAAGAAAAGTTCGGCGAAGAATTCGCAGGCGACATTGCCGACATTCTGAATAAATATACAAAGTACAATTCACGCAGAAAACCCGAATTATTATCACCTGAAACGTATAGCCTCGTTAATTTCAGAGAATTTGAAACCGTTGTCGACGACTATAAAATCCTTTATGAAAACGCTAAATTAATTTATGAAAAATTACCTGCCGAATATCACGACGCATATTATCAACTTGTGCTTCACCCAGTTGAAGCTTCTTCAAATCTTTATGAACTTTACTACTTTGCAGCAAAGAATCGTTTGTATGCAAAACAAAAGAGAATATTGACAAATCAAATGGCTCAAAAAGTTAGAGAACTTTTCGAAAGAGATTCATTAATAACAGAATACTATCATACTCAAATTGCAGATGGAAAGTGGAACCACATGATGTCGCAGACACACATTGGATATACTTACTGGCAGCAACCAGAAAAAAATGTTATTCCTAAATATGAAATAATCGATAATCCTCATATCTCTGAAATGGGTGTCGCTGTTGAAGGTTCCGAAGATTTTTATCCGAACTCAAAAACACTCGAATTACCACCTTTCGAATCGTTCTACAAACAGAAACATTATTTTGAAATTTTTAACAGAGGTAATAAACCGTTTGATTATGAAATTATAGCCGACGATATTTTTATCATCGAAAACAAAACAGCTACTATCGAAACAGAAAATCGGTTATGGATTTCAGTAGACTGGCAAAAAGTAAAAAAGGGAATTAATACATATTTTATTAAAGTTTTAGGACCTGGTAATGAAGTTTGTTCATTGAAAGTAGTGGTTAAAAATCCTGAATCATTTGATTGCGACAATAATTTTATCGAAACCAATAATTATATTTCAATTAAAGCTCATGATTATTCACGTAAAATTGAATCGGGAAATATTAAATGGGTGACAATTCCAAATCTCGGAAGAACATCGTCAGCTGTAACATTTTTCCCCGTTACTGAGAGCATCAATATCTCAAAAAATAGTCCACACTTAGAATATGACATTTATCTCTTCAGTAAAGGAAATGTTAATGTCCATGTCTATTTATCACCGACACTCGATTTTAACGACCATCACGCCGAAGACAGTATTGGTCTACGTTTAGCAGTATCAATAGACAATAATTCACCAGTTATTATTAACATGCATAAAGGCATTAATCTTAAAATGTGGGAAAAATGGGTCGCAGAAAACATTAACATACAAACAACTACACACGTTGTTGATAAACCCGGAAAACATGTTTTGAAAATATGGGCAATTGATCCGGGCGTTGTAATTCAAAAAATTGTTTTAGAGACTGGTAAAATTGGCTATTCGTATTTGGGGCCTCCAGAAATGGGGAGGAGGGATTAGAGATTAGGGATTAGGGATTAGTTAATAGGGAATAGGGATAAGGGATTAGGAGGGGTAGAGGAGAGGTAAGTTTGAGGTTTGTGTTAAATCGATTTTTTTTAAAAAAGACCAGAGTAAATAAAAGCGATTATAAATTGTCGGTTGAAAAATGAAAAAAATTCTAACATTAATGCTTTTGATGGTATGCATGTCTAATGCTCAGGAAAAATTTACAAATCCAATTTTGATGGGTTTTTATCCCGACCCGAGCATATGTAAAGTGGAGGACAACTATTACCTAATAAATTCGTCTTTTGCATATTTTCCAGGAATCCCAATTTTCCAAAGTAAAGATTTGGTCAATTGGAAATTAATAGGCCATGCTCTCGATCGGCAGGAGCAAATGAATACAAACGGACTCGGTGTATCAAGAGGTATTTTTGCTCCTTCCATAAGATATCACAAAGGTATTTTTTATATTACATGTACTCTCGTTGATGCGGGCGGTAATTTTATTATAACTGCAAAAGATCCTTCAGGGCCATGGTCCAATCCGGTTTGGATTCCCGAAATAAATGGTATCGATCCCTCTCCTTTCTTTGACGACGACGGCAAAGCTTATATCGTTTATAATAGTGTAGCTCCTGATGATAAACCATTATACGACGGTCACAGAACAATTAGAATAATTGAGTTTGACCTCAAGAATCTTAAAGTAAAGGGGAAAGAAAAAATTCTTATTAATGGGGGAACCGATTTATCGAAAAAACCGATCTGGATCGAAGGTCCTCATATTTTTAAGAAAGATGGATATTATTATTTAATTGCAGCTGAAGGTGGAACGGGAGATAATCATTCGGAGGTTGTTTTTAGAAGTAAAAGTTTATTCGGTCCTTACGAATCGTACAAAAACAACCCGATACTAACACAAAGACACTTAAACCCGAAGCGGAATAATCCGATAACTTCGACTGGGCACGCAGATTTTGTAATGACAGATGAAGGCAACTGGTGGGCTGTATTTCTGGGGTGCAGACCTTATGATGATGGCTATTATAATACTGGCAGAGAAACTTTTCTTGCACCTGTTAAATGGATTGACGGCTGGCCTGTTATTAATCCCGATTATGAAGAAGTACAATATTTCTATCACTTACCGATTAAACCTGTAACAAATTTTGCTACCCGAAAATATAGCGGCAACTTCAGGTTTGTTGACGATTTTAATGATACTCTATTGTCGGGCGACTGGATTTTTTTAAGAACGCCAGTAGAAAAATGGTACAGTTTGATCGGTAAAGCAGGATATCTTAGAATAAAACTAAGACCCGAAACATGTTCGGGTACCGGAAATCCATCTTTTGTGGGTCACAGACAACAGCATATTAAATGTAGTGTAGAAACTAAAATTAATTTTCGTCCAGAATCTAAATTTGAAAAAGCCGGTATCGTAGTTTTTCAGAACGAGAAGCATTTTTATTATCTGTGTAAATCTCAAAATGACGTCGGAAGCACGATACAACTATTTAAATCAACGAGCAACAATGATATCGAATTGATTGAGGAAAAAATTATTCCCGAAGAAATTCAAAGTGATGATCTATTCTTAAAAATTGTATCCGAAGGAAAAGAATATTCGTTTCACTATGCCTGGAATGAAGGTCAATGGCATTCTTTCAAAAATAAATTGGATGCCTCATTTTTGAGTACCAAAGTTGCTGGTGGATTTGTTGGAGCAGTATTCGGACTTTATGCAACTTCGTCAGGGAAAGAATCGAATAATAAAGCTTTCTACGATTATTTCATCTATAAGGGAAATGACGACGTCTATTATTCGAATGAATAGTGATTCCGGTTTCCTTATTTTTGCTTTAAATAAATTTCATAAAATAATGGCGGTAGCAAAATGGATGATTTAATCAAAAAAATCAGTTATTGTATTGAACGAGGTAAAGTAAACAAGGCTGCTCCATACCCTCCTGATTTGAAGGATCAAGAAGGCGCCGACGAACTTACTATTAAAGCCCTGGACTCAGGAATAAAACCGTTTGAAATTCTGGACGCATGCAATGTCGGTATGAAAATTATAGGTGAAAAATTCAGCAGGAACGAAGTATTTGTACCCGAACTTCTTATGGCAGCCAGGGCAATGCAAGCAGTGATGAATCATCTCAAACCGTATTTTCAAACGGGTGAAGTGAAAAAGAAAGGTAAATTTGTTATCGGTACTGTTGCCGGCGATTTGCACGATATTGGAAAAAATTTGGTAAGCATGGTTGTTGAAGGTAATGGTTGGGAAGTAATAGATCTTGGTGTTGATGTTAAAACGAATAAATTTCTGGAAGTGATAAATAATAACAGAGACTGCACTGTTGGGCTGAGTGCATTGCTTACTACAACAATGGCAAACATGTCCTCCACAGTTGCAGAAATCAAAAAAAATTTTCCAGATATTAAGGTAATTGTAGGCGGCGCTCCAGTAACTAAGGAAGCTGCAATTAAAATGGGCGCCGATGCATACGGCGACAATCCACAACAGGCCGTTGAAGTTCTCGAACAATTTTTGGCAGGGTAAAATGCACTCTTTTATTGAAGCTGTAAAAAGCGGGAAAATACTTATATCCGACGGAGCCTGGGGAACATTTCTATACGAAAAAGGACTTGCTTCGGATGAATGCCCTGAACTCTGGAATTTAACTCACCGCCAGAAAGTATTTGAAATTGCCAAAAGTTACATCGAAGCTGGTTCAGATATGATTCTTACTAACAGCTTTGGCGGTAGTCCCTATAAATTAAAAAGGTATGGTCTGGACGATAGGACATACGAAATCAATAAAGCGGCTGCCGAAATTTCCAGAGAAGCTGCCGGCTATGAGCATTACGTTCTCGGTTCGGTTGGACCAACAGGCGCAATTTTAATGATGGGCGATATTACGGAAGCTGAACTCTTTGAGGGATTTAGACTTCAAATTAAAGGATTGGTAGATGGTGGTGTCGATGCCGTATGTATTGAAACCATGTCCGACATCAACGAAGCACTCATTGCAATTAAAGCTGCCAGGTCGGTGTGCGAATTACCGGTAGTTTGCACTTTTACTTTCGAAAAAACCGTCCACAACGAATACAGAACAATGATGGGGGTAACTCCTGCACAAATGGCTGTCGAATTGAAAAATGCTGGCGCTTCGGTAATTGGCACTAACTGCGGCAACGGCTTCGACCAGATGATTGAAATCGTTAAAGAAATAAGAGCCGTGGAAAAAGAATTACCTCTTCTTGTCCATGCAAATGCCGGGAAACCTATCTTCCAGGATGGAAAGACTGTATATCTTGAGACCCCCGAATCGATGGCTCAAAAGTTAAATCTTCTTATTGAAAGCGGTGCCAATATTATCGGCGGATGTTGCGGTACTACTCCTCGTCATATAGAAGCCTTTGTTAAAAAAATTAAAAAGTAGTACGCATGTTTACGATTAAAAACAACGTGAGCAAAAGTATAATATTGGACCTCGAGCCACAGCAGATTACAATTCAAAAAGAAGAAATCGATTCTGTAATCGGATATAAAAATGCAGAACACCATTTTTCGAATATTGTAAATGAAATTCTTTCATTGTTAACTGATAAAATTAATCCCCGTGCAGGGTATGTAATTATTGATAATATTAATTTCCCCGATAAAAAAAGTATCCAGTTGAACGATACGATTTTTCAAACAGGACCAATTGTTACCAGTCAATTGAAAAATGCCGAATTGATGTTCGTTTTTCTTGCTACCATCGGCGATAAAATAGAAAAATGGATAGAAGAATTACGTAAAGAAGGGGAGCTGGCTTATAGTTATATTGCCGATATAATTGCTTCTGCCGCTGCCGAAAAAACTGCCGATTTCATTCACGATTATATTACAAGAGAAATGGAAAAAAATAATATGGGAGTTTCCAACAGATATAGTCCCGGTTATTGCACTTGGCATGTTAGCGAGCAGCATAAGCTTTTTTCTTTATTCCCGAAAAATTTTTGCGGTGTAACACTCAAAGAATCTGCTCTAATGGTGCCCATTAAATCGATAAGTGGAATTATAGCAGCGGGAAATAAGGTCAAGTGGAAGGATTATTTATGTGATACGTGTAACGTAAAAGACTGTACTTACAGAATTAAAAATAAACAAAAAAGTAATAGTTGAGGAAGTTATGACAGACAATCAATGGGAAATATTGAAAAAAGTAATCAAAGGTGAAAAAGTAGAACCCTTGCCAGTTGGATTTATAATTGACAGTCCCTGGCTACCTAATTGGTATGGAATTAAGATAGTAGAATACTTTGCAAGTGAAGAGCTCTGGTTCGCGGCAAATTTAAAAGCAATCAATCAATTTCCTGACGTAATATTTTTGCCAGGTTTTTGGTCCGAGTATGGAATGTGTACAGAGCCATCGGCATTTGGTGCTCGTTCGTCTTTTCCGCCAAATGAATTTCCGCACGCTCATAAATTGATTAATTCAGCAGATGAAATCGAATCTTTGCATCAACCAAATCCCGTAACAGATGGACTCCTGCCGTTGATGTTAAATCGACTCAAATTATTGCAAAGCAGGATTGAAGAAAATGGCCATAAAATTAGATTTGCTGTAGCACGAGGTCCTTTGAATATTGCCAGTTACTTGATGGGTACTACTGAATTTCTTACCACAATGATGATGATGCCAGGTAAAGCACACGTTTTATTGAGAAAAATTACAGACTTTCTTAAAGATTGGCTTGATTTACAGAGAAAAACTTTCCCATCTATCGACGGAATATTTTTGCTGGATGATATTATAGGATTTATTGGCGAACCTGAATTTAAAGAATTTGCTCTGCCATATTATAAAGAATTATTCAATACGGATGTGTCGATAAAATTTCTGCATAATGACGCACCGTGTAAAGTTTCTGCGCCTTTTTTGAATGAAATGGGAGTTAATTTATTTAATATGGGAATTGATGTTTCGCTTACTGAATTGAAAGAATTAACACAAAATAAAGTTACACTTGTTGGCAATTTACCGCCGCGCGACGTACTTGCCGCCGCTACTCCAGAAGAAGTTGCAGCAGCTACGAAAAAAATGCTCGACGATTTGAAAGATAAATCAAGATTGTTCGCATCATGTGGCGGAGGGATGCCTCCTGGTGTAAAAACAGAGAATATCAATGCGTTCATCAACACCGTTAAAAACTATAAAATATGACAAACAAAGAATCAAAAAGCTCTTACGTTAAAATTACTTCAACAACTCGAGTTTTGTAAATTATTGTTACGGAATTATTGCCATGAAAAAATATCTTATTTTGTTCTTATCCATTTTTATATCATCGTATAAAATTTTCCCTCAGTCAGAAATAAATGATTATAAAGTAGCTGACTGGTTCAATTTTAAAGATGCTGCAATAACATATACGTTTGACGACAATTGTGCTAATCAACTTAAAGAAGTTGTCCCGATGTTTGATCAGTATAATTACAAATTAACTCTTTTTATTGTTACCAATTGGAATCCTGACTGGGAAGGTTTAAGAAAAGCCGCAGCAAATGGACATGAGATTGCCAGTCATACCGTAAGCCATCCTTTTCTCGATCAGATGCCAGAAAATGAACTCGAAAGCGAATTGAAAAATTCCGCTGAGTTAATAGGTGCCAATATCAGAAAAGGAGAGCCTCTTACAATTGCATATCCATATTGCCGCGAGGGCAAATTATCAGTAGTAAAAAAATATTATGTAGCTGCAAGAGGATGTCAGGGTTACATCGAAAATAAGACGCCGTTGGATTTCTATAATATAAGTTCTATAATATGTGGCTCAGAAGGGCCTGTTAAAACTGTTAAGGATTTTAATGACAGAGCTGAAGAAGCAGCAAGACTGAAAGGATGGTGTGTCTACCTTTTGCACGGTATAGATAACGACGGCGGTTATTCGCCTTTGCCCTCTGATACTTTAAGAAAAAGTCTCGATTATCTGAAAAATAATGATGACAGATTCTGGGTCGATAACTTTATTAATGTTGTTAAATATATCAGAGAAAGGAACTGTCTTACGATTAAAGAAAATTACAATAATAACGATACGATTAGCTTTATCGTAACCGATACTTTGAACGATAGCATTTACGATTTCCCGGTGACGATACGCCGTAAAATTCCAGCGGGATGGCAATCATATTCACTGATGAAAAATAATAATGAACTCGCTTCAAAAATAATTAATGAAAATGGACAGAATTATATAGTCTTTAATACAGTGCCGGATAGTTTAGAAATATTACTCATTAAAAATGAAACCACAAATATTAATGACGAACTTATTGACGATAAATTTAAATCCGGTAGGTTGAATACTAACTATCCGAATCCATTTAATCTTACAACAAACATTTCATTTTCTTTAAGTGAACCCGATATTGTAAAACTTACAGTTTATGATATTTTAGGAAGACAGGTAGATTCTGTATCAAAAAATTATTCTTCAGGGTTTCATCGTTTAGTTTATAATGCCAGTAAATTAACAGGTGGTATCTACTTCTACACACTGGATACGAGCAGAGGCAGACTTGGCGTTCGTAAAATGTCGCTATTGAAATAGTAACTGCCAATTAATCCGGAGATGGCATGTCTCGTAAATTATTATTGAATGCTGTATCGATAGCAAATTCGGAACGAAGACGGCTTGTTATGCCGTTGCTCGGTTTTCCGGGAATTAACTTAGTTAAATCAACAATTAAGGTGGCTCAACAAAATTACATTGAGCATTTCAAAGTTTTGTATGCACTATACAATCAATTTCATCCTGATGGAATGTTTCCGTTAATGGATTTATCGCTTGAAGCAAACGCTTTGGGTTGTTATACTCACTTTCCCCCGTACGAATCTGCAACAGTTTTACATACCGATTTTGATGAGTCTACTCTTGAATTTATGAAGAAAATTGAAATTCAAGGAGATTCAAGGGTTTTGAGTTATTGTGCTACGGTAAAAAAAATGTCGGAGAGCTTTGAAAAATCGATAACCTGTGCTTATGTGACGGGTCCATATACTTTAGCAGGTTTAATATTGGGAGCGAGCAGAGCAGCCGAAATGACAATAACAAATCCTGAACTGTTAGATAACCTTTGCCAGATAGCTTACGAAAAAATTAAAGTTTATTCCAGAATGTTAACTGATTCGGGTGCAAAAGTGGTATGTGTTCTCGAGCCAAGCGCTGTTATGTTGGGACCCGAACAATTTATTCGATTCTCTGCCACATATATTAAAAAGATAACTGAGTTTTATGATAATTCTGACATCGCAATTATATACCATATATGTGGAAATTCAATGCATCTGATTGAAGCGATGTGTCAGTCAGGAGTAAATGGATTAAGTATCGATTCGCCTGAAGCGGGTATGAACATTAAGACAGTGTGTAAATTGGCTGGAGAAAATATCCTCGTAATTGGCAATATTAATCCTGCAGGTAAAATATTAAACGGAACATACGAAGAAGTATACAAAGAAACAGAAACGCTCTTAAAAGAAACGGAAGAATTCCCAAACTTTGTATTGAGTACAGGCTGCGATTTGCCTCAGGCAGTACCTATCGAGAATATAAAGGCATTTATGGATGCAGGAAGAAATTATAAATTGCCTTGAAAGTTGCAAAGTTATATACTCGTTCATTAAAAAGCCTTAGAACTTTTTTCATTATTATCAATCAAATTTCTCCTTATGAACGCAAGTTGAATAGTTCTATCCGCTGAAGCAAAATAAATTGAATCCTTCCTTAATAAGCTTAAACAATGCAAGTTCACCTTCGACTGGATTTGTATAAAAAGCTCCCATTTATTTTATATGGCAAAAGTAGATCATTACATTTAGATTTCTTAAGTAGATTTGGCAATCTGGTTAAATTTAATAATCTTTTGCTTTGTATATAGTAAGTATAATAGTGAGCGAAATTTTTTATACAGAAGTTTAATAGTCAATTGTCATCAAATAATTAAAATATACTCAGATCGTGGAGGAGAAATGAAAAGAATTTTAGTAATTGTTCTGTTGGCATTAATTTCAATTAATGTCATGGCGCAGAAAGGTTACAAGCCGACGGAGGAAAATCTTGAAAACCGCGAGTGGTTCAGAAATGCAAAGTTTGGCCTGTTTGTGCACTGGGGAATTTATAGTGTGCTCGGAGATGGTGAATGGGTTATGGAACAACAGAGAATTGATAAGCATACGTACGAAAAAGTTGCGTCGTTTTTCAATCCTGTTGAATTCGACCCGAAAGAATGGGTACAAATGATTAAAGATGCAGGTATGAAATACATCACTATTACAACTCGCCATCACGACGGATTCTCGATGTTCCATACAAAAGAGAGCGATTGGAATATCATCGATAAAACTCCATATAAAAAAGATATCATAAAAATGATTACTGATGAATGCCATAAAGAAGGAATTAAAATATTCTTTTATTATTCCCTCGTCGACTGGTATCATGAAGATTATTATCCGAGGGGTGCAACGGGACATTACAGTGGCAGAGGCGATAAAGGTGACTGGAATAAGTATATCGAATTCATGAAAGCACAGTTAACCGAATTGCTGACTAACTATGGTGAAATTGCAGGTATCTGGTTTGATGGATTATGGGACAAAGAGGATGCTGACTGGAAAATCGACGAAATTTATGAATTGATTCACAGACTGCAACCACAGTGCATGATTGGCAACAATCATCATCATGCCCCAAATGAAGGAGAGGATTTCCAGATGTTCGAAAAAGATTTGCCAGGACAAAATAAATCGGGCTTCAGTAAAGATACAGAAATAAGCAAACTTCCTCTCGAAACATGCGAAACAATTAATAATTCCTGGGGTTTCAATTTGCGGGATAAAAATTATAAATCCGTGAAAACCATTGTGGATTATCTTGTCAAAGCTGCTGGTAACGACGCTAACTTGTTATTGAATGTCGGTCCAATGCCGAATGGTAGAATTCAAAAAGAATTTGTCGATACATTGCGCAGTGTAGGCAAGTGGCTCCAGAAATATGGCGAAACTATCTATGACACAAGAAAAGGCCCAATTGAACCCCACTCGTGGGGAGTCAGCACTCAAAAAGGGAACAGAATTTTTATTCATCTACTCGCACCAGAAGACGAAGTTATCTTTCTGCCATATAGCGGAAGGGATATAAAACATATAAAGTTGTTTGATTCAAACAGGTCACTCGATTACATTCAAAATAAATTGGGAGTTTTAATAAAAATTGCGAAAGATGATTTTCAGCCTTACGACACAATCCTTGTGATTGAAACGAACGATTGACTTAGTGCTTGTTTTTAAAGATGATTGTAAACGTTGTGCCGACTCCTTTCTCACTTTCCACAGATATATCGGCATTATTTATTTCACAATATCTTTTAACTAAAGCGAGACCCAGTCCATTGCCTTCGAATTGTCTGGTGTAACCCCTTTGTTCCTGAGAAAAGGCAGAGAAAAGGTAAGGCAAATATTCTTTTGAAATTCCAATTCCAGTGTCGGAGATTTTGATAGTTACGTTCATTTTATCGTCACGGTAGGCTGCAATTTCTATTTTACCCTTGAAGGTATATTTAATTGCATTGTCTGTTAAATTAATAATTATCTGCGTTAAAGAATATTCATCCGCGTAAACGGTCAAATTAACGTCTTTTACATTCAAGACTAAATCGAGGTTTTTCTTTCTGGCTTTATGTTCAAATTCAAGGAATAATTCATCGAGTAGATTTCCAAGATTAATATCTTTAAAGTGCGTTTCGTAACTTCCAGTTTGCAACTCAGACATATTAAGAATAAGGTCGATTGTTCTTACTATTCTATCGCCGGCTTTATCGATTGATTCAAAACTTTCTTTGAGCAACTGGTCTTTTTCTGAGTCTACTGATTCCCGGATTAAGTCAACAAAATTCAAAATTGTATTTATGGGCGAGCGAATTTCATGCGACATCTGAGCTAAAAATTCACTTTTTAACTTTTCTGAACTTTCCGCTTTCTCTTTTGCTTTAAGTAATTCTTGTTCTATTTCTTTTCGTTCGTTAATTTCACGGATTAATTTTTCATTCAATGTAGTTTTTTCTCTGATGAGAGATTCAAGTTCGCTTTGTCTTTTACGTACGGAATTTATTTTAAGTCTGTAGCTCGTAAAAATAGCAAGCAGAATAACAGACGCTGCAAGTAACCTGAACCACCACGTCTGATAAAATGGTGGATGAATGATAATATTAATCTTAACACCCTTTTCGTTCCAGTATCCAAAGGAATTAGCAGCTTTGATATAGAGCGTATATTTACCCGGCGGTATTCTTGAAAAAACGGCATAGTTCAGATTACCGATATAATACCAGTTATTATCCAGACCTTCCATTTTATACGCATAAGAATTTTTATCGGGCGCCGAGAAATTCATAGCTGCAAATTTGATTGTAAATACATTTTGCTTGTATGTGAGATGTATCTCATTAAGATATGAAATGTGTTTTGGTAAAATAACATTACCGTCTATTTCATCTCCAATCTTGACAGGTGAGTTAAACAATTCAAAATCGGTCAATACAACTTTCGGAGGAATTGTATCGATTATTATTTCGTCAGGTTTAAACATAACCATTCCTTTATTGCCTCCGAAAATAAACTCGCCTGTAGTTTTAAGTTTTACGGCAGAACGGACGTAGTATTCATTGCTCGGCAGTCCGTTGCTTTTGTCGAAATTGATAAATGAGTTATTTGATGGATTGAATTTGGAAATTCCTTTATTTGTACCGATCCACAAATTTCCTTCGAAATCTTCCAGAATGCTCTGAATATTATTGTCAGGCAAACCGTCCTTCTTTGTATAACTCTTGAACGAAATATTTCCTTTTTCATCTGTAATAACTCTGTTTATACCCTGTACAGTTGCAACCCAGAGGTTGCCTCTACTGTCCTCAAATAAACTCAATACTTTATTGTCGCTTATGCTATTGGAATTATTGGGTATATGTTTAAAATGTTTGAAAGTCTTATTCTTGTAATCGAATAAGTCGAGTCCGCTTTCATCAGTACCAATCCATATTCTTCCTTTGCTATCCTGGAATGCGACCCACAAATTGTCGCTTGCAATGCTATTAGTATCGCGAGGATTGTGTTTTAAGTATATGAATGATTTTCTCCTTTTATCATAAATATTCAAACCGCCACCGTATGAAGCAAAAAGAATTTCGCCCGTATTTATCTGAGTAATAGAGAACATAAGATAGCTGCTCAATTGTGGAGTGGTGTAATTGATGAAATTGTTTCTTAAGGGATCGTATCTCGAAACTCCCTGATCTGTTGAAATCCATATTTCTCCATCTCGATCCTGATAAATAGTCCTTATTCTGTTATCGATCAACGAGTGAGAGTCGTCTGCATTATTCGTGAATTTAACAAATCCTTTGCGCGATGGATTAAATCTGTAAACTCCGTTACCGTAAGTTCCAATCCATAAATATCCATTTTTGTCTTCAAGTATGGAATAGATCATTGCAGGATTACCATATGAGTCGTTGTCTGGCAAATTAACGAAACGAAAACGAGATTTTTTAAAATCAAGTTTATTCACCCCTCCGCCGTTTGTTCCAATCCAGATTATTCCACCATTATCCTTGTAAAGTGAGAATACATTATTGCTATTAAGACTGTAGGGATTATTATGCTGATAATGAAAAGAAGTGAATTTTTCTTTCGATTTGTCGAATCTGAACAATCCGTTTATATTTGTTGCAATCCACAAATTACCGTCGTCATCTTCAATGATCGATCTTATTGTTTTATCAGGGCTTTTTGCTGTGAAAGGATTATAATAACGGATGAAGTTATTATTTTTAGAAGAATACCGATGGAGTCCTTCACTTGTACCAAGCCAGAGTTGACCTCTTTTATCTACGAAGAGGGCATTTACAAAATTAGATTGAAGACTGTTATCGTTGCCAGGAATATTAAAATAAAATTCTGAACTGTTATTTTCGGGATTAAACTTGATCAATCCATTCCAGGCACCCACCCAGATAATTCCCGTACTGTCTTCTGCAAGCGAGGTTATATATTCCGAACGTTCGTATTTATGAAAAGGAATAATTTGTGTGTAATCGATGAAACGGTCGGTTTCAAAGTCGTATCTGCATAGGCCTTTTTCTGTACCAATCCATAGCCTTCCTTTTGAATCGTATAATAGTGCTCTAACACGATTAGATATCAAGGGATTATTACTTCTATCTTCTCTTCGATATCTTGAAAATTTATCCTGAGAACGAATATATCGATTCAAACCTTCGCCTAATGAAGCTATCCAGAGGTCTTTGTTTTTGTCCTCAACAATCGAGTAAAACCCCTGGCCCAAAATGCTGGTTGAATCATCTGGATCAGTTTTGTAGACCTTAAAACCAAAACCGTCGTATCTATTGAGACCGTCAAAAGTTCCGAACCATAAAAATCCCTCAGAATCCTGAAAAATACATAATACTGTATTCTGGGAAAGACCATCCTCTGAGGTTAGATGTTCAAAACGATATTCTTGAGCGGTTGTTATTCCAGATTTGAAATAGAGTGTTAAAAAAAATAATATATAAGTAACAGGCAACTGCCCTTTTATGAAATCTATCAAATTGTGCATGCTGTAAAATAGTTATATCTTTATTTATTATCGAGCAAAATTACAATTTATTTTAATGAACTGGATGACTGGGATAAATGTTACAATCTCAATAAATGGAGGAATTATGTTAAGGAAAGTCGTTTTTTTATTTTTATCATTCACTCTGGTTTTTCCACAAACCAAAAGCAATATTTATGATTTCAACGTTAAAGATATCGATGGGAAAGACGTGTCACTAAGTAAGTACAGAGGAAAGGTTTTGTTAATTGTTAACGTAGCCAGTAAATGCGGCTTTACGCCCCAGTATGAAGGACTTCAAAAAATATATGAAAAATATAAAGAGAGAGGGTTTGAGATACTTGCATTCCCGTGCAACGACTTTAATGGCCAGGAGCCAGGTACAAATGAAGAAATTAAAGAATTTTGTACAACAAATTATAATGTTACATTTAATTTGTTCGATAAAATCCACGTACTTGGAAAAAATAAAGCGCCACTTTATGAATTCCTGATTAATTACAACGGGATTGAAACCGGCGACGTAAAGTGGAATTTCGAAAAATTTATTGTTGATAGAAACGGGAAAGTTGTCGCCCGATTTCGCAGCGCTGTAAAACCAGACAGCAGGGAAGTTATCGGACAAATTGAAAAATTACTTAACTGAAAATCAATTAAGTCCCAGTTCCTGCTTAACTTCCTGTTTAGCTGCAATGATGTCTCTGTGACTCAATTTCAGATTGTTAGTTACTAATCTGACTAGATGGTCTTCGTAACGATTTAAGTCTTTGTCTGCAAATATCAAATGCCATATATGTTTGACCAGCGTGTATTTTTCGTCTTCGTTGAGATATTGATTAATAACATTGGTGAATTCATAAATACTTACGCTATGTAACACTGCATCTTCGGCAATATCGAGAAGCTCATGGACTTCTTCGTCGTTTAATTTGAATAATTTTTTTATCGATTTAATTAGGGTTTGTCTTTCGTCGTTTGTAAATTGATTATCCGCTCTTGCAATTTCAAGAAAGATAGAAGCGGCTGCTAATTGTAATTTTTTGTTAGATTTTTGATTCTTTAAGATAGCATCGAGATTCGACATTTAATTTACTCCAATATTCGTATGAAATTTCGTCGGATAATATAAAAAAGATAATTGATAGAATTTTGATTATTTGTAGCTAGAGAGAAAAAATTTTCCCTCACATTTTGAAAACGGCCCAAAAACGAAGGGAATAAATAAATCAATTGAGTAATTTTATTTTTTTTGTTTTAGGCAATTGCTAAAAAAATATTTTTTAATTAAGTTACCATTCCCACGTGAGAGACAGAAGCTCTTAAAGTAATAAACAAGTTTCGTTCACCAATTGATTGGAGAACACATGAAGGTTAATCGTATCTTTACAGTCGAGGGGAAGGACCCTTTTGAATCAATTGAGTTTGTAAAACGTACATCTGAGATTAAAAATCCGGATGGTTCAATAGTCTTCCGAATGGAAGAAGTTACGGTACCTAAAGAATGGTCGCAGGTAGCAACAGATATTATTGCGCAAAAGTATTTCAGAAAAGCGGGTATACCTAAATTGCTTAAAAAGGTAAAGGAAGAAGGGGTGCCCAAGTGGTTGCAGCCCTCTGTACCTGACCTAAAATTAAGTGAATTGCCCGAAAAAGACCGATTTACATCCGAAACCGACGCACGGCAGGTATTTCATCGATTGGCCGGCACATGGACTTACTGGGGCTGGAAAGCTAAATATTTCGATTCAGAAGGGGATGCAAGGGCATTTTACGATGAACTGGTTTATATGCTGGCAAAACAATATGCAGCTCCCAATTCGCCACAATGGTTCAATACAGGGTTAAACTGGGCATACGGCATCAACGGACCAGCTCAAGGCCATTATTATGTCGATTTCCAAACTGGCGAATTAACGCAATCTGAAGATGCATATACACATCCACAGCCACACGCATGTTTTATTCAATCGATAAAAGACGACCTTGTCAACGAAGGTGGTATCATGGATCTCTGGGTACGCGAAGCACGCCTCTTCAAATATGGCTCGGGCACAGGCACAAACTTTTCTGATATCAGAGGAATAAATGAACCTCTCAGCGGTGGCGGTAAATCGTCCGGTTTGATGTCCTTCCTGAAAATCGGCGATAGGTCGGCCGGAGCTATTAAGTCCGGCGGCACTACACGTCGCGCTGCTAAAATGGTAACTCTCGATATCGACCATCCCGATATTGAGGAATATATAAACTGGAAAGTTGTTGAGGAACAAAAAGTTGCAGCGCTGGTGGCAGGTTCGAAAATTTGCAATTTTCACTTAAATAATATAATGAAGGCCTGCTACGAAGAACATCCCGAAAACGACCGTTTTAACAAAAGAACAAATTTAAAACTGAGGAAAGCAGTCATCGAAGCACGCAAGGCAAAAGTTCCCGAAAATTATATCGATCGCGTAATCAAATTAGCCAAGATGGGATTCCGTTCAATCGAATTTCCAATTTATGACACCGACTGGAATTCAGAAGCCTACGCAACCGTTTCGGGGCAGAATTCGAATAACTCTGTACGCGTTTCGAATGATTTTATGAAAGCTGTTTTAAACGACGAAGAATGGAATCTTTACTGGCGCACCGAAAAAAAGAAAGCTGCCAAAGAAGGAAGAAAACCAGTTCCATGCAAGACATTGAAAGCAAGAGACTTGTGGGATCAAATTGCATACGCGGCCTGGTCGTGTGCAGACCCCGGCTTACAATATGACACTACAATTAATGAATGGCACACCTGTCCAAAAAGTGGTAGGATTAGGGCTTCAAATCCATGTAGTGAATATATGTTCCTCGATGATACGGCTTGTAACCTGGCATCTTTAAATCTTGTCCGTTTCTATGACGAAAATAACCATAAATTTAATATCGAAGCTTATCGGCATGCCGTAAGACTCTGGACGATTGTACTGGAAATAAGCGTATTGATGGCTCAATATCCCAGCAAAGAGGTGGCGATAAACAGTTATGAATTCAGAACACTTGGACTGGGTTATGCAAATCTCGGCTCCTTATTGATGCGCCAGGGAATACCGTACGACAGCAAAGAGGCCACTGCAATTACAGGTGCATTGACAGCAATTATGCATATGCATGCTTACGCTACATCGGCTGAAATGGCAAAAGAATTAGGTACATTCAAACGTTATTCTGAAAACAAAGAGGATATGCTGAGGGTAATTCGAAATCATCACCGAGCTGCCTATAATGTACCTGCAAAAGAATACGAAGGACTTTCGATAATTCCGATGGGAATTGACCCTGAATATTGCCCATCCGATCTATTGAAAGCAGCCCGTCAGGATGCCGACCTCGCTCTGGAAATGGGCGAAAAATACGGTTTCAGAAACGCTCAGGTTACCGTTATTGCTCCTACAGGCACAATCGGTTTGGTAATGGACTGCGATACCACAGGAATTGAACCCGATTATGCGCTCGTTAAATTCAAAAAACTCGCAGGTGGAGGTTATTTCAAAATTATTAATCAATCGATTCCTCCTGCGCTCAGAAAACTTGGCTACAACGAAGATCAGATTAAAGAAATCGTTAAATATGCCAAAGGGTCAGGAACCTTAGAAGGATGCCCTTATATCAATCACGAATCCCTTAAAGCAAAAGGTTTTACTGAAGAAATACTGAACAAAATTGATAATATACTTCCCACTGTATTCGAAATCAGCTTCGCATTCAATAAATATACCTTAGGTGAAAAGTTCTTGAAAGAACAGCTCGGTTTTACCGAAGAGCAAATTAATGACATTGAATTCGATTTATTGACTGAACTCGGCTTTACACGTGAAGAAATTTCGGCAGCCAACGATTACGTTTGTGGTACAATGACAATTGAAGGTGCCCCTTTTCTTAAATACGAGCATTATCCCGTTTTTGACTGTGCCAATAAGTGCGGCAAAAGGGGAACTCGTTTTATAAAGCCAGAAGCTCATATAAGAATGATGGCGGCCGCTCAACCTTTTATTTCCGGTGCAATTTCCAAAACCATAAATCTACCGAACTCAGCTGAAATCGAAGATATTAAAAATGCATATATGCTGTCGTGGAAACTTGGATGTAAAGCCAATGCACTCTATCGCGATGGTTCCAAGCTTTCACAACCTCTTAATACTATGACCGAAGAGGAAATTGAGGAAATTCTCGAAAAGAAAGAAGAAAACGATATTGTAAAGATTGCGGAAAAAATTATTCACCGATATATTGCCAAAAGAAGAAGACTGCCCGACAGAAGAACCGGTTATACCCAAAAAGTGAAGATTAACGGACAATCGGTTTATCTTCGTACGGGAGAATATGAAAATGGACAGCTCGGCGAAATCTTTATTGATATGCACAAAGAAGGAGCTGCATTCCGAAGTCTTTTGAATTGTTTTGCCATCTCAATTTCCCTCGGATTACAGCACGGTGTACCTCTCGAAGAATTTGTGGACGCATTTGTATTTACTCGTTTCGAACCGAGTGGTATTGTAACTGGTCACCGCAGAATTAAAATGGCAACTTCTGTAATCGATTATATTTTCAGAGAACTGGCTGTCACTTATCTCGGTAGAAACGACCTGGCGCATGTCGACGAAGAAGAAGTAGCGGGTAATCGGAAACAAGCCGCTGCTTCCTGCCGTACTATTGTCGAAACCGACTATGTCGACGAGGAAGTGGTTAGTGAAAGAATGGTAGAACTCGATAAAAATTCAGAAAAAGACAATGGCAAATGGACTTCCTCTCCTAAGGTGGAAGACAAAATTAAAATGATTTCGCGTAACGATCCTGTAGCCAAAGCACGCGAACAAGGATACACCGGCGATATTTGTCCCGAATGCCAGAGCATGACGATGGTACGTAACGGAACTTGTTTGAAATGCACTACTTGCGGAGCTACTACCGGCTGCAGTTGATTTTTTTTACGAAGGGGGGCATATTGCCCCCTTTTTTATTTTTATAAAGGATTACGAGATTTTTTATATTTACCCAGTTCATTTTGATTATGTCCATTTTAATTGACTTTTTACCCTAAAAGGGATAGTTTTTCAGTCTTGATTTAGAATTATGATTGCCGAAAATATTAAAAATATACTGGATCGAATTGAGAGAGTATGCAATCGTTGCGGGCGCAGCTCAACGGAAATTAAGTTAATCGGCGTTACTAAAACCGTTCCTGAAGAAACTATTATCGAAGCTTATAATGCCGGGCTCAAAGTATTTGGCGAAAATAAAGCCCAGGAATTAAAAGACAAAGCAGATAATCTTGCCGATTACAGCGATATTGAATGGCATTTTATCGGCCATCTGCAGACGAACAAAGTTAAGTACGTTATTGATAAAGCCGAATATATACATTCGGTCGATTCGTTGAAACTTGCTGAAGAAATTGAAAAAAGAGCACAGAAAATTTCGAAAATCCAGAACGTTCTACTGGAAATTAAAACCTCTGAAGAAGTTTCCAAATTCGGATTGACAGATACGGATGAAATCTATCGCTTAGCAGAATTTTGTAAAAAATCTGCAAATTTAAAACTAACGGGTTTAATGACTATTGCTCCTTTTACAGATGACAAAAAGATCGTCCGAAATGCATTTATAAATTTGAAAAAGTTAAAAGAAAAATTGACAAGCGACGGTTTTGAAATGACTGAACTGTCGATGGGTATGACGAGCGACTTTGAAATTGCTATTGAAGAAGGAGCAACGATGGTACGGATTGGAACGGCAATTTTTGGAGAGAGGAGTAAATAAAAATGAAGTTTACTCCTTACGGCATAAAGAATCAGGAATTTAATAAATCCGTCAGAGGTTACGACAGAGACGAGGTTAAAGCCTTTTTGGAACGATTGGCCGATGAGTTTGAAAAAATATCAAGTGAAAACGAAAAATTGCAAAAAGAACTCGAGTTGAAGGAGGAACAATTAACTGAGTATAAAAGACTCGAAAAAAATTTGCAGGCAGCGCTGCTAAGTGCGACTGAAACAACATCAAAAGCGGTCGATTCTACAAAAAAGCAAACCGCATTAATGATTAAAGAAGCGGAAATTAAAGCTACCCAAATGATCGAAAAAGCCAAAGCAAGCGCAGATGCATTGAGAGAGTCAATAGTTAAACTGAGAGAAGAAAAAAAATTGTTGATTTCAAAATTAAAAGCTATGGTCGATACACAATCCAATTTAATGGAAATGATAGCTGATAAAAATAAAACAATGCCGGATCTTAAATTGAGGAGAGAAATAAAAGACGATTCCCAAAAGGAAGAGCAAACCGATATTAACGTAGACGATATACTGGAGAAGTTGCTATGAGTAAACTTATCGAAAATATTAATGAAACTTTGAATGTTATAAAAAAATATACGGATAAGAAATACGAAGTGGGGATCATCTTAGGAACTGGATTGGGTGGTCTGGTAAAAGAAATTGATGTCGAACATACGATCGACTATGGCGAACTACCTCACTTCCCACTTTCAACTGTAGAGTCGCATCAGGGAAAATTGATCTTCGGCAAAATCGGTAACAAAAACGTCGTTGCAATGCAGGGGAGATTTCATTACTACGAAGGATACTCCATGAAGCAAATTACTTATCCTGTTCGTGTAATGAAATTTCTCGGAGTTAAATATTTAATGGTTTCAAATGCATGCGGAGGCATGAATCCTCTTTTCAAAAGAGGAGACATAATGTTGATTGTCGACCATATAAATTTATTGGGCGATAATCCTTTAATCGGTCCGAATGAAGACCAGTTAGGACCGAGATTTCCAGATATGAGCGAGCCTTACAGCAAGGAATTAATAAAATTAGCGGAAGAAGCGGCTTTGAGAAATAAAATACGAATTCAAAAAGGGGTTTATGTGGCTGTCCCCGGACCAAATTTAGAAACTCGAGCAGAATACAGATTTTTGAGAACAATCGGCGCCGACGTCGTTGGAATGTCTACCGTTCCTGAAAATATAGTTGCCAATCACATGGGAATGAAGGTACTGGGTATAAGTATTATCACAGACGAATGTTTTCCCGAAGCTCTCAAACCGGTATCATTGGATGAAATTCTGCAAGCAGCAAACGAAGCTGAACCGAAAATGACTTTGATAATGAAGGAAGTGATCGAAGCATTATGACAGAAAGAAAAAATATCTATTATGCAACACCGGGATTATTGGCTGTAATAATTTTTGCGTCGGATTTTTTGAGTACTGAAATATTCAAGTCGGGTTATCAAGATTTTTCTGTATGGTTTCTTCTCTCGCTCTTTGCATTTGTATGCGGATGGCTTATTAATAAGACACTCGGTTATAATCATGGAGGCAAAGTTATTTTTGCAGTGATAATTTCTGTTTCATTCATAAGCGTTGTTATGATAACGATGTTCAGGGAATATTTCGGTCTTAATGATCTGCTGGTTGAAAACATGATTCTTTATTTGTTGCGAAACGTTATGCTTGGCTCGATGGCACTATTTGGGATGGTCACGTGTGAACTTTTAATCATGCAGCGCGATAAAATAGCTGGAGCAAAAAGTCGGGATGAGATTAAAAATTTACTTCAATCGGCTAAAAGAGAAGCTGATATTATAATCGACGAAGCTAAAATTGCTGCCGACAAAATTATATACGAAGCTCAAAAAACAGCCGACGAAATTATCAGTCGTAAAAATCAGCTCGAAATGCAATTGAAAGAATTAATTGCAACTGAAAAAGAATTAATCAAAAAATATGAAGCAGAAGAATAGTTACTCATTAATATAGAGATAAAAGATGTTCAAGCAATTTGATGAAAAAATAAGTTACCCGAAAATCGAAGAAAAAATTCTCAAGTACTGGAAGGAGAATAAAATATTCGAGAAAAGCATCGAAACAAGGAATAAAAATTTTCATTTCACGTTTTATGAAGGTCCTCCAACTGTAAATGGCAAACCGGGCATTCATCACGTGATGGCACGTACGCTGAAAGACCTCGTCTGCCGTTATAAAGCCATGAAAGGATTTCGAATTCAACGTAAAGCTGGGTGGGATACTCATGGTCTTCCTATCGAGATTGCACTCGAAAAAGAACTCGGATTTACTCAAAAGTCGGACATCGAAAAATACGGCGTCGGCAAGTTCAATAAAAAGGCGAAAGAACTTGTTTACCATCATATCGAAATGAAGGAAGGATGGCGCACACTTACCGAAAGAATGGGCTACTGGATTAACCTCGACGACCCGTATATTACATGTACAAATGAATATATTGAATCGGTATGGTGGGCACTGTCAGAATACTTTAAAAAAGGATTGATCTACAAGGGCTTCAAGATTGTTCCGCAATGCCCACATTGTGAAACTCCTCTGTCGTCGCATGAACTTGCACTTGGCTATAAAGATGTACGTGATCCGAATGTTTATGTAAAGTTCAAACTGAAAGACGAGGACGCATCGGTACTTGTATGGACAACTACGCCGTGGACGCTTATTTCGAACGTGGCTTTAGCAGTTGGAGAAGAGATCGATTATGTTAAAATTAAGACAGAGAATCACGGTGTGCTCTACCTGGCAAAAGCTCGACTCTCGGTTATAACTGAAAATTATGAAATACTGGCAGAGTTGAAGGGCAAAGACCTACTCAACAGGGAATATATTCCGTTATTCAATTACATAAAGGTTAATAAAAAAGCGTGGTACATTATAGCAGGAGATTTTGTTAGTACAGAAGACGGTTCGGGAGTGGTGCATATAGCCCCTGCTTTCGGCGCTGACGACTATGAAGTTTCTATTAAATACGATCTTCCATTTATTCAACCTGTTACTAAAAACGGTCGTTTTACTGACGAAGTTACAGATTTTGCAGGTAGGCTGATTAAGTCAATTAAATTCGAAACGCACGAAGAAAAAGGAGTCGATCCGGATATCATTAAAAATCTTAAAGAAAGAGGATTGATTTACAGAGCAACAACGGATTATCTTCACTCATATCCTCATTGCTGGCGATGCGACAATCCTTTAATTTATTATGCCAGAGACAGCTGGTATATTAGAACCACACAGATAGCACACAGAATGATAGAACTCAACAAAACAATTAATTGGCATCCACCAGAAGTTGGTGCCGGTCGATTTGGAAATTGGCTGGAAGAAAATAAAGACTGGTCGCTATCTAGAGATAGATATTGGGGAACCCCGCTTCCAATCTGGATTAACGAAGATGGGGAGATGTTTGCAGTTGGTTCAATTGCTGAATTGAAGGAAGGCTTTGTAATTAGGGACGGCAAGAAAATTGCTGTAAAAGATTTACCAGATGACGAAATCGATTTGCATAAACCATTTGTTGATGAAATCAAGTTCGAAAAAGGAGGGAAGATCTATTCCAGAACTCCGGAATTGATCGACGTCTGGTTCGATAGCGGTGCCATGCCCTTCGCACAATTTCATTATCCCTTTGAAAATAAAGAATTATTCGAACAAAATTACCCTGCAGATTTTATTTGCGAGGGCATCGATCAAACACGTGGCTGGTTCTATACTTTGCATGCAATTGGTACGATGCTATTCGACAGCATTACTTTTAAGAATGTTATTGTAAATGAACTTGTGCTCGATAAAAATGGACTTAAAATGTCCAAATCGAGGGGCAATACAGTCGATCCCTTTGCTTTGTTTGAAAAATACGGGGCCGACTCAACCCGATGGTATCTGGTAACCATAAGTCCACCATGGAAACCAACTTTGTTCGACGAAGATGGCATTGTAGAAGTACAGAGAAAATTTTTCGGAACGCTTGTCAATACCTATTCCTTCTTTGCACTCTATGCAAACATCGACAAATTTACTCATCAAGAAGAAATAATCCCTTACGAAGAGCGTCCAGAAATTGATAGATGGATTATATCCAAATTAAATGCGCTCGTGGAAGAATACGAAAAATATATGGAAGATTACGAGGTTACCAAAGCCGCCAGAGCTTTATCGAATTTTACTATCGACCAATTATCCAACTGGTACGTAAGGAGAAACAGACGCAGATTCTGGAAATCGGAAATTAACAAAAATAAATTATCAGCTTATCAAACATTATATGAATGTTTAATTACCGTTTCAAAATTAACAGCTCCATTTGCTCCGTTTATCGCCGAAGAGATCTATCTTAATCTGAATGAGGTAACGAAAAAAGAAGATTTTGAGTCGGTACATCTGGCATATTATCCAAAATCGGGTTACAGAGACAAAGCGCTCGAAACAAAAATGGACGTAGCTCAGAGGGTTGTTTATCTTGCTCGTTCGATCAGAGCAAAAAATAATCTTAAAGTACGTCAGCCGCTACGGAAGATGATGGTCTATGTCGATAAAGATTTACGTGATGCGCTCACTAAAATGAAAGATGTGGTTCTTGAGGAGGTTAATATCAAAGAAATGGTAATTCTCGAAGACGACGCTGGTATAGTAAACAAAAGTGCAAAACCGAATTTCAAAACGATTGGTCCAAAATTTGGAAAACTCGTAAAAAAATTGGCGGAAAAAATTAAAGAACTCGATAAAGAGTCGATTAAACTTATTGAAAAAGGAGAAACAGTTGAGATTGACGTCGAAGGTGAAAGGGTGTCGATCGGTAAAGAAGACGTGGAAATTGTAAGCAGCGAGATCGAAGGCTGGCTCGTAGAGACGGAAGAAGGAGTAACAGTCGCAATTGACACTGAACTGACAGAGGAACTTATTGCAGAAGGTTATGTAAGAGAATTCGTCAATAGAGTTCAGAACATGAGAAAAGATCTCGATTTTGAGGTAACCGACAGAATCGATCTTTATGTTGACGGCGACGAAAAGTTAATTAAATATTTGAGCAATTTTAACGATTATATATCAAATGAAGTCCTTGCAAAAACGATTAAATTTAATGCTGAAGGCGGTAATGTTCAAGAATGGGAATTGGGAGATTTCAGGTGCAAGATCGGTATTGAAAAAGCAATAACTTAGTAACGGAGGAAACATGGCAAAGAAACAGACTCAAAAGAAGAGTTCTGCCGGTTCAAAAAAAACGTCGGCCAAGAGTGTTAAAACGAAAAATACTGTCTCGGCTGCTTCAAAAAAGAAGACGCTCGACAAAAAAGCGACAACTAAAACTTCGAAAAAAGCGACACTCAAAAGAAGCGTTGCATCGAAGAAATCTAATGCTGAAACAAAAACAAAGAAAAAAATCCCGAAAACTACGGAGCAGAAAAAAATGACATCTGATAATAAAGTTGAAGTAATGTCCCCAACCAAAAAAATAAGAAAAATTCAAGGGTATTCGAAAGCTGAACTTGAAGAATTCAAACAAATTATTATTCAAAAAAGAAATGAAATAATCGAACAACTTCAGGCGCTTAAAGAACAAATGATGGATCCATCCACTGGACAATACGTAAACGAGAATTCGCCTTATTCGCTCCATATGGCCGAACAGGGTACAGACGCAATGGAACGTGAAAAACTTTATCTCTGGGCACAGCGTGAAAACAAATTTTTGGGCTATCTCGACGAAGCATTGCAAAGAATCGAAAATGGAACCTACGGTATTTGTATTGAATGTATCGACGAGCCTCAACATCTTTGTCCAACATGTCCATTAATTCCAAAAGAAAGACTAAAAGCCGTGCCGCATACCCAGCATTGTTTGCAGGTAAAACAAAAGATGCAATCCAAATAATTTACGGAATATTAAGTGAAAGCACTTTATGTAACTTTAACAGTAATAGTAATTGACCAGATAACTAAATTAATTGTAAAGGGAATCTCGATCCCCTTTTTGAATCTCCATTTTGAAGGCATGTCGTATGGTGAAAGTATCAACGTCATAGGCGATTTTTTTAAGATTACTTTTGTTGAAAATCCCGGACTGGCATTTGGAATCGATGTAAATGACAGTGCTAAATTGTTGCTCTCAATCTTTTCGTTAATTGCTAGTGCTGGAATCTTCTACTATTTATATAAATCGAAACACCAGAAACTTGTTGTGCGTGCTGCTCTTGCTTTGATACTTGGTGGGGCTATTGGTAATTTGATAGACCGCACTTTTTACGGTGTTATTTATGGATATGCGCCAATATTTTACGGTAGAGTAGTCGACTTTTTCAACGTCGATTTCTTTGACTTTACAATTCTGGGAAGAACATATGACCGCTGGCCTATTTTTAATATTGCGGATGCTTCTGTAACGATTGGAGTAATTTTACTGGTGATCTTTCATGGCAGTGTAAAAGAGGATGTTCATATAAAGCAAACGACCGATTCGGGTGAAATTGTAAAAAAATATGATGAACTATCGACAATAAATTTGTCTGTGGCTGATGTCAAGGATAGTAACGGAAAAGAAGATTAGGATTGAAATACCTCCAGGCAAAAAAAAAGAAAGAATAGACGTATTTCTATCAAATTCAATCGAACATTCCACGCGATCCAAAATTCAGAAATTAATTAAATCTGAACTCGTCTTTGTAAATGGTAAAATTGTTAAAGCCAATTATCTTGTTAACCCTGGAGATATTATTGACGTAACAATTCCGATTTCTCCTCGCCCTGAAGAAACAATTCCAGAGGAAATTCCACTGGATATTGTTTACGAAGATGAATATTTATTGATTGTAAATAAGCTTGCAGGAATGGTAACGCATCCCGCATTTGGTAATTACACGGGTACGCTTGTAAATGCTTTGCTTGCTTATACGAATAAATTAAGTCAGTTGAACGATAAAGGAAGGCCGGGGATAGTTCATCGGCTCGATAAAAACACAAGCGGGCTTCTTCTGATTGCCAAAGACGAATGGACACATGCCCAACTGGCAAAGCAATTTTCTGCGCATACCATCGATAGGGAATACTGGGCGGTGTGCTGGGGATTATTTAAAGAAAAAAAAGGTGAGGTAATCGGAAACATTGCGCGGTCAACTAAGGACAGGAAAAAATTTGCCGTCAGTGAAAGTGAAGGGAAATATGCCCACACATTTTATGAAGTCATTGAAGAATATGATTTTGCATCGCTTGTAAAATTAAGATTGAAAACTGGCAGAACCCACCAAATTAGAGTGCACATGTCGCATATTAATCATCCCATCTTTGGCGACCCAACATACGGCGGTAGAAAAATTGTATATGGTGCAGAACTTCCGAAAATGAAAAGCAGGGTTGAAAATCTCTTGAATATTATGGAACGTCAGGCACTTCACGCTAAAACGCTTGGATTTATTCATCCACACACCAAAGAAAAAATGTTTTTCGATTCCGAGTTAACGGAAGATTTTCAATTGCTTCTGCAAAAACTTAAAAATGATCCCTAAACTTTTTTCTTTCTTTTACGATAATAAATTGCCCTAAGGAACCATACCTACCAATCTTTTGAAAGGACCACATATTTTGTGGTCCCCCACTTTAAAAATTATTTTTTAATTATAGTATGGATAATTTCCAGAAGGTCATCCTGTTCATAAGGTTTAGCAATATAATAGTCGAAACCTTCCTTAAGGAGTTTTTTCTCGTCGCGAAGGAGCGCATACCCGGTTATTGCTATAAGTGGCAGGTTTTTGTATGCTGAATTTTTCCTTACTTCTCTTGCAAAATCGATTCCTGAAGGTCCACTTCCAAGGTTGATGTCAACAAGAATGGCAGTATAAGTGCCATGCTTTAATTTTTCGATAGCTTCATAATAATCGAATGCAGTATCAACTTCGCAAATTTCTTTTAGATAGAGGCTTACAAGTTCGGCATTGAGAATATTGTCCTCTATACTTAGAATTCTGGGTTTGCTTTCGTCAGGTGAGATAATTTTATTTTTGTCCGTTCGACGTGATTTTTTTTCGATAGGAGCAAGTTCTTTATTGTTAAATGTGCCCGGCAGAGTGATTGTAAAGATTGAACCTTTGCCTAGTTCACTTTCGACGCTAATGTCACCATTCATCAAGTTTGCCATTTTTTTTGCAACTGCAAGGCCGAGTCCGCTGCCTTCAAAATTTCTCCTAATGCCTTCACTTATCTGGCGGAATTCTCTGAATATTTTTTCCTGATCCTTTTTAGCTATGCCAATACCAGTATCAATTACTCTTATGGTTGCCAGTATCTGGTTATCCGGTCCAATTTTTGAATTGACTTCTACTGTCACTCCACCTTTTTGAGTAAATTTGATCGCATTGTCTACTATGTGCATTAAAATTTGTTTAAATAAATTTTCGTCTGCTACAGCATTAATATCATTATTAAGCACTTTTATGTCGAACGTAAGGGATTTTTCCGCTGCTGTTTTATTATAATTTGTAAGAAAATACTTCGTATACGAGCCGAGATTGAATTCTGTTATATTGATTGGTATTGTGCCGGATTCGATTTCAGATAAATTAAGAATTGAATTAAGGGTAATGAGTAAACGCTTGCCGGATTTCAAAATTTTATCGACCATTTCCACCTGATCGGTATTTTTAAGGTCGTCTCTCAGTAAGCTGGCAAATCCGATTATCCCAGTTAATGGAGTTCTCAATTCGTGACTCATATTTGAAAGTAGAGTGGATTTAAGCCGATTGGCTTCTTCCGAACTGTCAAGAGCTCTTTTGAGCTCAAATTCCATTTCTTTCTTTTCAGTAATATCTTCTTTGATAGCGAGGAAATTCGTTATTTCGCCGTCTTCATTACGAATGGGTGAGATGCTAACTGATTCCCAATATAATTCACCGTTTTTCTTTTTGTTCTTAAATTCGCCACGCCATTCTTTTCCAGACAATATATTTTCCCACAGGTCTTTATAAATGTGCTCTGAGGTATATCCCGATTTTAGTATACTGGTTTTTTTACCGTAAACTTCTTCGAAAAAATATCCCGTTACTTCGGTGAATTTTGGATTTGTGTACTCGATTCTCCCTTCGAGGTCGGTTATGATGATAATTGAGGAACTTTGATCCACAATGCGGGAAAGTTTATTTATCTGTTCGGAAATTTTCTTTTTTTCAGTAATGTCTCGAATAAATATTAAATCATAAACTTCGTTGTCTAACGGAATAGTTTTAAGATTAATTTCTATGTCGAACTCTGTCATATCTTTTTTAATACCACGAAGATGATAATTCTTCAATTCAGTCGAAGTGTTTCTACATTCTTCTACTTTCTCCTTGAAGCGTTTGAAATATTTCTCATGGATAAATTCTGTGAATTGACGGTAAATAAGCTGGTCCCTATCGATGTAACCGAAAGTATTACGAAATACTTTGTTGTGATAAATAATTGAGTAATCTTTTAAGATAACAATGGCATCGAATGAATGATCGAAAGCATTGAGTAGAAGTGAATCAATATTTGGAGTCGATTTCATACTGTTGAATAATTCCAATAGTTTTGAGAGATTATTATTCATCTACAAATTCCTGTTTATTCTGCTTTGGGTAATGAAACAAAGAATGTAGTCCCTTTATCGATTTCGCTTTCAAACCAGATTTTACCGTTATTTAGTTCTACCATCTCTTTTGATAACAATAACCCAAGACCTGATCCAGGTTCATTTTCGGTGCCAAGCATATTTACCTGTTCACCCAATTTGAACAATTTTTCCTGCGTTTCTTTATCCATACCGATACCCTGATCACTTACGGAAATCTCAATATTACCGTTTGTTCGTTTGCCATTGATAATGATTGTACCACCTCGATGAGAAAATTTAATTGCGTTCGAAAGAAGATTACGAAATACAGTATGCACCATATTTTCATCGGCATAGGCAATTAAATTTTCGCTCAGATAATTAATAACAGTCAACTTTTTGTTGTTAAGAGCGTGTTTGTTCAGTTCAATTATGTTATTGTAAATATCTGTCAGATTTATTCTGGCTGGATTTACTTTCACCTGTCCGAGCAGTAGTCTCGACCAGTTGAGAAGTTCGTCAACAAGATTGTAGAGATTTTTTACGGACGATTTTGCATATCCGAGATAACGTCTTAGTTCCTCTGGATTCAATTCGTCGAAGGTTTCCGATATTATATCAAAAATTCCGAGTAATCCCTGAAAAGGGCTTTTTAAATCGTGTGCAATAACGGATATAAATTTATCCTTAGCGTTTAGTTCTTCTCTCAATTCCTTGTTTTCTTCTTTGAGTTTATTGACGCTATCTACCCCCTCAATTTCCTCTAATTGTTCGTCAGTGACGGCAGGTAAATTAACCGGTAAAGTTAAGCCGCCTCTTATTTTTTCAGAAATGTCAAAAAAAGCCCATAACCTCATTTCCTGTGATAGACCAATGAGAGGATATGTTACTATTTTGATAAAACTATTGCCTTTTGCAGGTAAGATCGTACTGAAATTCTGAGTGAAATCATATGTGAATTTTTCGATAGGCTCAAAATTGAATATATTGCTGATAAAGTGCTCTTTTATATATTCAAAAAATTTACCTGTATCCTTCGTTATAGTCGAATCGAATCCGATATTAAATAAATTATAAAGTGAGCTGTTTGTGTTGATTATTTTACCGCTTTTGTCGGATATAAAAAAGCCTACATCCAAACTATTAAGTAATGAAAATAATGTTTGAATGTGGCTGTTATCGATATTTTTTGCATTAAGTGCCATTATAGTAATTCTAATATAAAAAAGTTATCTGATTTTTCCGCCAATTTGCCCATATTTTTGCCCTTCTTTTTAAAACAATCTTTTTATTTAATAAACACATTCTAATAAACATTATAATTATCGAAAAAAATTTTTAATTATTTAATTTAATTAGAAAATCTTTTTGAAGAAAAATAGACAAAATATATTCAATTTTTCCTAAAACTTTCGATAAATAGTTCGATAATACAATGAAGATTTTTTGACAGCTGGCTAATATTCAGCAGAGTATTTAATAGATATCGATTAAATAGGGTTAAAAAAGATGCTAATTAAAGAGGCATATTTCTTGTATTAATAAAGCAAACAAAACATAAGACATTATGGGAAAAGACATTTACAACCAAACTGCAAGTTCAGAAAAGAAGTCTGCTGACGACATCATTCAGGAACTCTATTCACTTGTCGATAAAGAAAATTTGGAGAATGACCTTGAATTTGTATGCGGACTGATTTCTCATGAAGATAAAGGAGTCCGTAATGCGGCAAGTATGCTGCTATTGAGCAGAAAGCCGGAGAAAGCA
This sequence comes from Melioribacter sulfuriphilus, assembly GCF_051488685.1. Taxonomy (NCBI): domain Bacteria; kingdom Pseudomonadati; phylum Ignavibacteriota; class Ignavibacteria; order Ignavibacteriales; family Melioribacteraceae; genus Melioribacter; species Melioribacter sulfuriphilus. The sequence goes on from NZ_JBPSEH010000006.1 coordinate 133,216, forward strand.
CCTAAACTGATAGTCCCTTTTATTTCCTCTGAAGATATTTCAGTCCGCAATCTTGCTGGCGAAATTCTGGTAAAATTTGGGAGTCTATCCGTCCAATGGCTGATCGAATACAATAGCGATAAAAGCGACGACGACCAGAAATTTATCATCGATTTGCTCGGATTGATTGGCGACCCAGCAGCAGGAAATCATATAATGGAAGTATTAAGCGCAACAGATAACGATAATGTAATTCTTGCATGCATCGAAGCGCTTGGAAATATCAAGTTCGAAGAGTCAATCGATATCTTGCTTCTTTTTTACGAACGGAATGAATTGTATAAACCTACGATTGTCGAAGCGCTGGGTAAAATTGGTTCGCAAAGAGCTCTCGATTTTCTCCTTTCGAGATTCAACAGAGAAGACGACCTGACAAAATATTCGATTATCGAAAGTTTGGGCACGATCGGCGATATTAATACATATTTCTTTTTATTAGAACAAATTCCCAATATACACGGGCCGCTCGTGTGGCCATTAATTACGTCAATTTACCAGTTAAAGGAAAAGTTTAATCTTGATATTCCATACGAAGACAAGATGAAAAGCCTTCTTTTGTATACGCTTAATGAAGGCAGTGCCGACCACAAAAAAATTGCCCTGAAAATGGTAAAGATATTTAACGATAAGGATATTCTTATCGCAAGTTTAAAATTCCTGGGTGACGATTACGAGCTGGATGATATGGTGCGTGAAAAAATTTACAACAATATTGGATATTTTCTCGAAGAAATTCCGCATCTGCTCGACTCGAAACCCGAAAATATAAAACATATATTGAACCTCCTGATGGGCATTATCTCGTCATTAGGTGAAGAACAAAAAGAAGCGATACCATTACTCTTAATTCGCAATATACTCCACGCGGTAAGCAATTATCTAAGTCATCCGGATGAAGAAGTAAGACGTACAAGTATGGAAATCCTTTTCTATCTCGATGTAGAAACGGCGTTTCTTTTTGTAGATACGATGGTGGCAGACGAGAATATCTGGAATAAAATGAGATTGATTGAAATTCTCGAGTTACTCGAAATCGATGCTTCGACCGAGACACTTGCCAGGTTGAGTAACGACGAGGATGAAATGGTACGCGAACGCGCCGCTGAAATTGTTAATTACAGAAAATCCACTATTTAATTGAAAAGATTATGAATCAGCCATCAGATTTGAAATTATCGGACTTCAGAAAAAACTTGGGTAATGTACTTCCCAAGCCAATGACAATGTCACTTCCGTTATTCCAGGAAATTCGGAAATATATATATGAAAATACCGGAATTTATTTCCAGGATAATAAAAAATATCTTCTCGAAAGCAGATTACAAAGACGCATAAATTATCTGGGGCTAAAGAGTTTCGATGAATATTTTTTGCTTCTCAAGCGAAATTCCAACCCAGAAGAAAAACGATATTTTTACGAAGCAATTACAATCAACGAAACCTTCTTTTTTAGAAATCAACCTCAGCTCGATGCTATGGCATCGAAAATATTTCAGGAAATTATCAACAATAAAAAATTTCAACCTGGCTTGTTGCCTGCTCAGAAAAATAAGATTAGAATCTGGAGTGCTGCAAGTTCTTCTGGTGAAGAAGCTTATTCAATTGCAATGGTTTTCCACGATTTAATTCAACCGAAATTTCCCGATGTTAATCTGGAAATTGTGGGTACTGATATCAACGCAAGTGTAGTGGAAACTGCCAAAGAGGGAGTTTATAAAGAATATTCAATTCGGAACATTCCACCTTATTATCTCAAGAAGTATTTCAAAATAAATGGAAATTCGTATGAAGTGGTACCTGAAATTAAGCAGTTTGTCTCGTTTAAAGTAATGAATCTTTATGACGACATAATGATGCGTACAATGACTGGTTTCGATGTTATTTTTTGTGCGAACGTCTTAATTTATTTCGACACTGCTTCGAAAATAAAGGTGGTTTCTCATTTATATAATTCTCTCAATCGCGGAGGCTATCTTTTTATTGGATATTCTGAAACATTGCAGGGAATTTCGAAAGCTTTTAAGGTGGTCAGTTTTCCAAAAACCGTTGGATATAAAAAGGAGTAGTTTTATAAATGAAACGTGTAATATTAATAGCAGACGATTCTCCCACAATCAGAAAGTTTGTTAGTGTAGCATTAAGCACGAAGGGATACGAAATCATTGCCTGCGCCGATGGTATGGAAGCTCTGGAAAAATTACCCGGTAATAAAATCGATCTGCTGATAACAGACCTGAATATGCCGAATGTCGACGGCTTTCAGTTGATCAAATCGATAAGGGAAAATGAAGAATATAAAGAACTTCCAATAATTGTGCTTTCTTCATTAGGCAGCAGTGAAGACATACATCGCGGACTGGAATACGGCGCAAATTCATATTTAATTAAACCCTTTGATCCGGAAAGAGTACTATACGAAGTTTCAAAATATTTGAATTAGGAGTAATAAAATGGCACTAAAATTCTTAGTTGTGGACGATTCTGTTACAATGAGGAGAATTGTTGCAAATTCCCTCAAATCAATCGGGTACGATAATTTCGTCGAAGCCAGCGATGGCAAAGAAGCTCTGACGAAATTGAATTCCGATGATTCAATCAATTTTGTAATTACTGACTGGAATATGCCCGAAGTTTCGGGACTCGAACTGGTCAAAGCTATTCGTTCGGACGAAAAGAAACAATCGATCCCCATCTTAATGGTTACTACAAGGGGATTAAAAGAAGATATTCTTGAGGCATTACAGGCAAGAGTGAACAATTATATTGTAAAACCTTTTACTCCTCAAATTCTACGTGAAAAAATTGAACAAATTTTAGCCAGCGCTTAATAAGAGGTACATAATGGAAAATAAACTCAGTATGGAACAGGTATTTGAAAAGTTAGGGGACTTGAAGCAGTTTTTTATATTCGGTCAGAAAATTGTTCCCCTCTTCAAAAAAATTATCGATTTTATGACCGACATAGTCCCGCTACTTGAAAATGTTAACAATTCAATACAGGATACCACAAGTAAAATTCCGAAAGCGGCTCATCAAATTAGCAGTGTTACAAGCGCAACGGAAATTGCTACCAGTGAAATACTCGATATTGTAGATTCAATGTCGAATGATATGATAAAAATAAAAAACGAATTGAGCGATCTGAAAAACGGATTTCTCAATCAAAGAGTTGCTCTCGATGCATTTGCGCAAAAAGTACCTGCATCGAGCGAAACGCTGGAGGAACTGAAGTCCAATTTAAGTATTGACGAGCTGGAAAGTAAAGTTATTTCGCTCGAGGAAGTTATTAATAAGATTGAACTGGATGCTACAAACATTACGATTTCACTTCAGGTACAGGATATAACGGCGCAGCAACTTGCTTCTGTCAATCACCTCATCCATTCTGTGCAGGAAAAATTATCTTCGTTGTTGATCGATTTCAATAAACAGGAAGGATTTGTATTGCCCCATGCAGAAACTCCAAAAGTAGATCCCAAAGCATTTAATCCCAATGCTAAGTACGATAGAAGCGAAGCTCATCAGTCGGTTGCTGACCAGCTAATTGAACAGGCAAAACGAAATAATAACGATAACGGAAATAAAACGTCGCAGGAAGAAATAGACAAACTTTTTCGGAACAATGGCTGACATAACACAAAACCCAATGCTCGTCGATCCGGAGATGAAAGAAATTGTCGACAGCTTTTTGCTGGAGACAAAAGAAATTCTTGAAAATCTCGATGTCGACTTGATGGAACTTGAAAAGTCACCTCAGGATCTGGACCTCCTGAACAAGATTTTCAGGTCATTTCATACCATCAAAGGAACCTCCGGTTTTTTAGGATTAGAAAAACTGCCGGAAGTTACGCATAAATGCGAAGATATTTTGAATAAGTTAAGAAAAGGGGAAGCAAAGCTTTCCAGTGAACTGATGGACGGTATTCTGCTTGGATTTGATACGATCAAAGAATTACTGGTGAAAATTGAAAACGATAAAAACGAAGATGTAGAGATAGCTAATGTAATTAACGTTTTGCAAAATCTTCTTACAGGCCTAAATTCTGATACCACCCCTAACGAATCATCCAGCCCTTCCGAAACGAAAGGAGAAAATTCGACTATTCCTACAGAACAAACAGTTACTGAGGAGGAAAACAATTCTTCTTTTGCAGACGGAAATAATCAGAAAACCGATGAAACTGTAGTGACCGTCCAACAGAAAAAAGTTTCATTACCGAAAGCAGCTCCAAAGACAGAGTCCAAGAAAACAGACAATACTATTCGCGTCGAAATTGAACGCCTGGATGCGCTCTTGAATATAGCGTCGGAGCTGGTATTGGGAAGGAACAGACTGACTCAGGTCAACAATCAATTTGCTTTAGAGTATGAAGGCACCAACTACGCAAAAGACCTTGCCGACGCCACCAAACAAATTGACCTTATGACTACAGAGTTACAGCTTGTGGTAATGAAACTGAGAATGATTAAGATTGGTAAAGTCTTCAATAGATTTCCCCGGTTAGTCAGGGATTTGTGCAAAGAATTGAATAAAGAAGTGGAATTGAAAATTTTTGGTGAGGATACCGAAGTAGATAAAAATCTGATCGAAGAAATTAACGATCCCCTTGTGCACTTAATTCGTAATGCCGTTGATCATGGAGTTGAAAAGCCAGAGGTTCGCGAAGCTGCAGGCAAACCGCGTACGGGAACTGTTATTCTTTCAGCAGAGCACGAGGGTAATAATATCGTAATTACAATTGAAGACGACGGAAAAGGAATTGATCCTGAAGTGATTAAAGATAAGGCAATTAAGAAAGGTTTCCTTGCTCCCGAAAGAGCCAAAGAACTCTCCAAACAGGAAGCTTATAATTTGATTTTCCACCCCGGCTTTTCGACTGCTGAACAGGTCAGTAATGTCTCCGGTCGTGGAGTGGGAATGGATGTGGTTAAGACAAATGTAACAAAATTACGTGGTACAATTGCCGTTGAATCTGAAGTTGGCAAAGGAACAAAAATCATACTCCGTCTTCCTTTGACACTTGCAATAATATCCGGCATGATCGTGGAAGCCTGCGGTCAAAAATTAGTAATTCCACTTCATTCCGTTATTGAAGTAATAAGAGTAAATAAAGAACAAATAGAAACCATAAGGGGCAAAGAGGTAATCAATCTGAGAGACACGGTTTTACCAATTATAGGTCTCGACGAATTAATTAATCATTCGAGCAATGGCAACGGCAAAGAAAGGCAATGGCAGTATATCGTTGAAGTTGGAATTGCTGAAAAGAGATTTGGTATTAAAGTAGATAATCTCATCGGTCAGCAGGAGGTGGTAATTAAATCGCTCGGAAATTATCTCGGTAAAATTGACGGCATTGCAGGTTCAACAATTATGGGAGACGGAACCGTTGTCATCATCCTTGATATTAATGAATTATTCAATAAAATGGAAAAACGTTTAGATGCATAACATTTCTGTTCTTGTGGTGGACGATTCGGCTTTCATGCGGAAATCGATCTCTTTAATGCTTGAAAGCGATCCTTCAATTAAAGTAGTGGCAACTGCACGCAACGGTCAGGAAGGCGTCGAATTGGCTCAGAAATTACGACCCGACTTGATTACGATGGATATTGAAATGCCAGTTATGGACGGACTGACTGCTCTAAAAAAAATAATGGATACCGCTCCTACATCTGTAATAATGATTAGCTCTCTTACGACAGAAGGTGCAGAAGCCACGATCAAAGCAATGGAATTGGGCGCTGTCGATTTTATTCCTAAAGAACTTTCGTATGTAAATGTCAATATCGGCAAGATTAAAGAAGATCTAATTACCAAAGTTAAAGAGATCACACGCCATAAACTTATTACATCCCGCTTAGACAGTATACGTAATTTAGAAAAAAAGAAACCTGTATATATTTCGGGAAAAGAGCTGCCCAAATTAAATTACAATGCCATTTCGATCGGAATTTCAACGGGAGGTCCTCTTTCACTACAAAAAATTATACCCAATTTTTCTGGAGAGATTCATATACCAATATTCATCGTACAACACATGCCACCTAAATTTACAAAATCGCTGGCTGATAGACTTAATACTCTCTCCCAGCTCGAAGTAAAAGAAGCTGAAGATGGAGAAGTGGTCAGAGGAGGTGTTGTTTATTTAGCCCCAGGCGGGATGCATATGAAATTAAAAAAAGTAAGCAATCTTAATCACGCAATAGAAATTACACCGGAACCTGCCACAACTCTGCATCGTCCTTCGGTCGACGTTACAATGACTTCCGTAGTTGAACATTACGGAAAAAATACTCTCGCAATTATAATGACCGGGATGGGCAAAGACGGACTCGAGGCTGTCAAATTATTAAAATCAAAAGGAGGCATTGCAATCGCCCAGGACGAGGAAACCTGCGTGGTTTACGGTATGCCAAAAGCTATTGTCGAAGCGGGACTTGCGGATTTAATTTTACCACTCGAAAAAATACCAGCCACAATTAACGGAGCATTAGTAAATGGAAAAGAACCAGTTCCAAGATATAGTAATGAGAGACTTTAATATTACTTCTGCCAGATCGGGTAATTTAATTAAAGCCAGGGATGTAAAATTTAATGGCTACTCTAAAATTACCGTCGAAGACGACGAGAACGAAGACGTAAAAATTTATCTGAAAAAAGATATTAACGACGTTGTCAAAGAAATTAAATTCGTCTGCTCATGTGGCCAGACCAAAACAGTTATACTCGATTATAATGAGTAATAATTGTCAACTGTCTAATTTTAGCCAATCATTGAGCGTTCATATCACACAAAACGCTTGTTTTTAAGCCTTTCTAAATGGCACTTGTTTTGGATAGTTTTATATAAAATTATCCAGAATAAGTGGAAATGGAAAATTCAATAAAGCTTCTCGAAAATCTTTTAGACTATTGTGCTGTAAAGAATAAAGTAATTGCAAATAACATTGCAAATATTCAGACTGAAAATTACAAACGGGAAGATGTAGAATTTAAAAACCTCCTGGAAGAAAATTCCAACACACTTCTTAGGACAACCGAATCGAAGCATTTAAAATCACTAAACGATCCTTTTGACAGACAGAATCGATTTAGAATTGTTACAGACGATAATACTGAAAGTCTATCGGGGATAAATAATGTAAATATTGAACAGGAAATGGCCGAGCTGGCAGAAAATACATTGCGTTTCAAGTTTGCTTCTAAAAAAGTTAGCGAATACTATAAAATGATTCAAAAAGTAATAAGCGGAGGAGGAAGAATTTGAAATTATCCGGTAGTATGTTCGGCCTTAGTATAAGTGCGCGGGGCATGAGTATTCAGAGAAAAAAAATGGAACTCATATCCCAGAACATTGCAAATGCCGACACCGTGCGAACTATTGACGGGCAACCATATCAACGTCAATTTTTACAGGTGAGACAGGAACAAAACAGTTTCGCTTCCAGACTGAAGTTAGAAGAAGGCGAACTGATCAGGTTGAACACTACCAATCCGAATCATTTAGTCAGGGAAAACGGTTATTCAGTTGGATTGCCGCCTGTAAATAACGATGTTGAAGTTAATGTCACTACAGACTCCCGACCCGGCGATCTTGTTTATATGCCCGACAATCCCGACGCCGATGAAAACGGATATGTGCGTCTGTCGAATGTAAATATTATTAACGAAATGGTAGATATGATTGCAGCTACACGTGCTTACGAAGCCAATCTAACAGCTTTAAATTCATCAAAGCAAATGATTAAAGATTCTCTGGAGATATAATATGAAGATTACTACAAATTCATTTGGTAATTATTCTCTCAATCGTATTAATCAAAATCAACAGATTCAAAGAACTCAAACAGATAAAAAAAACGAATTAACCAACGCCGAAAAGCAATTCTTCGCTAATCTTTATCCGGAAAAAACGGATGAAATTCTCAAATACGAATTCTATAACGCCAAGGGAAAAGTAAGCGGAGTGGCAGTTGGGTCATTATTTGATAAAAGAGGTTAATCATGAAAATTGAGGGATTAAACGGATTTATTGCCAATGCTATTAACCAGGAGCAAAAAAAGCAGGTCGATTCGGGAAATGTTTTTGCTGAACTACTAAAAAGCGTAAATCAAGCGCAGGTTGAATCTGCAAAAGCTATTGAAGACTTTATTGCAGGCAACGGTATCGAACTCCACGAAGTAATGATTGCCGGTGAAAAGGCAAAAACAAGTCTCGAGTTGCTCATGGAGATCAGAAACAAAACAATTGATATGTATAAAGAACTAACTAAAATACCGATATAATTATGAATTCAAGTCCATTACAAGCTTTACTTGGGATAATTAATAAACTTAATCCAAAGCAGAAATTCATGTTAGCCGGTGGTGTAATTTCCACCGTGGTTTTGCTGGTCGTCATGATCTTTTTTCTTAACGAGCCAAATTACACTACGCTTTATACAGGATTGTCTGCCGAAGATGCCTCGAAGGTTGTCGAATACTTGAACAGCCAGAAGATTCAATATAAAATTGACGATAATGGCCAGACAATTAAAATTGCTCGAGAAAAAGTTTATGAAACACGTCTGGCACTTGCCGGTAGAGGAATACCGAGTTCGGGTGTTATTGGCTACGAAATATTCGATAAATCTACGATGGGAATGTCGGAGTTCATGCAAAAGTTGAATTATAAAAGAGCTCTGGAAGGCGAGCTGGCGCGAACAATTACACAAATAGACGGGGTGGAAGGCGCACGTGTTCATATCGTCATCCCACAAAAAACAATTTTCAAAGAGGAAGAAAAATTACCTTCGGCATCTGTCGTTCTAAAATTGCGCAATAGTAATTTTATAAGTAAAGAAAATATTTCTTCAATAGTTAATCTGGTTTCGAGCAGCGTCGAGGGATTGCCGCCCAGCAGAGTATCGATTATCGATACAAAAGGAAGAATTCTTTCCAACGACTCGGAAGAAGGACCACTTGCTTTTGCTTCGACAAAACAGTATGAAGTTAAGCAATCGGTTGAAAATTATCTCGCCAAAAAAGCTCAATCATTGCTCGACAATATTCTGGGTTATGGTAATTCGGTAGTCAAGGTAAATGCAGATCTCAATTTTGATCAGGTTGAAAAAACGATGGAGCAATACGACCCCGAATCGCAGGTTGCAATAAGCGAGCAGACTATCAAATCGAATAATGCTGGTAGCTCTTTGAAAGACACAACAGTTCAGTCGAGCGAAAATTCACTCACTAATTATGAAATTAGCAAAACCATTCAGAAGGTTGTTGAAGGCAGTGGAAATATATTACGTTTGAGCGTTGCAGCCGTGGTCAATGATATCCCAAAAGAAGTTGAAAAAGAAGGTAAAAAGGAGATTGTTTACGAGCCTCGTTCTCCGGAGCAATTAAAAAAACTGGAAGAACTCGTCAAAAATGCTGTAGGAATCGACCCTCAAAGGAATGATCAATTTTCTCTTGTGAGCATTCCGTTTGAAGTGAATCAAATTGAAGAAATGCAGGATGAGAAAGGTGCGCTCGGTAGCATCCCGAATGCCGACGAATGGATGAATGTATTGATTATGCTCTTCGCTATTATCTCTGCAATCTTTGTACTTAAGAGTTTGATGAAGAAACTTAAGAACGAAAAAATAATAATAGGAACAATAAACACTGCTGCTGCAGCCGATACACTCGCACTGAGCGGAGGCAGCAGCGCTGGCGCTTTGACTCAATCGCGTGCTTCGTCCAATTTGATGAATCAATTAGCTCAACCGCGCAAGAGACCCATGCTTCAAGTTAATGACATCGAAGATGAAATTTCAGATGAAGCCGTTGCTAAAAAAACACAGCAGGAAAAAATTATCAATTACGTAACAAAAAATCCGGGTGAAGCAGCTAAATTAATAAACGCATGGATGCATGAAGATGAAATCTGAGAAACAACAGGAAGTATTGCTCGAAGATGTTAGCGGTGTACAAAAAGCCGCAATGCTGATGGTGGCATTGAATGTAGAAGCTGCCTCGGCTGTACTGAAGTATCTCGATCCTAGCGATATAGAAGTGATTTCTGCTGAAATTACAAAAGTTAAAAATATCCCTTCGAAGGTGGCCGATAAAGTTATTGAAGAATTTTATGGTATGGTCACAGCACGTGAATATGTACTCGAAGGGGGTATCGATTATGCACAGGCTGTACTTGAAAAAACTTTTGGACCACCAAAAGCAGCCGAGATTATTGAAAAAGTAAAAAGACTGACTACATTAAAAGGTTTCGATGTTCTTAAAAAAGCCGAACCCACGCAGCTTATTAACTTCCTCAGTAAAGAACATCCACAAACAATGGCATTGATTCTTTCACAGCTGAGTCCAGACCAAACTGCGGCTGCGTTGAAAGAATTACCAGAAGATCTACGCATCGACGTTGCGCACCGAATTGCCACACTGGGCAAAATAGCTCCTCAAACACTAAAACAGATAGAACACGTTGTAGATGAAATTGCTGGGCTTTCAATGAGTCAATCGGTAGGCAAACTTGGTGGCGCTAAATGCCTGGCCGGCATTTTGAATCGATTAAATGTCACCCTCACAAAAGATATACTCAATAAAATGGAAGAAATTGATCCGGAAACAGCTTACGAAGTTAAGAGATTGATGTTCATCTTCGACGAAATTATAAATATTTCAGATAAAGACCTTCAAAAAATATTGCGCGAAGTTGACCGTAAGGACCTGGCGCTATCACTAAAAATTGCCGATGAAAGATTAAAAGAAAAAATCTTTAGAAATATGTCCGAGCGCGCTGCCGACCTCCTCAGGGAAGAACTTCAATATATGGGTAAAGTTAAATTGAAAGAAGTTGAAACGGCTCAGGGCAGAATAATCGACATAATTAAAAATCTTGAAGAAGCAGGCGAAATATCATTGAATATGAGGGGCGGTCCGGAGGAGGTTTATGTCTAACGTCCTTAAAATTAATGCTGGCAAAACAAAACCGACTGTTAAAGTTTCTTCGAAAACTCAGGTGGTTGAAGAAATAAATAATTACGAATCTGCCCAGCAACGAATTGAAGAAGCTTATAAGAAAGGCTTCGAGGAAGGACGTAAAAAAGGACGCATGGAGATCGAAAAGGACTATTCCGAAAAACTTTTTCAAAAGTACGAAGAAATTTATCATGTCTTAACGGCATACGAACAAAAAATGGAAGAATATGAAACAGCTTTCGAATTATTAGTCGTTAATACAGCCGTAGAAATTGCTCGCAAAATCGTACGACATGAAGTAGAAAAAGAGACATTGATAAACGAAAATCTCAAAGATGCCATTTCAAAAATTATTGGTGCAAACGAAGTGGTTATAAAACTTAACCCTTCCGACAAAGATGAGTTAAACGAATACAGTAGAAATCTATTGAACAACAGTTCATTCAATAAAATCAAATTTGAATCAGACGAAAGGATTGAAAAAGGAGGTTGCCTGGTGGAAACTGAAATTGGCAACGTTGATGCACGTATTTCGAGCCAGCTTGAGGAAATCCGATTAAAATTGGAAGAATCGATAAATAAGAAAAACCAATGATCGAACTGGAGAACATAGTCGAAAATTATCGTCGTGTTATTGAAACAACAGATCCATTAAAAGTAAACGGGCGCGTCTTAGATGTAGTCGGTTTAATAATAGTTTCTGTTGGACCTAATGCAGTTATGGGTGAAGTGTGTAGTATTGTCGACAGGGATGGCAACGAAATATGCAAATCGGAAGTTGTCGGTTTCAAAGAAGGGAAAGTATTGTCGATAGCTTTGGGAGAAGTGCACTCAATTTCTCCAGCTTGCGAAATCAAAGCCACAGGTAGAGGCTTTTATGTTGGAGTTGGTCATGAGTTACTGGGCAGGGTAATAGATGGACTGGGCAATCCGATAGATGGTAAAGGAGAAATTAATTATACAGCGTTCCGCGAGGCACATCGAGAAGCTCCAAATCCGCTGGCAAGAAAAAGGATTACAACACCATTGCAAACAGGAATACGTGCAATCGATGGTTTGCTAACAATTGGAAAGGGACAGAGAATTGGAATCTTTGCCGGTAGCGGTGTTGGTAAAAGCGTTACACTCGGAATGATTGCAAGGAATACAAGCGCTGATATAAATGTTATTTCATTAATTGGCGAACGAGGAAGAGAAGTAAGAGAATTTATTGAACGTGACCTCGGTGAGGAGGGATTAAAACGCTCTGTGGTTGTAGTTGCCACAAGTGATAAATCCCCATTGATAAGAATGAAAGGCGCTTATGTAGGCACTACTATCGCCGAATATTTCAGAGATCAGGGACTCAACGTACTACTGATGATGGATTCGGTTACACGTTTTGCAATGGCTCAACGTGAAGTTGGCCTTACAATTGGCGAGCCGCCTACAACTAAAGGATATACTCCATCTGTCTTTGCATTATTGCCAAAATTACTCGAAAGAGCGGGCAATTCCGACAAAGGATCAATTACTGGAATTTATACTGTACTTGTAGACGGAGACGATATGGTTGAACCCATCGCCGACGCTGTTCGGTCGATTCTCGATGGACATATTGTACTCTCCAGAAAACTTGCAAACAAAGGTCATTATCCGGCAATTGATACTCTTCAAAGCGTAAGCAGAGTTATGCCAGATATTATCGATTCTGAACATTATAAAAAAGTCATCTCTTTTAACGAGCTACTGGCAACTTATCGCGAAGCTGAGGATCTGATTAATATTGGAGCTTATGCAAAAGGAAGTAATCCCAAAATTGACCTCGCGATTAGTAGAATTGAAGCTTTGAACGCTTTCCTGAGACAGGGAATATTCGAAAAAGCAAATTATCCAGATACCATTGAAAAACTACGTCAGTTGATCGATTATAATTAGGAAAGATGAATGGCTGTGTTTAAATACAAATTCGAAGCGATATTGCGCATTAAAAATATTCTTGAAAAAAAAGTATTGAAAGAAATAGCGTCAATCGAACTCGAAATTAATAGAGCTGAAGATTATAAAAAAAACTTGATACAGAAATTAAAAAACTTGAATGAATCCATATTGAAAGGGAAAATAAAAGCACTCGAATATCAAAGTCTAAAAGCTCATTGTAAACAGATTGAAAAAGATATTGAGAATACAGAGCGCAGTATATTTGATCTAAATAATAAAAAAAAGTTGAAGTACGAGGAATTAAAAGAGAGAACGAAAGAAAGACGAATAATCGAGAAGTTAAAGGAAAAGAAGTTTGAAGAATTTATGATGGAAACCAATAGAAAAGAACTTAAGTATCTCGACGAAATCGCAATATATAATTTTAACAGGAAATAAAAGTGAACGGCAAAGTAATAATATCGTTTATTCTTGCATTTATAGTAGTCACCGTTTTAATGATTTACGGTGCTACAAATTATCGGAATATATTTGCTTTCGACTTTACACCTGTATCAGAACTTAAAGCAGCACAGGCGAAAGCTGCAAAGAACACCGCCACAGAGAAAAAAGAAAAATTCAATCCGATGAATAATAAAGAGGAAAAAAAGAGTTATGACTTCTCCGATAATGGAGCATACGATACAATGACGGTTAGCCTAGAAAATTCATCCTCGTTAATCGACAGTATAAACGTATTGCTTGCTGAAATTCGCAAATTGAAAACTGAGAAAGAAAAACTACTTGAAAATCAGAAGACTATTAAAGACGAGAAAAATTTTGAGGTTCCGAAAGATCAACAAAAGTATAAAGAATGGATAAAAAATACGGTAAAACTGTATGAAGCGATGGATACAAAAAAAGCTGCTAAAATAATCGAGAATTATTCCGATAATATAGCGAGAGATATAATATTTTCTATGAAGAAGAAAAAAGCAGCAGAAATTATAGCAGAACTAAAACCTGAAATCGCAAACAGAATAATCAGTTTACAATGATGAACTTCAATCCGTTATTTATAGATAATAATTTGAGCAATGCTGGAATTAGCTCGCTATTTCTTAGTGGCAAAGCATTGCCTGCCGATGGAAACAAAAATTATCTGTTTGCGGATATCATTAAAGTTTACGAAGAGGAATTAAACGTAGAAAACTCTAAGCTGAACAATGATCTACTGGTAAACCTCGAAGGTCTGAAAGATTTTATTGTTACAAAGACGGATACGAAAGTTATTGAAGGATTCCAGAATAGTCTTAACAATCTCGAAGAGATCTCTTTAGTGTCCAATTCAAATTCATTTAACATTGACGATGCCAAGATTTCTTCGAAAGTATTTGTGCTAACCCCGGATAATTTGCTTGCTTTCCTCGGAAGTATAAACAACATTATTTCCGAAACTAGAAATGAACAACCCCCAAACCCCTCAGGGAGTATTTTATTTTATCTGAACGATTTCCAGAATAACCACAAGGGAGACGTTAATTCTAATTGCCAACTCCTGGATATCAAAAAATTATTCTCCGTTATGTCGAATAAAGATTCCATCAAATTCAATTTTACAACAAACGGAGAGAAGTTAACGGTTACAATTAGTCAGTTAAACGTGGATGAGAGCGCTCCGGAGGTAAATGAAAAAGATGAAAGCCATTCGAGCGAATTTACAACTGAGCATGATAAGTTAGCCCACTCCCAGAATTTATTATTAAATATCCCTGGATTCAACCAGCTTGAAAAAGCTAACTCTGAATATTATAAAATTGAAATCATCCATATTCATAAGGGTGAACAAAAAATATTCGATATAAAGACCGGTGAGATAAGGCAACCGGAAATTGAGGATTCTAAAATTACTCCCGATAAAAGTGATCAAATAGATGAAAAAGGGGCAAAACTCTATCGATCGGAAAGTAATAAAGAATTTAGTTCGGATAAAATAATCGGCGAGATAAAACCTGCTGTAAATGATGATCAGGTTCCAAAGCTGCAGGAAATGGAGAACAAAGGAATTGACCTTACGAAAATCAATTTTGAGGACTTAAATACAAAACTGACAAAAGAAGAATTTAGCAAGTTACAGGAAGCACTCACTTCGAAAGAAAGAAAAGTCGATTCTTCAGGAAAGGTAAATTCAAAAATTATTACAGTCGACGATAATAAGAACATTACTGAATTTAATCCTCCAGTTATTAAAAAAGAGATACTGACTAACAAAAAATTATTAAGAGATGATAAAGAAGAATTACATTTAAAAGAAAGTCTGCATCAAAAAGATAAAGGTAATATAAAAGATAATGTAGGAGATAATTTAAAGGGTAATATAAAAGAAAATATTGATGATATATCGGTGAGGAAGGGCAATAAATTAAGTGATAGTGTACTTGTTGACGTTAATAAAAAAGTAAGCGATGCGATTTCGTTCGAAAAAATAACTCAAACAGAAAAATCAGAAGCAGCACCACAAGTAAAAATAAATTCTGAAGTTAAAACGGAAAAAGTTGTTGAAACGAATCCGACTTCGTCAACTAACGGTGAAACGAACTACGTAGGCAAACCCGAAATGCATTTAAGTAAAGACGATAAGGAAAACGATCAGCCAAAGGAACAATATGTTGAAGCAAAAGAAACTATAGTAAGAGAACAAAAAGAGACCGACAAAAAACATTTACTGAACGACCAATTCAATAAAGAATTTAGTAAACAACAAGACAGCGTATTTAATAAGCCGGAAACTCAAGCTGGGAAAGTTATCTCAAACGATAGCCATGCAAAAGTCGAGTACGGTGGTTACAAAACTGAAAACATGAAAGAAATCTTAAAAACTATAAAGGCATCAGAAATAATATCTGAAATTGTAAAAAACGTTGACGGTTCGAAACAGCATCTCAGCTTCAAAC
This sequence comes from Melioribacter sulfuriphilus, assembly GCF_051488685.1. NCBI lineage: Bacteria > Pseudomonadati > Ignavibacteriota > Ignavibacteria > Ignavibacteriales > Melioribacteraceae > Melioribacter > Melioribacter sulfuriphilus. The sequence continues at coordinate 149,074 of NZ_JBPSEH010000006.1, forward strand.
TTGAACCTGAAACTTTAGGAAAATTGACAGTATCCATCGACTATGTCAATAATAAATTACATGCAAACATTGAAGTCGAAAACGAACAGATTAAGCAATTCGTCCAGTCCAATCTCGAGCAGCTTAAGAGCAATTTACAGAATAACGGCATACAGGTAAGTAGTCTGAATGTGGGACTTAATAACAGCGAACAAAAAAGTACAAAACATGTAAATCCCAAAAGAAAGTTCTATGGAAAAATTGCGGAAATTAAAACGGAAAATCCTTCTGAAGTTAAGAAAATGATGGGTTACAACACATACGACTTTTTAGTATAGGAGAATCAAAATGGTATCGGATGTAAGTTCAAGTAGTACGGTTAGTACGAGTTCAAATGTATCTGCTAACAAAAGTGTTTTGGGTAAGGACGATTTTTTGAAATTAATGATTGCGCAGTTAAAAAATCAGGATCCGCTTAATCCAATGGATGGTACTGAGTATGCTTCGCAGCTGGCACAATTTAGTTCGCTCGAACAAATTACTAATCTCAACGAGTATCTCAAGCAGAGTGTCGATGCAAATTATATGTTGACTCAGTCGATTAACAATACAATGCTTGCAAATCTAATCGGGAAGGAAGTGAAGATTAGTGGAAACGACATAAAAGTAAATGGGCAGGATTCAATTACATTAGGCTACGATCTACCAGACGGCGTTAAGTCAGTAAAAATTAATATATACAACGAGTATGGAACATTAGTTAAATCAATTGAAGCTTCGAACAAGAAGGGTAGTAATATTTTTGAATGGGATTTTACGGATAGCAATGGAAATCGTGTCCCTGACGGTGAATATACATTTGAAGTAAAAGCATATAATTATAGCAACGAAGAAGTCGAAGTTACTCAATACAAATCCGGACCAATTGACGGGGTTAAATACACTGAAGAAGGCACATTATTAATAATAAACGGAGTAGAATATTCTGCAGGAGACATTCTCGAAATAATCAACAAAAAAGGAGGTGATAGTTAATGGCCGAAATTAATGGCATTTCGGTTCCTTTTGTTCCGATTGTCGGGAACAACAATTCGGTCAGGAATTCCCGTGATCCTGTTAAAGCCTCGTTCGATTCGATTTTTCAACAGGAACTCGAAAAGGTTAAATTTTCCAATCACGCACTAAAACGCCTCGAATCGAGAAACATTCAACTGGGCGAGGAAGATTTAACTAAGATTCAGAATGCTGTTGAAAAAGCAGAATCGAAAGGTGCGCGTGATTCGTTAATTCTGATGGACCTTTCTGCAACAGAACGCAAGGCAGCTTTTATTGTTAATATTCCGAACCGAACAGTTGTTACTGCAATCGAGGTCGAAAACGCTGAAGAAAATGTATTTACAAATATCGATAGTGTAGTTTTTGCTTAAACGTAATAATTTGGAGCGGGACCTTCCGAGGACGCTCCGGACCTGGTGGACTGACTGAAGCCGGGTCAATTAAAATTAAATTAATAATTTAAGTCCAAGGAGGTTAAAATGGCACTTCTCAATTCTCTCTTTGCAGGCGTTTCCGGTCTGCGCAATCACCAATCGATGATGGATGTTATCGGTAACAATATCTCGAACGTAAACACAATTGGCTTTAAAGGCTCGCGCGTTACGTTCAGCGACACTTTTAATCAGTTCGTAAAATCGGGTACCAATCCAACTACTACTTCCGGCGGTACTAACTCTTTCCAGATTGGTCTTGGAATGAAGATTAACTCAATTGATCGTAATTGGAACCAGGGCACATTTGAAAGAACTGGAATTACTACTGATTTAGCTTTGCAGGGTCAGGGTCTCTTTATATTAAAAAGTAACGGTCAACAATTCTATTCAAGAGCCGGTGCATTTATTTTTGACGCAGATGGTAAATTAGTAAATCCTCAAAACGGAGCTGTTGTACAGGGTAAAATTGCAAATGGGCTGGGTGAAATTCCTGCTGGCACTACCTTGCAGGATATTGTGATAGACAAAAATCTGAGACTGCCTGCAGTTAAAACAACAACTGTTTCATGGGGTGGAAACCTGCAAAGTAGTTCAACTACTATCAGGACAGACATTGTGGAACTCGTTGGTAACTTGAAAAAAGAAGTCCCAACTTCTACTCAATATTACCCGGGTCCAACAAATACAGATTGGGATGTAAGTACAATTTATAATAAGGATGGTAATGAATATCAGCTCTGGAGCAGGTACGAAGAAGATACCACTGGTGCATGGACGTATTATTATGAAATAAGGGATGAGGATGGAAATCCGCTCGCCACCCCAATTACAGGAAGCCAGGCATTAACATTTGATACCTTAACGGGTGTATGTACTACAAATCAAGTCGTTATTCAAGATACAACTGAAAAAATCGATTATAAACTGAATTTTTCTTCATTAAGTAATTTAATTGCTGATAGCAATGTTGTAACTAGAATAGATAAAGCAGAAGTTCCGGAACCAGTTCTTGGTGCTGTAACAATATTTGATTCATTGGGAAATCCACACACACTTTCTGTAAAATTCGAACATGTCGACAATAATCGCTGGAAGTGGAATGTATCGATACCTTCGACAAGTGGTTCTCTGAGTCCGAATTCGTATGGAGAAATATACTTTGACCCGAATGGACAGATTCAGAGCGTATGGCAGGCTGGAAATCAAGTTACATCGACTCCACCTATTCCTAAAGTGACATTCACTCCAGCAAGTGGTGCCGAAGCTCAAATTATTGATATCGATTTCGGTTCGGGCACTGCAGGAGTAACACAAACCAACCTTACATCTCAAATAGCTGCACTATCACAAAACGGTTCTGCCTCGGCTGCATTATCAAATTTAAATATTGACCAGTACGGTAATATCATCGGAATTTTTTCAAATGGGAATTCCAGAATATTAGCACAAATCATGGTCGCAACTTTTAAGAATTTAAATGCACTGGTAAGTGTTGGTGATAATATGTACAATGTTGCTGCCAACAGTGGTGATCCGCGTATCGACACTCCTGGAGAAAATTCAGTAACTACGATACAATCCGGTGCGCTCGAACAATCGAATGTCGACCTATCAGAAGAGTTCACCAAAATGATTATTTCCCAGAGAGGTTTCCAGGCTAACGCACGTGTTATTACAACCGCCGATAACCTTCTCCAGGAAATTACAAATCTGATCAGATAATTCTTGAAAATTGAAGGGATTGCTCTTTTCAGGGCAGTCCCTTCTTCCTGGTTAAAATTCAATTTTGCTGACTGCAGCAGTATGAACAGGTGACTAATATTAGCCAAACATTAAGCTTGCTTCTATAATTATTTAATGAATTTTAAGGCTTAAATGGATGGCATATTTATTGAAAAATATTAGTCACTATGGCACAAGAAAATGAAAATATCTTAGAACAGTCTGAAAATTCCGGAACCAAAAAAGGTTCCAGTTCAAAAATCCTGATTATTGGATTGCCTCTTTTCATCGTTCAACTCGTTGCGGTTTATTTTATTACCGCCAATATATTGCTGCCCAAAATTCAATCCCACTATGCAGCCACGCAGGATGATGAAGCTCAAATTGGTGATTCTTCGGCTTCCGAAAAAGAAGACGTTGAATTCGGAAAATTTATCTACGTTGTAGAAGACCTTATTATTAATCCTGCTGGAACAGATGGTAAACGTCTTTTGCTTGCTTCGATCGGGTTTGATATTGCAACAGAACAAAATAAAAAGGAACTCGAAGAAAAAGAAGTACTGGTGAAAGACGCAATCATTTCCGTGATGGGCAGTAAAGATATGACTCAGTTGAGCGATGCGCTTTATCGGGATTCGCTTAAAATTCAGATTTCTGATCAAATTAAACAGTTAATGCCCGATATAAAAATTAACAATATTTATTTCAGTAAATATATTCTTCAATAACAATGGCAGAGATACTTTCGCAGCAAGAAATTGATCAACTGCTCGATAACATAAAGAGCGGCCAAAAACAGAAACCTGAAGAGCAGAGCGATAAAGAGAAGGAGGCGGTGCTTTTTGACTTCCGCCTTCCAAATCGTATTTCAAAACACCAGCTCCGCATTATTCGGAGTATCTGCGATAACTTTGGCGAAAGTTTTACATCGTTTCTGGTAACTAAACTCCAAACCAATGTTAACATTAATGTAGCTTCAATCGATCAAATTTATTACTCGGAATACGTACTGTCGGTGTCAAATCCGGCTTGTCTTTATACGTTCAATATCAAGAACACAGATATCAAAGGAATACTGGAACTAAACAACGATCTGGCATTCTTGTTTGTCGATAAGTTGCTGGGTGGCAATGGATTGACAACAAAACAGGTAAAAGTTATTACGCTGATTGAGCAAAAAGTGTTGCAGGTTATCGTCGACCGTATAATGTATGACTTAAAAAAATCGTGGCAAATTATTGACGACCTCGAATTTGAAGTTGAAAAATTTGAGCCTGATATTGACTTCGCACAGATAACCTCGCAAAGCGAATCTGTACTCCTGATTTCTTTCGAACTTATCATTGGTGATCAATCCTACATGATGAACATTTGCTTTGCCACTTTTGCATTTGATGCTATCCTGGCTAAGATGACTACTCAAAAGTTATCCTCAATTAGAGCCACAAAATATTTTGGCGTTACTTCCAGAGAAGTTCTCACCAAACATCTGGCTCAAACAGTCGTTCCGATCACTGTGGAATTTGGTACAACCAAGCTAACTGTAAAAGAAATTATGGAACTTGAAGTAGGAGATATAATCAAATTGAAAAATAAAGTTCACGAAGAACACAAAGTTAAAACCGGCAATAGATTGTTATTCCTTGGCAGAGCCGGTGTATTGAACAATCATAAAGCAATAAAAATAACCGAAAAAGTATTCGAAAAAAAACTCTAAAGAGGGAAATATGAGTGAAAATATCAACAATCCCGATGCAATGGAAAACATGGAAGATAACTTTACTGCTTCCTTAGCTCAGTTCGACGAATTCGACGATTCTACGCGTACATTAGGTGGAGCCGAAGAAAAATTGAATCTTTTGAAAGACCTCCAGATGAATGTTTATATCGAATTGGGCAGAACTCAAATGCAAATAAAAGATATACTCGAACTCGAAAGGGGATACGTCATCGAACTGGAAAAACTTGCCAGTGAACCTGTAGACGTATTTGTTAATAATAAAAAAATTGCCGAAGGTGAAGTAGTGGTTATCGATAAGCATTTTGGCATCAGAATCACTTCCTTGGTTGATCCAGCACAAAGAATTAAGGATATCTATTAATGTCCATATTCGATATAACACAGGCTTTTTTACCGCTTTTACTGGTAATAATTATTTTAGGGATTACTCTCTACTTTGTAAAACGTTACACATTTACGATGAAAGGCGGAAAGCGAGTACCATTGAAGATAGAAGTACTGAGCAACCAGCTTATTATGCCGAAAAAATATCTTTCAATTGTACGCGTGGAAAATAAAATTATATTGTTAGGTGTAAGCGAAGCTGGAATTACTTTAATTAAAGAATTCGACAGTATCGACTTGCCAGAGAATAACGAAGTTCAGGATAATAACCAGAAAAAGTCTTTCTATGAATTGCTCAAGCAGAATTTAGGAATGCGATGAAAAAGTGGATAATTATTGGCATTATATTGTTAAGTGGATTTACATCCCTTCAGGCACAATCTCAGTCGCCAGTTATTCCATTTCCGAAAATTGACCTCGGAATTGGAACTGCCACTTCAGGAGAAGATGTTTCGGTAACTCTCCAGATATTATTGTTGATGACAATACTTGCCTTAGCACCGTCAATTGTAATAATGACAACGGCATATCTGCGCATTATTATTGTATTCCATTTTCTAAAAAGTGCACTCGGCACACAGCAGATGCCACCGTCTCAACTTCTTGCAGGTATTGCGCTCTTTATAACATTTTTTATTATGGCACCCACCTGGTCTCGAGTTAACGAAGATGCACTCTCTCCTCTGATGGATAATAAAATAACCGTAGAAGAAGCTTACAATAAAGGTATTGAGCCAATCAGGGAATTTATGTTTAAAAATACAAGAGAAGAAGACCTCGAGTTGTTTGTCGGACTTTCGAATTTGCCACGACCTGAAACAAGAAAAGATGTACCCACTTATGTATTGATTCCAGCTTTTGTTTTGAGCGAGCTTAGAGTTGGCTTTATTATCGGATTTTTCCTCTTTATTCCTTTCCTGATGGTCGACATGATTATTTCGAGTATTTTGATGTCGATGGGTATGATGATGATGCCGCCAATGATGATTTCTCTCCCATTTAAAATATTGTTATTTATACTCGTCGACGGGTGGAATTTAATAGTTGGTTCTCTTGTAAGGAGTTTTCATTAATGTCCGAAGAATTAATTATAGAAATATTAAAAGACGCATTCTATACGTCCTTTATAATTTTGCTGCCCATTCTCGGGGCTTCATTAATAATCGGTATCTTAATATCAATATTTCAGGCTGCAACGTCGTTGCAGGAAATGACTCTTACATTTGTGCCGAAATTAATTGTAACTGTGCTTGTTATAATTTTTTTGCTGCCATGGATTGCCGAAAAAATGATGTCGCTTACTTATAAAATGTTCACAATGTTCCTTAATGTGATATGATTGCCAATATTTTGGTCTCGGATTTTATATTGTTCATTTTTGTTTTTATGAGAATCGGTGGATTAATATTTACAGCACCGGTACTCTCGTTTAGAGGCTTTCCGATACTGGCAAGAATATTTCTATCAATTGTAATTGCATATATTGTTTTTTTTACTTTGAATAAGTCAAATATAAATATCAATCTCGATTTTACAAATCAATCGGGATTAATCACTCTGATTCTTTATTCGGTACGCGAACTTTTGATTGGAATGATACTCGGCTTTGTAATGAATTTTATTTTCTGGGCAGTTTCGTATGCTGGGCATTATATCGGATTCGATATGGGACTCATGCTGGCGGATGCACTAAATCCCGTCCAGGAAATACAAACAAACATCGTAGGTGAATTTCTATACTATGCAGCGCTTATGATTTTTCTTATGATTAACGGCCATCATTATTTAATTAGTGGACTGGTGGCATCGTTCAAGGTCGTGCCGATTGGTAAATACGTAATTAATGAACCCGTTTACACTTTGTTAATTAAATATTCGTTTCTCGTTTTTACTATAGCAATTAAAATCGCATCGCCTGTAATAGTATCGTTTTTTCTGGTTCACCTCGCAGAAAGTATTATTGCAAGGGTAATTCCCAACATGCAAATAATATACATAACGCAGCCTTTGAAATCGTTATTGGGACTTTTTATAATATTTTCTTTAATACCATTTTACGTATACGTATTAAAAAATTTACTTGAAGGCTATGAATATCGACTACTCGATTTAATAAAAGCAATGGGACAATAAAGAATGCCGAACTTAGAAGGACAGGAAAAGACTGAGCAACCAACTGGTAAGAAACTCGAAGATGCGCGTCAGAAAGGACAGGTTGCAAAAAGTACCGAAATTAATTCACTTGCAATTTTTGGCAGTGGCCTGATAATTGTCTTTTTATTTAAAAACTACATCGGCGGACAATTCTATGAATTTTCGACAGATATATTTTCAAAACTCAATCATGTAGAAATGAACATTACTGTGCTACAGACATACGCATTAAAATGGGGAATCTTTTATTTAATGTTATTAATGCCGGTACTCTTAGCTGTTTTTGTTGCTTCGATTGTCAGCAATGTGTCGCAAGTAGGTTTTAAAATTACGCCCAAGGCAATTTCCTTATCGCTCGATAAATTTAATCCTTTAAATGGCATTAAAAGAATTTTATTCTCCACGCGCTCCTTCGTCGAATTGGGTAAGTCCCTTCTCAAACTGTTGATTATCAGTATTTTTACTTACTTCATCATTTCTGAACTAATTAGTAAGAGTATTCAGTTAATTGATTTGAGTATTGAAGACACTGTCGAATTTATGCTCGATTCTTCTTTTTCGTTAATATGGAAAATAGTTCTCTTTTTTGTAGTTATTGCTGCAGTGGATTATGTTTTTCAGCGTTATAAATTTAGAAAAGATATGATGATGACTAAAGAAGAAGTAAAAGAAGAATTGAAACAGACGGAAGGCGACCCGATAGTTAAAGGAAGGATAAAGAAAGAAATGATTTCGGCAGTGCGTCGTAGAATGATGCACGAAGTACCCAAAGCAGATGTGGTTATAACCAACCCCACACACGTGGCAGTAGCTCTCAAATACGAAATGGGCAAAGACAATGCTCCTAAAGTTGTTGCCAAGGGCTTGGATTTAGTGGCTCAACAAATTAAAAAGATTGCACAAGAAAATAAAGTGCCGCTATACGAAGATGTCGAACTGGCACGTGCTCTCTACAAAGCTTGTGAAATCGGGGATGAAATTCCAACTAACCTGTTCAAAGCAGTTGCTCAAATTCTGGCTTACATCTATCAAATGAAAAAACTCAAAAAACAGAAGAGCATAATCTGATATGAAACTCTTTGGCAAAAATAGCGATATCGTCCTTGCATTTGGTTTGATATTAATGCTCGGTTTGATGCTTATTCCATTGCCAGCAGGATTCCTCGATTTTTTGCTCTCTTTGAATATAACACTAGCAGTACTTGTTCTGATTGTATCGTTGTATATCCAATCGCCACTTGATATTTCTGTGTTCCCCGGACTTCTACTCGTTCTTACACTGTTTCGTTTAGCGCTCAATATTTCTTCGACCCGTTTAATATTGATTGACGGTTATGCCGGTCAGGTAATCGAATCTTTTGGCTCATTTGTAGTTGGGGGAAATTATGTGGTTGGTTTTATAGTCTTTATAATCCTTGTCATCATTCAATTCATTGTAATCGTAAAAGGTTCGGGAAGAATTTCGGAAGTGGCTGCGCGCTTTACACTCGATGCCATGCCGGGCAAGCAAATGGCTATCGATGCAGATCTAAATACAGGTTTGATAAACGAAGCTGAAGCAAGAAGAAGAAGAGCACAGATCGAAAGGGAAGCTGAATTTTACGGAGCTATGGATGGCGCCAGCAAGTTTGTTAAAGGCGACGCTATTGCGGGACTAATAATTAATGCTATTAACATTGTGGGCGGATTTATAATAGGTGTGGCTCAGAAGGGGATGTCGTTCCTGGATGCAGTCCATACTTATACAATATTAACGATTGGTGATGGACTTGTGTCGCAGATTCCTGCGTTACTTATTTCCACAGCAGCCGGTTTGGTTGTTACGCGTAGTGCATCTGGCACAGCTCTCGATTACCAGATGAAAACTCAATTGTTTTCAAATCCGAGAGTGCTGGCCACAGTTTCGGGTGCAGTTTTCTTATTTGCATTTATTCCCGGCATGCCTACAATCCCTTTCCTAATTCTAAGCGGTGTGCTCGGAACTACTTCGTATATGAACAGAAAAGGAGCCGCTTCGGATACCGTTATTGAAGAAGCCGAAGGCGAACAAATAAAAGAAGAATCGAAACCTGCCGAAGAAAAAGTCGAACAATATTTGCAGGTTGACCCGATCGAAGTCGAAATTGGTTATGGATTAATCAGTCTTGTTGACGAAAAACAGGGTGGTAATTTATTTCAGAAGATATCATCGACGCGAAAAGTAATTGCCCTCGAATACGGGGTTTTAATTCCGCCTGTAAGAGTTAGAGACAATTTACAGCTTTCTCCAAATGAATACGTAATAAAGATTAAAGGAAATGTTGTCGCAACTTATGAGTTGTACCCCGATCGATATCTGGCAATGAATCCGGGAGTTACAGAAGAAGAGTTATCCGGTATTCCTACGAACGATCCAGCTTTCGGACTTCCGAGCTACTGGATAACTCACGAGGAGAAAGAGAAAGCTGAAATGCTGGGTTATACGGTTGTGGATGCTATTTCTGTCCTCGCAACACATTTGCAGGAATCTCTCAAACGAAATTTTGACAAAATACTTTCACGTCAGGAAGTAAAACAATTGTTAGAGAATCTCAAAAAAGAATATCCCGCTGTTGTCGAAGATATTAATCCGGATATCCTCAATCTCGGTATGATTCAAAAAGTGCTTCAGAATCTTTTGAAAGAAGGAATTCCAATTAAAGATTTTGTGAGAATTCTCGAAGCATTGATCGATTATTCAAAGATAACGAAGAATATCGATGTGCTTACAGAATATGTTAGGCATTCAATTGGAGACACTATTGCAAGCCTCTATAAAGATTCAAACGGAGTGATTCACGCAGTTGCATTGGGTGAAAATTTGGAGATGATGATAACCAAATCGCTCCAGGCTCAAAAAGACAATATAATTACACTTGGACTTTCAACCGAAGTGCTGCGTGAATTGAATATCAGAATTCAACAAGAGATAGAAAAATTCAACAATATGGGATATCCTCCAATCATAATAACCTCGGCGGCAATTAGACCATATTTTTATCGACTGGTCAATTCGAGTTTTCCCGACCTCGTTTTGCTCTCTTATAGTGAATTGCCGTCAAATATCGAAATTGAATTTATAGGAAAAGTAGAGGTGGGTAATGCAAATTAAAAAATTTATTGCGCCAACATTACGAGAAGCCAAAGAACAAATGAAAAACGAACTCGGCGGCGAAGCAATAATTCTGGGAACAAGAGTTATCGAAAACGACAGAAGATTTAACCTTAGGAAAATGTTCGAAATAACTGCTGGAGTGGATGAAGAAATTAAAAAAACTCCCACGTTAGATAACGATTACGAATCTGAAAAAGTTGATATCGATGTTGAATTGTCCAAACTAACAAAAAAAATATTTGAGGCTAAAGAAAATAAAAAAGTTATTGCCGAAGAGGTCCATACAAAAACAAAAAAATTGACCACATCGCAGCTTGACGAATATTTTGAAAAATTACTCGATCTGGAGATTAACCGTCAGCTTGCAAAAGAACTAATAGAACAATTAAAGAATTACGACGGTCTGCTCGGAGAATCGAATCTGGAGAGCTATCTGATTGCAGGGATGGCTTCAATGATACCGACCAAAGAATTCAAAATCAAAAAAAATCGGAATACAAAAGTTGCACTTGTAGGTCCTACTGGCGTCGGTAAAACTACTTGTATAGCCAAACTGGCAGTCATTTCAAAAATTATTCACAAACTTAAAGTCGGACTAATTTCGATTGATACATACCGTCTGGGTGCAATCGATCAACTCAGGATATTTTCGGAAATAAGCGATATCGAAATGAGCGTGGCATATGAACCTTCGGATATGCCCCGGCTAATTAAGAAATTCAAAGATAAAGATCTGATATTTATCGATACAGTTGGTAGAAGCCAAAAAAGTAGAGAAAATTTGAATAAGATTAATGAATATCTTGAAGCCGCCGAAGTGGACGAAACTGTATTGGTCGTAAGTGCAACGAGTTCTATGAAAACGCTTTTTGATGTAGCCGAGAAGTTCAAAGTGCTCAATTACAGTTCGGTTATTTTTTCAAAAGCTGACGAAGCAGTAACCTATGGCAATATATTAAACCTGACGAATAAATTTAATTTGCCGGTTATGTTTCTTACGAATGGTCAGGTAATTCCCGACGATATTTTATCCGTCAATCCGGAATACCTTGCCAATGTAATTTATAAAGGAAAGCTCTACTGATGAACGATCAGATAAAACGTTTGCTGGAATTGCGTCGACTGCAAAATAAGAGGGTAGCGAACTCTACTCTTATTGTTTCCGTATGTTCTGGAAAAGGAGGAACTGGCAAATCGTTTGTCTCGTTAAATCTGGCATATAAACTATCGCGACTGAACAAAAAAGTACTTGTGGTCGATTTCGATTTCAACTTATCGAATTTGCATTTACTTTTAAATGAAACTGTAAAAGAACCGCTTTCCAATTTCTTCCATCAAAAAGTTACTTTTGACGAGCTGATCTTTAGATATAACGAAAATTTGCATCTGATTTTTGGAGATTCCGGTAGCAATAATTTCCCGAAAATTACAAATGATTTGATCGAATATTTCTTTATTCATCTCGATAAGTCGGCTCGAAATTACGATTTTATTATTATCGATTCGTCTGCTGGAGCCGATTTGAATACAATGTATCAAATCAGTCGGTCAGATTTGAACTTGATTGTAGCTTCGCCAGAACCGACGGCAATTATGGATGCTTACGTGTTGATTAAGATGATTACTGAGTTAGTTACTGAAAAGCAGTATATGAATATGCCGCAAAACATAGTGGTTATCAATAAAGCCGAAGACAAAGAAGAAGGCGAACAGGCATTTCAAAATTTATCTACTGCTGTGCGCCATTTTCTCAACAAAGAAATAATGCTTCTCGGTGTGATTGGACACGACAGAACTGCATATAAATCAATTATTAACCAGGAATTACTGGTCGAACACTATCCGAATTCTATGGCTGCCCTCCAGATAGAAGACCTGGCACATCGTTTCCTGAATATTGCACAGATGGCTAATAGTAGCCAGCTTTTCAGTCAAAAACCCTCAATATAGCCTAAAAATAAAGCTTTTCGAATGGTATAGTCTTTGCCTCTTTCTTAATCAAAATAATTGGAGAGGTGATGAACAAAATAATAATGCAGTTCGGATTACTCGTTTTCTTCTTTTCCGTTATTTATTTTGTTCAAAAGGGGCTCGATGTAACGCGAGTAATACTGAATTCCCTTTCGATATTTCTCCTTTTGACGATAATGTTAAGTTTCGTCACAATCAGTTTAATCAAAGCCATCAATCGCAATTCGCTCGAAAAAATAAAAGAAGAACCATCAGGAAAAGACAGTAATGAATAAAAACGAACAATTATGGGAATCCTTCAAGGCGCATCCTTCGCCTGAATTGAAGAAAAAGATAATACTCAACTACATCAATCTTGTCCATTATGTAATCCACAAAACAAATCTCAATCAAAGCGAATTATTCGACAGGAGAGATTTTTTTCAATTTGGCATCGAAGGTTTAAGCGAGGCAATCGATCGTTTTGACCCGGATTACGGGACAAAGTTCGAAACGTATGCAATCCAAAGAATACGAGGCAAAATTTACGATGAAATTCGTAAGTACAGTCATAAATACGAAATGATTGGCGAACCTGAACCGGTTGCCACAATTAGCAGCGGAACGGTATCGCTCAACAGCAATTATATCGAAGAAGAGGGAATGCAGGTCTACGAGATGATGGCCGACGATAGCGAGGAGCCTCTTCAGATTCTTGAAAAAAATGAAATGAAAGAAAGACTCGTTAAGATTATCAAGGAATTGAGTGAGCGCGATAGAATGTTGATTACTCTTTATTATTATGAAGAACTAAACTATCAGGAGATTGCAAAAGTTTTGAATATAACCGTATCGCGCGTATCTCAGTTGCATTCTAAGATAATGAAAATACTCAAACAAAAACTGACAGAAAAAAATGGTTGAACAGGGAACAACAGATATCAAAGAAAAGATACGCAAGCAGCTATCAGGGATTGGCAATATACCTGCTGTGCCACAGGTAATAGCTGAAGTTTCTCAGATGCTCGACAATGAAATGACCAGTGCTTCGGATCTTTGCAAAGTAATTTCGAGGGACCAGGCGCTGGCAGCCAAAATTCTTGCCGTTGCGAATTCTCCGCTCTACGGTTTACCCCGCAGAGTTTCTACCATAGAATTTGCCGTTGTAATTATCGGTTTTGATCACATCAAAAATATTCTTCTGGCGCTTTCTCTTCTCGATACATTTAAAGTAAGAAATGCAAAAGATTGGAATCATCAGGATTACTGGCGACATTCGATTCTAACTGCCACCGGCGCTAAAAGAATTGCCGACGATTTACGCTATCCCAGGTCGGGCGAAGTTTTTACTGCCGGTCTATTGCACGATCTGGGACTGGTTATTCTTTATAAATACATGAATTACGATTACAAACAAATAATTGAATTGGTTGAAAATCAGGGATTGAGTTTTCTTGAAGCCGAAAATAAAATTCTCGGTTATACTCATAGTCATATAGCGGAATTTCTATTGGACAAGTGGAATTTCCCCCGAAATATAGTTGATGCCGTGGTTAATCATCACACACCATCTGAATCGGAATATAATCCCGTTTTGACTTCGCTCGTCCATTTAACTGACTATATGACTCAAAAATTTAATATCGGGGCTTTTATGTGCGACAACAATATGCCTCTGGACGACAATATTCTCGATATACTTCAATTCGGAAATATGGAATATCTCGAACAATTTATTGAAAGTTATAAACCTTTATTTAATCAACATTTTGAATCACTAAACAGATAAGAGCAATGAACACAATAGTATTTGACCAGGCACAAAAAAGGGAACGTACACAACTCGTATTGAAGCGCGTAACGACGCTCTCGCCGGTACCTAAAATACTTTCCGAAGTTCTGGAATTGTTGAAAGATCTCAATACAAGTCCACAAAAACTGGCTAAAGCTATTTCGAAGGACCAGAGCATAGTGGTTAAAATTCTTACTATAGCCAATTCGCCCTTTTATGGACTAGCCAAAAGGGTATCGTCCATCGAGTATGCCATTATGATTTTGGGCTTCAATGAAATCAGAAATATTGTTATGGCGCTTTCGTTGATGGAAACTATGAAAAATAAAAACGATGAATATATGAACCAGAAAAACTTCTGGCTTCATTCATATATAACTGCAACAACTGCAAAAAAGATTGCCGACGATATGAATATTCGTGAAAGCAACGATGTGTTTATTGGCGCATTGCTTCACGACCTGGGCATATCGGTTATCCATCGATATATGCATTCAGACTTTGTAAAAATCAAAGAAAGCGTGGAAAAGGGTTCGAAATATTCAGAGGCCGAAAATCAACAACTTGGTATGGACCATCAGATGGTCGGCTATACTCTTTTACGCAACTGGAATATTCCAGAGCATATTTGCGAAATGGTAAAATATCACCACAATCCTCAACAATCGACAAATACAAAAATTCTATCCTCAATTATTCATCTGAGCGATTATATGACTCAGAAACTCGATATCGGAAAATTTGATTGGGATAATGACCTCGAATTAAATGCCGAAGCAGCTACCATTCTGCAGTTTAAAGATATGCAGGAAATTGAAGAATTTATTGAGAGTTACAGAGAACCAATTTCATCACAAATAGAATCATTGAGGAATTTGCTTTGAGAGTAATTAAAGATAATACCGCGCGATTCGAATCGTTCTCGAAATCGCTTCAATACTATACGAAAGGAAACTCGTCAGGGGATTTCCAGCTGATTAATATCGAAACTCATCGTTCGAGAAACAATTTGTTCGAAAAGTACAACTACATCATTCAATCGCTTTTTACTTTTCAGAAAAAATTTGCGGGTCTGAAAAATATCGATGAGATCCATTCTTTGTTCAGCCATCATGTTAAGATGATCATCTCTTCCAAAGAAGTCGATTTATTTATGTTTGACGATTCGCGCACAATCTTAAACTCTGTAAGTACAAACTCGTCGGTGCTCCAGAATAAATTGGTCAATAAAGCCTTTAAAAACGGAATACTGGATTGGATATTCGAAACACAAAAGCCGACACTTATTCCGGATTTAAGTTCAATTACAGGTGAAGGCTCGAAATTATATCAAACAATCTTTCCGGTTTATTTTCAGAAAAATCCGATTGGAGTGGTGTCGCTCTTAGGACCGGCTTATAAGATATCTGAGGACTCGCTCGAAAATCAGGCCATCTATATTTTGTTGAGTTCAGTTGTACCACAAATTATCTCAATACAGCAGAAAAATAAAATAAACAAACTCTACGACGATTTACACACTTACGAGTCTAAATTAAATAATGATTTCAGACTTTATGCCGTCGGAGAATTTGCCGAAGGCATTATTCACGATATGCTCAACTCGCTGCAGGTTATTTTGAGTAATGTTGATTATATCGAAAGTTTGAATACAGGCGTTGAAACCGAAATTTTCGAAAAAATAAGAGAACGAGTAGAACGACTCAGCGGCCTGTCTCAAAAGCTTTTCAAATTCAATGAAATAAATAAAAACTTTGAAAAACAAAATTTGCCGTGCGACCTCAATTCTCTGGTAAAAGATTTCTATGGCGTGGTTGTAGCAACTCTCAAAAGTCTAGAACTTGAATGTGAACTCGACCTGGAAGATAATATTCCACCAGTACTTGCAAACGCTAAAGAGATTAAGCAAATCCTAACGAATATCTTTTCAATGATTAAAAAGAAATCGAAACGCGGCAGCGGTATCGTAATTCAAACTAAATATATTAACGAAGTTATTGTCCTCTCTGTTTTTGTTACAGATTACTGGGAAGATTTCGGAAAATC
Source organism: Melioribacter sulfuriphilus (assembly GCF_051488685.1). NCBI lineage: Bacteria > Pseudomonadati > Ignavibacteriota > Ignavibacteria > Ignavibacteriales > Melioribacteraceae > Melioribacter > Melioribacter sulfuriphilus. Next base: position 165,465 of record NZ_JBPSEH010000006.1, read on the forward strand.
GACAGACTATATATCCAATCTGACTATAAAGATTGTCGGTGAATTAATGAAAAAATGTGACGGCAAAATCGAATACGACTCGATGCCGCTAAAAGGTACTTCTATTCATTTGTTATTCCCATTAAAAAGGAAGTTAACAAGATGAAAGTTCTGGTTGCAATATTGATCCTCTTAGCTGGCTTCTCTACTCAGGCACAGGAAGATACGCTCTCTTTGCAAACGGCTTATGAAGACGACGTTCAAGACTCGATCGATATAAGAGAACTCGTCGCTCAACAAATTCTTATGGCAAAAATTAAAAACGAAAATAATGCAGTTAAAGAGCCTGATATTATTGAAACAGCTCCTGAATATGAAAACGAGATGCCCGTAGTGATTAATAAGAAAAAATCGTTTTATCAATTGTATCTGGAATTGCCGTTTAATATAAAACTATTGATTTCCTTCTCGGCGTTTTTATTCGTCCTAATCTTCATTCGAAGAGCCGTGCTTAGAGCACAGAAAATGTCGAAGAAGAAACTGAAAAATAACATCGGAATGATGAGACAAGAAAAATTGCAGCTGGTAACCGACCACAGAAAAAGTAAATTCAGAAAAGAATTATTGAACAATCCTGTAATAAATAAATTGAATGATAAAAATATTAGCAAGAAGGCTAAGGAACTCAAAGTGGCGCAGGGTGAGTTGATGCTGGCAGCCAGGCTTAAATATTACGAGTTTCATAACTGAGGAGTTTATATGATTAAAGGAATTTATACTGTTGCAAGAGGGATGGTGCAGAGATCGCAGAATATCGACATCATTGCCAATAATATTGCCAATATTAACACAACCGCATATAAAAGAGAAATTCCGTTCTCCGAGTATATAAACGAAGCGGGCGAAGCTCAATTCAAAAAATTAACAAGCATGCAGCAGGGTGAAGCTGTACTTACTTCAAATCCTCTCGACGTTGCCATTTATGGAAAAGGTTTTTTTATGATTAAAAACAGAAACGGTGAGTACGAATTGACTCGAGACGGTCGATTTCGACTTTCGGACGACGGCTATCTTGTCGACGGACAGGGGAATAGAGTGCAGGGCAAGGGCGGCGAAATTTATATGGGTGAATTGATCAGGAATAAAGATGCGGAAGTTAAAATTTCCAATAACGGAGAAATTAGAGTTGGCAACCAATACATTGATACGATCCTCGTTGTAGACGTAGAATTTCCGGAAAGTTTAAACCGTATTGGTGCTTCGAACTTTTTGCTGGAAAATCAGCCATTTAAAGAATTGAATGAAAATGATTTCAAACTGGCACAGGGATATCTGGAAGAATCGAATACGAATCCGATTCTGGAAATGGAAGCGATGATTTCGTTGAACAAATCGTATGAGACGTCACAAAAAATAATAAATGTGCTTGATCAGTCACTTGATCATGCAAATCAAATTGGCAAAATATAAACGAGGTAGATTATGCCGACGAGAGCTTTGAGAACGGCTGCATCCGGAATGTACGCGCAACAGATTAATATCGAAGTTATATCGAACAATATAGCAAACATCAACACAACCGGTTTTAAGAAAAACCGAGCCGACTTCCAGGATCTGATGTATCAGGAGGTCAACATCAATCCATTGACAAGCTCAACGCCAGGTGTTTATGAAACTACGAACAATAAAATCCAGATAGGAAATGGTGTCAAGCCGGCTTCGACTCAAAAAATTTTCAAACAGGGAGACCTGATAGCGACAAACAATCAGATGGATCTGGCAATCTACGGCGACGGATTTTTCCAGGTACGCAAAAGTGACGGAACTTTCGCTTATACTCGTGATGGTTCCTTCAAACTAAATGCCGACGGTAGAATCGTAACTTCAAGCGGATACGAACTCGATCCAGGTTTTACTATTAATAATGACGTAGTAAATTTAATGATTGCCAAAGATGGTACTGTCGAAGCTGAATTGGTGGACGGTTCACGAGTTACACTTGGCAGCATCGAAATAGCCCGATTTATGAATAACGGTGGTTTGGTTGCACTCGGTGACAATTTGTATGGAGAAACCCCCGCTTCCGGGCAACCAATACTCGGCACACCAGGTGAAGACGGCTACGGCGAAATTCATCAGGGCTATCTCGAAACTTCCAACGTCGATATAGTTGAAGAAATGATTGCAATGATTGCTGCTCAGCGTGCTTACGAAATCAATTCAAAAACTGTTAAAACAGTTGAAGATATGATGACAATGGCAAACAATCTGAAGAGGGGATAATGTTAGCAATATTCTTAATCATATTGCTTCAACTATTTCCTGAGGATTCGTTCAAATCGAAACTGCAAAATTATTTGTCAGAAAAATTGTCGGAGTATTCCAGATTTTCTTACAAAGTTAACGGTCTTCCTATCAACAATAGTAGAATTGAAATTGACGATAGTCGACAGATGAGGATTAGTAACAGATATGCTTTCTTGCCAGTGCAGGTTTACGATGCATACAACAATATCAGCAACTCGTTTATAACCATTGAAATTGAACTTTATAAAACTGTGCTCACTGCAAATAGAAAAATTAAAAAAGGAGAAATACTGAACGCAGACATGTTCGATTCTTCAGAAGTCGAAATAACGTCGATTAAAGGGACTCCACTTTTCAAAATTGATGAAATTGCAGGAAAAAGAAGCAGAACCGATATTAATGAGGGTGTGGTAGTGACGGAAGAAATAATTGAACCTGTACCCGACATTTATCTTGATAGTAAAGTTACACTCCATGTTATAAAAGGAAATGTAGATGTTTCGGTCGAAGCAACAGCGCGTCAGGAAGGAAGAATTGGTGAGATAATTAGAGTAATTACAGCTGATAATAAAATATTCAAAGCAAGAATAATCGACAAGAAAAACGTAATACTGGAAGACTAATATGAAAAATATAATGATTTTATTAATAGTTACGACCGCAACTGTATTCGGTCAAAATATGCGACAGAATTCGCTCTATTCTCTTTTTGCTGATAACAAAGCTGTTGGAATCGGCGATGCAATTACAATTATTGTTATGGAATCTTCACAGGCATCAAATAACGCTGAGACAACTACAGGCAGGACGAGCAATATCGGAGGTAATTTTTCGGGTAATATGGACAGCACTCCTTTACCAAAAGCAGATGGAAGTCTGGGCACAACTAATACTTTCGAAGGTACCGGTTCTACAAAAACTACCGGTCTTGTAAGAACTAAAATAAGCGCGCTGGTCGATACAGTTTATGCAAATGGCAACATGTTAATTACTGGCAGCAGAAAAATTGTAATCAATGGAGAAGAGCAGGTTATAAAAATAAAAGGAATTGTAAGACCGAGTGACATAATGCCGGACAATTCCGTTTATTCATATAATATATCGGAAGCGGAAATTACATTCGAAGGTAGCGGTATGATCGACCGTTCTCAAAGTCCAGGCTGGCTAACCAGGTTATTCCATTGGTTATTTTAAGGTGTGAAAATGAAAATTAAGGCAACAGTATTACTATTTATTCTAATGACGACCTTGAATGCACAGCGCATCAAGGATATTGCATATTTAAATGGAAATGACGCCGAACAAATAATCGGGTATGGATTGGTTGTCGGTCTTGCTGGAACGGGTGACAGTTACAGGTCGTCCTTTACGATTCAATCAGTAACAAGCATGCTAAAACGGTTTGGAATTACAGTCCCGCAGGAGGATATCCGAACCAAAAATGTAGCTGCAGTAATGGTTACTGCTACGTTGAATGCAAATTTGAAACCTGGCGCTGAATTCGATGTAACCGTATCTTCAATTGGAGATGCTACAAGTCTTCAAGGCGGTACATTGCTAATGACCCCATTATCTGGAATAAACGGGCGGGTCTACGGTTTTGCTCAGGGACCAATTTCAGTGGGTGGTTACGATGTCAATACTTTTTCAGGCAATAGAATTTCAAAAAATCACTCACTCGCCGGTAGAGTGCCACGCGGAGGTAGATTAAAGGAAGCCGTCTCTTTTCCTGATTTATATGAATCAGAAGTTGCCGTCTATCTTAAAGAGCCTGATCTTACGACAGCAAACAATATAAGTAACGCTATAAATACAACATTTGGCGGCAATATTGCAAGAGCTGTCGATGCAGCTGAAGTAAGAGTGTCGGTACCGCAGGAGCGTCAAAATAATTTAATTGGTTTTCTGGCAGAACTTGAAAACATTAACGTGGAAGTGGATGAAGTTGCTCGCGTTGTGCTCAATGAGAGGACCGGTACAGTAGTGGCTGGCAGCAATGTTAAAATTCAACCGGTTTCGATCACACACGGCGGTTTGAATATACAAATCCGTTCTTACCCGATAATCTCTCAACCCAATGCATTCTCGAGAGGTGAGACAATCGTATTAAATAATCTGGTACCGTATGTTTCACAGGATTCAACTAAAACGGTAGCCATACAGGGTGCAACTAATGTTCAGGAAGTTGCAGCTGCATTAAATTCGCTCAAGGTATCGCCGCGCGATATAATTGCTATTTTCCAGGCTCTCAAAGAAGCTGGAGCATTAATTGCAGAATTGGTGATAATGTAATATGAATAATTTGAGTGTAAAAATAACCGAACCGGGCAAGCATCTCAATCAGATGCAAAATGTCAATGAACGCTACGACAGTAAGCAAAAATCAAAAATTGCTCAAGCGGCATTGCAATTCGAAGCGCTCTTTACATCGATGCTACTTCGCTCGATGAATAGTGCTACTGAAGAAATATTTGATAACAGCGAAAATGAATTCGGTGTTAAAAATAATTCCAACTTATTCGGATTGCCCGACGGCTTCGATGCAATTTTTGAACAACAGTTTGCTGACTTTATGACCAGGGGTAAAAGTATTGGCATCGCAGACGCCGTCTATAAAAAAGTCACCGGTGAAGAGTTGCCCAAAAATATTAAGACAAGCTCTTTCAAGCGGACAGTTGATGTGGATACAAGAAAATATGATACTGAATTCAAAAGTGTTAAACCTGCGTCGGATTCTTTGAATCGTCTCAGGAAATATGAGGATATTATCGACAAGGCATCGAATGAATTTGGAGTTGACAAAAATCTGATCAGGTCGGTTATACTGGCTGAGTCGGCCGCTAATCATAATGCCATATCTCCGGCAAAGGCAAAAGGACTCATGCAATTGATTGATTCGACTGCAACAGAGATGGGTGTAAAAAACAGTTTTGATCCAGAACAGAATATCTTTGGAGGCACTAAATATCTGGCTAAAATGCTTCGACAATACAATGGAAATCTGAAGCTTGCACTGGCGGCTTATAACGCCGGACCAAATAATGTTGAAAAATACAATGGTATTCCTCCTTTCAAGGAAACACAAAGATATATTGAAAAAGTAATTTCTTATTTAAATCATTTTAATGAGAATGAATCATGAACTTAGAAAAGTTAATTGAATCTCTAAGAAGGCAGGAAAAAAATTTTAGCGAGCTTCTTGATACAATCAAAACCAAAAAAGAAGCATTGCTAGAAAACGATATTCCAAAACTCGACAAAGCCGTCGATGCAGAACAAAAATTGCTCCATTTAATTCAAAAAGAAGAGCGAGAAAGAAAGCGACTTACATATGTATTCGCAACGGAAAATTCAATCGACTTAAAAAACGCATCGATTGAAGAGTTGTTGAATAAATTGCCAAATCTAAGCAGTCAATTAAAGAATCTTAGGGATTCAATTAAAGAAAAAGCTGCTGAAATTATAAAAATTAATTCTCAGCTTACGGTTTTAGTTGGAGTATCGCGTAATCTTATTCGTGATACTGTAACTACATTACTGAGCAAAAGCAAAAAATCGCTTGTTAATAAAAGAGTTTAGTTATGGGTATTGGTAAAATATTCGATATATCTGTGCGTACGATGGCAACATACCAGCGTGCTCTGGATGTGACTTCTCAAAACGTATCGAATGCTGGTAATGAGGAATATACACGTCAGAAAGTTGTATTTGGGACTGAACAAACTCAAGCTGGTATCGGAATGGGTGTTAAAATTCAGGATGTAGTTCGTGTGAAAAACGATTTGATTGATAAGCAGATTTATCAATACCAGTCGACTTATTCAGATGCCAATAAACGTTCAGAGTTACTTCAACAGGTCGAAACAATATTAGCTGAACCCGGAGATTACGGATTATCGAGCTATTTCAACCAATTCTTTAATTCGTGGAGTCAGCTGGCTACAAATCCAACATCGATCCAGTATCGTACTCAGATTGTTCAAAATGCTCAACGACTCAGTGAACGTTTTAAGGAGGTATATGATAGTATCAGCTCCATACAGCATCTTCTAAAAAATGAAACCGTATCGAAAGTAAACGAAATGAATTCTTACTTAAAAGAAATATATGATTTAAATAGGAAAATTTATGATAGCGAAGCAGTTGGAATTAAAGCCAGCGAGCTTAAGGATAGAAGAGATTTACTGTTGAGTGAGTTAAGTAAATTGGCAAATATAACAATCAGCAATAATGAATATGGCACTGTGACGGTTAGTGTTGGTGGTGTTCTAGCAGCCGACCGTAATGTGTATACTGAATTTACAGTAAAACTTGATGGGACAAAATTAAAAGTTGTACCTAAGTCGGATGAAAGTAGTTCTGTAGTACTTAATAACGGTGAATTGTACGCACTCACAGATCTTTATTCTAAGCAAATTCCAAAGTACAAAACCGACTTGGAAAACCTTGCCAATGTATTCATCGACAAAGTTAATGAATTGCACCGACAGGGATATACACTGGTTCAAAGTGGCTCGTCGTCTACCGATATCCCGTTTTTTGGGACGCTTAGCGGCGGATCAGTGGTCGATGCTTTCGTTGACGGAAAGATTAAGATCAATCCGGATATATTAAACAATCCAAAAAACATTGCCGCTTCTGGAGTGGCAGATAATGACGGAAATTCCGACAATGCAGTTAACATTGCAGGACTGGCGGACGTAAAATTTAGCGAACTTGGCGATCAGACTATGCTCGAAGCTTATTCTACATTCCTGAATAATTTCGGTCTGGAAAAAGTCCAAAGCGATAATCGAATTGAAACCAGCGAAATGGTTCTACAACAATTGAACCTTCAAAAGTCGTCTTACTCGGGCGTATCGATAGACGAGGAGATGACTAATGTGATTAAATACCAGCGCTCCTACGAAGCAGCTGCTCGATTAATACGTGCAGCTGATGAAATGCTCGAAACGATAATTCAAATGGTCTAACAGATGAGAATAACTGAAAACATATTGACAAATAAATATCTTTATAACCAAGATAAGATTAACAACGAAAAAGTTAAGATTCAGAATCAATTGATAACTAACAGTCGCATTGAAAAATTGAGCGACGATTTGTTTAACTCGCTTGAAATTATCAATATCGATTCTCAAGTAAAAAAAATAGAAACCTATCAGAAGAATATCGAGTATTCGAAAGAATTTGTAAAATTCACTATCAATTCATTAGATAATATTGTAGGCGAGACACAAAAAATTATTACACACGTTGTTAACATAGATAATGCGGTAAATGCTAATTTTAGCACGGTCGCTCAGTCTGTACGTGCTTCGTTAGAAGCGATTGTGCAAAATTTGAACGCAAAATACAACGATATGTATTTATTTGCAGGTACAAATTATTCGACTGATCCATGGTCAATTGACAGTAATGGGGAGGTAGTTACAAATTCTGCCGACATGAGCGGCGAGGTCAAAGTGCAGATCTCCAGTGGTATCAAGGATAGTATCAATGTCCCAGGCTCTAAAATCGAAAGCAGCGATTTGCTATCTACAATCAACGACATTATAGACTCGCTCGATTCAGGCACTGTACCAAGTCAAACGTTAAAAGATAGATTGAATGCAGCATACAAAGAAATCCTTTCGATAGAGTCGTTGACCGGTGAAAAATATAACAGATTGGAGGACATCTATACAATCCTCGATAACCAAAAACTTGATGCTCAGGACATGCTTTCGAAAAGGAAAGAAATAGATCCTGCTGAATTGTCGATTAAGTTACAGTATCAAGATTATCTACTGCAGTTGTCATATAAATTAGCCTCATCAATTTTACCCAAATCAATTCTGGACTATATGTAATGCGAAAATCGGGAGCTTTTATTGGTTTAACATTAGGAATTTTTTCAATATTCGGAGCTTTTATAATCGAAGGTGGTTCGATAAAAGCTCTTTTTATCGTTTCGTCGCTTGTAATCGTTTTTGGCGGTACATTCGCTGCAGTAATTATTGGATTCGGGCTTGATAACTTTAGCAAAATATTTCAATTAATCCGACTTGCATATTTTCCGCCCAAATACGATATAAAAAAGATTGTGGATATATTTATTGAATTGTCGATTAAAGCCCGAAAGGAAGGACTACTTGCCATTGAAAAAGATATTGTCAAATTTCCTTACAGCTTTCCCAGGAAAATGACAAAATATGCAATCGACGGAATTGATCCCGAATCGATTTATTCCCTTGCACAGATGGAAATAAAGGCAATGCAGGAACGGCATTACTCAAATATCTTTTTGTTTACAAAAATGGGAGGTTATGCTCCCACAATGGGAATTATTGGTACCGTTATGGGTTTGATTATGACGCTCGCAAATGCAGGAGCTGATCCGGACTCGTTGATTAAAAATATTGCTACTGCCTTCATTGCCACTTTGTGGGGTGTATTCAGTGCAAATATTATCTGGTTGCCAATTGGAGACAGACTTAAAAAATGCCATTTGGAAGAAAAAAATATGATGGAAGTAACTCTGGAGGGAGTAGTTACTCTCCTAAGTGGAGAGATTCCTTCGATAATGAAAGCGCGTCTGGTTGGAATGCTTCCGACTTCCGAACAGTACGAAAAAATAAGCGCTTAGATAACGAAGAAGAATTCCTTTTCAGAGAAGATAGTGATAAGGATCGGTATTTGATTACTTACGCCGACCTGATTACTCTTTTATTGGGTTTGTTCATCATTTTGTATGCAATGTCGAATATCGATACTGCCAAATATAAAAATGTGGTTGCTGCTATGGGAAATATATTTGGAAGTTCGGCTAATCTATCTGTATTGGAAGATGGAAAAATAATCCCTAGTCCAAAAGAAAAATTAGCCGACCAGTTATCGAGTTTGATCGAAACATATAATTACGGTTCATCTATAAGGCTGGAAGAGAATGAGCGTGGAATAACAATCCACATTCTGGATGACATTTTATTTCCATCTGGACAGGCAGCTCTGGACGAAAACGCAAAACTTGTATTGCAGAGATTGGCGCGTGTTATTAGAGCATTACCAAATGATATCAGAATAGAAGGTCACACAGACAATGTACCAATTAACACAGCACGCTATCCTTCCAACTGGCACTTGTCGGTTGACAGAGCGCTCAGCACGGCATATTATCTAATTAAGGATGAAGGCATTAAGCCAGATAAAGTTTCAATCGTGGGCTATTCAGAATATAAACCAATAGCCTCGAACGATTTGCCCGAAACAAGGGCACTAAATAGAAGAGTAGACATAGTAATATTAAAGTGAGAAGCTATGAAGGTTAAAACAAAACAATTCGGCGAAATTGAGTTTCCCGACGACCTTATTCTTAATTTTAAAGAAGGTTTGGTCGGCTTCGAAACTCTTCGTAAATTTATCTTGATAAAACCGGAAGATACTCTTTTTTACTGGCTTAACTCGATCGAAAATCCGGATATAGCTTTCCCGTTATTCGGACTTAGGTTAATCGACGAAGAGTATCCACAGGTTGAGAATCATGAAGCATTTGGAATCGTAATTCTGAATTCTGACCCGTTAAAGATAACAATCAACATGAAAGCACCTGTATACATTAACCAGGATAACAAAACGGGCTATCAGAAAATTCTTGACGAGGAAAAATATTCACTCTATTACAATTTATTTACAGAGTAAGCCATGTTAATTTTATCAAGAAAAGTAAACGAAGAAATTAAAATCGGGTCCGATATAACGATTAAAATCTTATCAATTTCAGAGAACCACGTTAAAATCGGAATATCGGCACCAGACTCAGTAGAAATTTATCGGGGAGAAATTTACGAAAAGGTAATCGAGATTTCACGCGAAGCCTCGCAACAGAAAGGCGTCGAAAATGTCGATTTGTCGAAATACAAAATTAAAAAGGTTAATAAATGACGACCTTTTTTGACAATAAAGTGCGAATCCTGGTGATCGATGATTCAGACATTATTCGTAATGTAGTTAAAAATTTTCTGAAGGAATATAATATTGAAGTCATAATGTCGAGCGATGGACTCGAGGGCATCCAGAAAGCCATCGAATATAAACCTAAATTAATTTTTCTCGATATAATGATGCCCAATCTTGATGGACTAAGAATGCTGAAAGTTATTAAAATTCTTGACGACCTGAAAAACATTCCAGTAATTGTAATTAGCGGACACACAGACAAAAAAAACGTTATCGAGGCAGTTGAATCAGGAGCGGTTAATGTCATTTCAAAACCATTAACAAAATCTGTTTTAATCAAATCGATTAAAGAAGCGCTTGGAGACGATTTTTTTTCAGAACTCAGAAACCAAAAGCTATTGAGTAACGAAGAAAAGAAAGAAATAAAGGAGACCATAAAAAAACTTTTTATTTCGAATTTACCCTCTAAAATCGAAGCCATCAAAGACGCACTCGTCAGTGAAAAACGAGAACTGTTAATGACTATTATCCATGAATTAAAAGGGAGCAGTGGTACAGTCGGTTTTAGAAATCTTTCTCGTATTTGTGCTGAAATTGAAGGTAAAATTTCCGATAATAATAATGACTGGCGTACAATTGAAAACTCAATTGAAAATTTGTTTAACGAAATCGAAGTGCTCGAAATTCTTAATTCTAAATAAGGTGTTAAAATGTTCGTAATTGTAGGTATTGCTGTAGTATTTATTTCAGTAGTTGCGGGTTTTACCATTGCAGGCGGTAATCTTGTACTTCTTATTCAGATTTCCGAATTTATTACAATTGGAGGTGCCGCAATCGGAAGTATTTTAATTGCGTCTCCACCTGTACTGTTGAAAAAAATAATAGCACAATTACCTACACTTTTCAAAGGTCATTCTGCTTCTAAAGAAGATTACATTGAGATGCTGAAAGCCTTCAGTATGCTCTTTCTTACTGCACAAAGAGAAGGTTTGTTGGCAATTGAAAAACATATCGAACAACCGGATAAAAGCGACATCCTATCGAAGAGTAAACTATTGATAGAGGATCCAATTAAAAAAGATTTTTTTTGCGATACAATGAAAGTGATGTTGGCAGGTTCAGTACCTCCGCATGAACTCGAAAACTTAATGGATGCAGAGATTGAAACATTTGAACTCGAAAATAAGCCTGTCTCAGAAACTATTGGCCGTGTCGGTGATTCGTTACCAGGTCTTGGTATTGTAGCGGCAGTACTCGGTGTAATTATTACCATGGGTTCAATTAATGAAGGAGCCGAAGCTGTAGGTCACCACGTAGCTGCAGCATTAGTAGGTACATTTTTAGGAGTTCTGCTTTCTTACGGTTTTGTCAACCCAATTTCTGCAAACCTGCATCATATTGTAGCAGACAAAGTCCAGGAATTGAAAATAATAAAGACATTCATACTTGCTTATGCAAAGGGGAATCCTCCTTTTGTAGCAGCTGAAATGGCAAGGCGCACAATCTTTTCAGATCACCGTCCTACTTTCAGTGAACTTGAAAATGCTTTAAGAGGTAAGAAATAAAATGGCTGAGGCATCGAATAAAAGACCCACATTAAAAAAGCAGGAAGAGCCTCCTCAGAGTATTTCGTACGACGAACAACCACCAATAATAAAAAAAATAAAAAAGGTCGATGGAGGACATCATGGCGGAGCCTGGAAAGTAGCTTATGCCGATTTTGTGACGGCCATGATGGCTCTTTTTATTGTGCTGTGGGTTCTCGGTCAAAGCGAAGAAGTTAAAGAAGCTGTAGCTGGCTACTTTAGCGACCCTATTGGTTTTTCAACTAAAGGTAAAAGCATTCTTGAAGGCAATTCAAATTCTTTAATAGATTCCAAAATTCTCTCGGAAATCGAGAGGAAAGAATTAGAACGACAAGAACTCGAAAAGATGGGAGAAAAATTAAAGGAAGAACTTGCCAAAGAAACAGAATTAGAAAACCTTTCCGACCAGGTTAAAATCGAGGTTGTCAAAGAAGGTTTAAGAATTGAATTAATCGATTCTGCTAACGATATCTTTTTTGAAGTTGGCACTGCTGAACTAAAACCTGAAGCTAGGCGCATCTTAAGTAAAATAGGTACAGAAATTTCTAAAATGAATAATAAAATTATTATCGAAGGACATACTGATGCACGGCAGTATAGAAATGACGGTACTGGATATACTAACTTTGAACTCAGTACTGATAGAGCTAATGCAGCCAAACGCGTTCTTGTGGCAGCAGGTGTTTCCGAAAAACAGATCGATGAAATTAGTGGCTATGCCGATACACGCCTGCGTGACCAGAATGATCCTTACAGCTCAATTAACAGAAGAATAAGCATCACTCTCAAATATTCAAATGATTAAATGACATCTGATAAGAAAAAAATATTGATCATTGAAGACGACCAACTATTACAGGATTTTTACCGAATTTTATTCGACAAAATTGGATTTGATACCATTATTACGGAAGATACTGAGGAGCTTTTTTCTTATCTCAATGGTAATGATGTAGCTTTGATTATAATGGACGTAAGTCTAAGAAATACATATCTGGGAAAAGAAAAAATCGACGGTTCTAAACTTTCGCGGTATATTAAAGAAAATTTTGTTAATTTAAACGTGCCAATACTCTTAGTTACAGCATACTCGAAGAGCAAAGATGGCGGCAGTTTATTAATTGAAAGCAAAGCAGACGATTACGTCCTGAAACCGATAGTGAGTATCGACTTATTTTTACAAAAAGTAAACAGGTTGGTATATGAAAGATAAAATTCTTGTTGTAGAAGATGAAAAAGATACCAGATTTATACTGGAGAAACTACTTACTCGTAACAATTATGAAGTGGCAACTGCGATTAATGGCGAGGATGCGCTCGAAATATTGAAAAATTTTAGTCCGAAAGTAATACTTGCAGATTGGACAATGCCTGTATTAGACGGACTTTCGCTTTGTAATATTTTAAAGGCGGATGAAAAATTAAAGACGATCTATTTTATTATATTGACAGCGCGTTCGTCATTGAAAGATCGAATAATGGGACTTGATATTGGTGCAGATGATTTTCTGGTAAAACCGGTTGAAAATCAGGAATTGCTTGCCCGCATCAGGTCAGGAATCCGCATTTATAACCTTCAAAATGAATTAAAAAATGCGGAACATAGTAAAGCCGTTGTCGACCTTGCCTGCACAATCGGACATAAAATTAATAATCCTCTCAGTAGTTTAATGCTTTCGTTAAAATCCATTGAAAATGAACTTAGTGACGAAAATAAATTGAAATTGGCCGACGACCTCAAAGTAATGAAAGAATCTGTCGAAAGAATTAACAAATTCGTTCAGCAATTGATTTATCTCAAAAATCCAGAGGTAGTCGACTATATTGACGAAAACAGAATGATCAAAACCGACTAATCTAAAGAATTTGCCTTTTCCTTCGATAATAATATCGGAGGAAAAGGTATGCTCGAAAAAATAGTCAATATTAGTCCTAATACCGATTATAAAAAATCCAGCGGTAACTATAAGCTCAATCGCAAAAGCAATCCTTATGCCTTTTCTTCAATAATTAACAACGACACAGTTTCAATTTCGCCAGCCACTGCATTATTATCCAGTTACGGCTGGAAATTGAACAATTTTAGCAGCAGCAATGATAAAATTGAAATTTCATTTGAATATGAGAATTTTTTATTTGTCGCCTCGCTCGAATTAATCGAATTATCAAAATATCGTCAGATCAATTATCGGGTAAGCAAATCAGTAAATAAATATTCAACTGAAGTTACTATAACGATAAGCCTTTCCGCTCCTCTCTCTGAGACTAAAAAAAATATCATTTCCTCCCAAAAAATGGACAAACTGAAAGCCTTTTTCGAGCATATCAAGGAAGTTACTCTTTCGAAACCGAATATCATTACCGACTCCTTAACGCTCGATACTCTTTATGCGGATTCTAAAAATGAATTGAAAGAAGAATTCTTCTTTTTAAACAATTGCCTCCTGAGATTTATTGAGACATATTTATCTAAAAAGATAGATATAACAAGTAATGAAGGTGTCGAGCATGATTTCAAAATAAAAAGTATTCAGATAAAATAGTTTATGCATAATAAATACATTGCAGAAGATAATACGAATTTCGTTGAGGATTTAAAGCTCTATAAGGAATTGCCGGCAAGCAGGGCAATTGTTATTGTCGACTCTTCTTTGAATATACTGTATTGCAATTCGCTCTTCACCGATATTTTTCATTTAAATATCAATGACAGCCTACACCGATTAAATCCAACCTCAGAATTTTTATTTCTTATTAAAGGGTTCCTCAATAAGAATTTCAGGAATTTAACATTCGACGTTACTATTAATACAGATTATGATAATGGGTCAAATCCATTTCAGGTTGATATAGAAAGAATATTTATAAAAGGGGAACAGTTTTTTCTAATCAACGTCGACACCCAGAAAAATCGCAAGGAAATCGAATGGAAAATCGATTCACTCCACACGGCACTCGACTTAGGAAATGTTCCCATAATAATTGCGGATGACAAAGGAAACATTGTTTTTGCAACTCATTCAGTTGAAAACATACTCGATAAAAGTATTGAAGAGCTCTTTTATCTAAACATTAAAACACTATTTAAAGAATTTTTGAACGACGAGTATGACTTGTTTTTGCGGGCTGTCGATTCTAAAACTGGTTGGAAAAAAATCATAACTTTGAAAGGAAAAGAAAAGGAAGAATTCTGGGACATACATCTTCATCCCTTTGTCGCCACATATAATCGATACAGTGGTTTTATTATAAGTGCACACGATTTAACTGAGATTATTTATCAAAAACAAATAATCGAACAATCAGAAAAGAAACAAAAGCTCATTATCGAAAACATTTCGGACCTCCTTTTAATAACTCGCAGAGAAAATGGCAATCTCGTATTGGACAATGCCAACGATAATTTTTGTAGATTGTTTGAACTGAACAAGTCCGAAATAATGAACCAAAAATTAAGTGATATTATTTCAGAAGATTTATATAATAAAATTCAACAGTCGATTTCTGAGATAGAAAACGGTCCTCTGGAATTATATGAATTTGGTTACGAGTGTAAAAAAGATAGGCATTATAATTGCAAAGTAACGTATACAAATGCAGGTGCTGGCGACGACAAAATATTCATAGTTACTCTAAAGGACATAACAGAAGAGAAGAAATACAGGGAACAGCTCGAAGTAAGCTATCTGAAAGAAGTCCAATTAAATAAAATGAAGTCGAATTTTTTGGCTAATATTTCGCACGAAATCAGAACCCCATTTAACGGAATTATTGGTTACTCAGAGATTATCAACGATTGCCTCGAAGCAAAAGATTACGTCGCCATAAAAGAAATAACGGAACAAATGAAAGATGTATTGGGACGCGTTCTAGAATTATTTACAAATATTGTAGACTTATCGCAGATTGAATCGGGCGAAATCGAAATTGAAAATGTTGTTCTAAACTGTAATCAGATAATTAAGCACGTCTACGACAAGAAATATAGAGAAGCCGAGAAGAAAGGGCTCGAATTCAGAATGGAGCTGAGTGATAGCGAAGCCATGATTGAAGTTGACTGGGTAAAACTTGAGAAAATTATAGAACTGCTGGTTGACAACGCCATTAAATATACTCATAAAGGATATGTTTATCTGGGCAGCAGAATTGAAGGAACAAAAATTAGAATTATAATTGAAGACAGCGGTATCGGTATGAATCCAGGAGATATAGAGCGACTATTATCTCCTTTCAGTCAGGAAGTTGAAGGTTACACCAGACCTTATGAAGGATTAGGACTGGGGCTGACGATTGCTTACAAGTTGACTAAACTTATGAACGGAAATTTCGAAATTAATAGTGAGAAGAATAAAGGTACTCAAATTGTGATTACTTTTGAATACAAAGATTACGGAAGGGAATAAATGCCCGAAGCCTTAGAGAACCATATTGTAAAGACCAGTGATAAAGGAGAAATTATCCCGAAGTTCTATAAACTCGGTAGAGAGTTATTTGAACTCTCTTTTAAAGGGGAGTTCGATTATATAAAACATATTAAAGACAATATTAAGATATTATCTTTTGACATTCCTGAAGAACTCAAAGAAATTTTCATTCCCTTCAACGTTGCGCCTATTTATTGGGTTTATGATTCCTGGTTGCTGGCGCAAATTGAAGAATATATGAAAGCAAATTTCAACCGAGCTAAATATTTCGATTTGCACAAATCGATTAAAGAGAATTATTCCAAATGGGCAACGGCACAAATAAGAGGCGAAAAAGAATACTATGCCAACCTGACGATGAGTTTTATTGAACGCGATATTTATAAACATAATTTCTTTAAGTTCATTATTCAGGCGATACTTCATACATATCATAACGCTATTTATAATTTTCAAAAGGCAGACGGTCTCTTCAACGAAGTAAAACAGATGGTATCGACTTTGAAATTGCAAGATCAGGTATTGCATGAATTGCTTTATATCGTAAATCTTTTCCATGGATTTCTTTATCTCAAAGAAAAGAAATATGCAGATGCAAATAATCTTTTTAAAGAGGCTGTTGAAACAAAACAAAACGGCATAACTGCTAAAATTTACAGTGCTTTGTGTGAACTAAAATTAAACAATAGAGAAATTGTTGAGTACTACATTCGAGAGGTAATTACATACGATTTTCATAGAATGATTGTAGCCCTTGATGTAAACAATTTCGGTATGTTCAACTATTTCCTGATAAATGCTCTGGTTTACAATTTATTTTACGAAAAGGATTTTGCACCGGCGGCACAATTAATATCAGATACCCTGAGTCAATACAGATTAACTGAAGAAAATTCTTTAAAGAAAATAGCAGATAAAATTACGCTGTTAAAAGAATTAAAAGTCGACGAGTACATTACAGAAGATATAAATAAGCATTTTACACTGCTGGATAAGATTATTAAAACTTATGCTGAATCCAACAACACGCTTATAATTGGTATGTATCCTGAATTTAGACGTAAATATGATGAAGTGCTCGATCTGATTATCGAAGAAAAGAAAAAGAGAGAATACAAGGAAATTGAACAGAGTCTTGTCAAATACGATAAAGCGATAAATGACTATTCAGAAACAATTAAACGTTTGAAAAAAGAATTAGATACATTCCATGAAAAGGTTAAAAGTAACTTAGACGAAACAATTAAAAACATTAATTCGAATTACGAAGATGAAAAGCAAATTATAGAAGAAAGAATACTGCAGTTACCACACATTGAAAGATATAACCCAGCAAAATCATTTTCGGCAAATATGGTTAATAATACAATTATTGCGCTTATAGTATTTTTAATTGGTGGTTTGGCGGGGTATTCAAACGAAGCGGTTGGATATTCTGCAGGATATAATTCCACGATCATGATGATAATAATATCAGGACTAAGGTGGGGAATTATAAGTTTCCTAATCGGTGTATTAATTTCTGGAGTCATAGCAGGTTTTGTATTAATTGATAGGATCGATGAGAAACAAAAACTTGTAAAAAAACTTAATAGTTTGAAATTACAGAGGGATCGCCTTATAAAAGAAGCAGAGGAATACTCAAAAGACAAAGAGACGATAATGAGGAATAGCATCACAGCCAGTATAGAACAGCACAAAAAACAAATTGATGAAATACAGGAAGAAAGAGAGAAACATCGTAAGCGTATAACTGAAGAGATAGAAGAAAATATCAAGAAATTTACAGAAACACTCAACACTGTCCGATAAGTACTGCCTGTCTAATATTAGCCATCACACCAATATTATTCATATGAATATTCAAAATGATTGGATAAGAATAGAAATATGCATGGCATTTTTTTTGAAAGACAAGTATAAGAAAATAACAAAATGAACAATGATGTGAAAATACTGATTTTAAAATTTGGTGCTTCAGGAGATGTAGTGAGGACTACTCCACTCTTGCATTTATTCAAAAATGAAAATATAGATTGGATTACTTCAGATCAAAACGCTGTCCTTCTTAATGATAATCCAATGATATCAAGAGTACTGACGCTCTCAAATATCAAAGAAGTTAAATTCCATAATTACGATTTAATAATAAATTTAGAGGATAATATTAAGGCTGCACAAATAGTATCAATGTTAAAATCAAAAGAAATTTTTGGTTGTTATTTAGACAATAATAATAAGTTAGTATATACGGAAGATTCTGCTGGTTGGTTTGATATGAGTCTTATTAGCAGATACGGTAAAGATAAAGCAGATGAATTAAAATTCAATAATAAATTATCTTTTCAAGAAATTATATTTAAAGGACTAGGATATAATTTCGTAGGTGAACAATACATTTTACCGAAGACTCCAGAGTCATATTTAATTGGTGATATTGCTATAGCTCCTACTGCTGGAGAAAGGTGGCCAATGAAAAATTGGGCATTTTATAATGACCTAATTTCGATTTTAATTAAAAAAGGTTGGAATGTAAATGTATTACCACATCGACCTTCATTACTAATGCATCTTGCTGATATTAAAAACCATAAATTACTTATAAGTGGAGACAGCTTACCAATGCATTTGGCACTAGGTTCAAATATTTATTGTATTACACTTTTTTTATGTACAAGTGCAAGTGAAATCTATGATTATGGAATTCAAAAAAAAATTATATCTCCATATTTAAAAGAGTTTTTTTATAAAAATGGATATAGTGAAAAAGCAGTAAAAGCAATTAGCCTGGATAAAGTTTTACATGAGTTTAATAATTTTAAAATTAGTAAAGAAATATCATTGGTTAGCTAAATTAATAGTAGATGTTACAATTATTAATAACAACTTATTTTATTATTTCATTGGATAATGAATTATGTATACACAAAAAAATACTTACGCAGCACATTACGTATTATATACTTATGATTTTTTCCTTGAAGAATCTATAGAAAGTGTTTATCCATATGTTGATGAAATTTTAATCGCAAGGACACTCAAACCATGGTACGGTGAGGCAGTTGATTTAAAAGAAACAGAAAAAGTCATCCAAAAAGTAAAAGAGAAATTTGGTGATAAAATATCTATATACAGCGATATTTTCCCCGATGAACAAACTCAAAGAAATTTTTTATTAACAATTTCGAAATCCAAAGGACATTGTGGAGCGTTTATTGTTGACTGTGACGAAATTTTCCTACCGGGATCTTTTGAAAAAATAATAAATTTTATTAAAGAGCATAATCCCTTAGCTTTAAGAATCCCTTATTTAACCTTCATCAAAGATGCTAGTTTTTGTGTCTCTCCTCCATATGAAACAAATTTATTTTATGTAAAACCAACTTTAGAAGCAGCGTTTACATTTGCAAGAAAGATCAATTTACAAGAAACAACGATGCCATATGATAATCCTGAGATAATTCATTTTTCATATGTAAGAGAAACAGACGAGCAAATTTGGACAAAAGTAAATAGTTTCATGCATGCTAATGATATAGATTGGGATAAATGGTATCGGGAGATTTATTTAAAATTCAATCCGTACATAAAAAACTTTCATCCAGTATATCCAGAGACTTGGAGAGGACTCCAACTATTTGATGTTAATAAATTTGGTAAAAAACTTGTATCAAAACTGAGAAGTTATGGCAAACTATTTTATTATGATAAAATCTATAGTTCTGATATGATAAAATTACACCTGGGTTGTGGCGATAAAATATTAGATGACTATATAAATATTGACCTTTATAATAATAATGCAGAACTAAAACTTGATATTACAAATCTTGACTACTTTAAAGATGATTCAGTTGATGAAATATTTATGAACGCAGTATTTGAACATCTTTATACTTTCGAGCAAATTCCTGCATTAAAGGAATGGAGGAGAATTCTAAAACCTGGAGGCAAATTAATTATCAATTCTATTCCAGATTTTGATATAGTTGTGGATGCTTATGTAAATAAGAAGCCGGGTAATGTCAGTGAAGTATTTAATTTGTATGAAGTATCGAGATATACGCATGGAGAATATAACTCTGGAAATAAATTGGGCCAAATACATAAAGATATATTCACAAAAGAAAAAATAATTCAGTTATTAAAAGATACCGGTTTTGATGTTATCTCAATTAAAAATGTTAATTGGGAAGATGAGCCTATTCCATGCAATATAAATGTGATTGCAACTCCTATCAAACCTGAGAAAAATAAAAATCAAGGATGGTATAATGAAAAAAATTTTAATGACAAATTACCATTTAACAATCGTAGTCTTCTTTGGGAGGCCGAAAAGCTAATCAACCAAAGGAAACTTGAAGATGCAGAAAAAATCTTATCACGAATACTTTCTGATGAGTCTTGTAATCAAGATGCATTAAATGACCTAGCATATATAAAAATTTTAAGAAGGGATTATTTAGAGGCGCTAGATAATATTATCTCAGTCCTTCTGATAAATCCTAATAATGAAATAGCATGGAATAATATATCCTATTTAATTGATTATAAGTTTTTAGAAAAAGATTATGTTGCAGAGAGACTTAGGAAAAATTTTAAGATCCCCTTATCTTTTACCAAAATCAATAATTATCAAGAATTTATTAATTATGAACACAGAACAAGACTAGAATTCAAAAAGAGAGAAAGACTAGAAAGAGAAATAATAGATTCTAATGCTGAAGAATTTACTTATAACGGCTTTTGTATTGTTTGTGACGATATTATGCCTTTCAAAGTAGATTACTGGAAAGCATATAACATTAATGGCGAGCGTGTCCCTAACTGGAGAGAAAGACTAATATGTCCGAATTGTAATCTAAACAACCGGATGAGACTAACGTATCATATAATCAAAGAAATATTTCCCAATTTCAAAGAAATTTCTGTTTATGCAACAGAGCAGACAACAATCTTGTTCAGACTTTTACAACAAAAAAATCCTCAAATCATTGGAAGTGAATTTTTAGGCAGCGAAGTTCCGCCAGGACATATAAATCATAATGGGATAAGAAATGAAGATTTCACGAGTTTATCATTTAGAGATGAGCAGTTTGACTTAATAATTTCACTAGAAGTACTTGAGCATATCCCTAATTATAAAAAAGCTATAAGAGAAAGTTACAGGGTACTAAAAAAAAATGGAAAATTTTTCTTCACTGTACCTTTTGACAGAAATGAAAAAAAGAATCTTATAAGAGCTGTTATCAATCAGGATGGCAGTATTAATCATATTCTACCACCAGAATACCATGGCGACCCGTTAGGCAGAACTGATGGTTGCTTATGCTATTATCACTTTGGCTGGGAACTGCTGGATGAACTTAAAGCCGCCGGATATAAAACTTCATATGCGCTTTTCACTTACTCAAAGGAGTATGGCTATCTAGGTGGTGAACAAATATTTTTTATAGCAGAGAAAGGGGATGAATAGATGTTTGAAAATCAGAAGTTCTTAAATGACCTTCAAAGTCTTTATGATTCATCACGCTCAGATGAAACTGTCAACTTCATAATCTCACTTCTGGACAATAATAATTTATCTAAAGAAAATAAAAGCTTCTTAAAATTTTATCTTGCACGTGAATATTTCTTTCGCAATGAGTTAGAGAATGCTGAAAAATTATTTTGTGAGTTAGTAGATAATTCCATAAAACAGTTTAATTGTTTATTTTATTTAGCCGAAATCTTTTGGAAAACTAACAGACAACAGGAAGCAATACTTTTATTAAATAAAATTTACTCTGTAAATCCTGAGCTCAAGCATCTGCTCAAAAATATATCTCTCAAGCTCCGAGAAATAGAAAAGCAAAACAAATCTTTTTTATTGTCAAGTTCAAAAATTCTGCTTGAGGAAAAAAAATCTTTACCTCTTATATCAATAATAATTCTTTGCTATAATAAGGTTGATTTCACCAAAAAATGTCTCAGTGCATTGTTTGAAAATACAAACTATGAAAATTATGAAGTAATTGTTCTTGACAATGGTTCTGTTGATGATACACCTGACTATCTTTTGAGTTTTGGTGAAGCCATTAAATTAATTCGTTCAAATACAAATCTGGGATTTGTAAAAGGTAACAACTATGCAAGTCAATTTGCGTTAGGTGATTACATAGTATTTCTTAATAATGATACGGAACCGCAGCAGGGATGGTTAAATCATCTCCTTCATACATTTGATTATCATAAAGATGCAGGAGCTGCAGGTTCAATGCTGATTTACCCCGATGGTAAACTTCAGGAAGCTGGAGGCATAATATTTAATGATGCTTCAGGCTGGAATTACGGAAGAGGTAATTCACCGAATGATTCAAAATACTCATATTGCAGAGAAGTTGATTATTGCTCTGGAGCCGCCTTGATGATACGAAAAGATTTATTTGACCAAATCGGAAAATTTGATGAAAGATACTCGCCTGCATATTATGAAGATACTGACTTGTGTTTTAGTGTAAGAAAAATCGGTTATAAAGTTTATTACAATCCGTTTTCCAAAGTAATTCATCACGAAGGAACTACCGCTGGGACAGACCTCAATTCTGGTTTTAAGAAATATCAGGTTGTTAATTCTTCTAAGTTTATTGAGAAATGGCGAACAGAATTAAAAAAACAATATCCCAGCAACCCAAATTTAAGGTTTTTATTCTCTGATAGAAATAAAGGTAAAAGAATTCTTATAATCGATGATATACCGCCACTTCCAGATAGGGCAGCTGGTGCGTTAAGACATTTCCATACTCTTAATGAAATGATTAACCTCGGCTATAAGGTAACTTATGTTCATTTAATGGGTCAACAATATACTGATTACTATGCTTTAAGATATCTAACTGATTTTAGAATGCGTGGTGTTGAATTTATTTGGTTTAACTATGAGTATTGGTATAATATTAGATACACAGAAGAGGGAAACAATTATATTAAGTCATTAATAGCATCACTTGAACTTAGAGATCGCTATTATGATTTTATATACATTGCGTTCTGGCACATAGCTGAATACTTTATCGACATTATTAAATCGCAAGTACCTAACATCCCAATTTTAATTGATACTATGGATATACACTATCTTAGAGAAGAACGTGAATGCGCTCTTTCAAATAATGCGATATTAATGGAAAAAATAAAAGAAAATAAAAAAAGGGAGTTATTAGTTTATTCAAAGGCAGATGTAATTACTACTGTAACTGAATCAGACAGAGCTGAATTAAGGAAGTATATTAAAGATAAACCTATCTTCATATTAACGGATGTTCATATTATAAGAGAAAATACTCCTTCCTATAAGGATAGGAAAGACTTACTATTTGTAGGTAACTTTAATCATAAACCGAATGAAGATGCGGTTCTATTCTTTGTAAAAAGAATATTCCCTAAAATAAAATTAAATCTTCCAGATATAAAATTATTTATTGTAGGTAATAACCCATCGGAAAACATAAAAGTACTTGATAGTAATGATATTATCGTCACTGGATGGGTGCCAGATGTAAAAGAATACATTGATAGGTGCCGTATTGAAGTTGTTCCTTTAAGGTATGGTGCAGGTAATAAAGGTAAAGTAGGAGAAGCACTCGCGAATGGACTTCCAATTGTAACCACTTCAATAGGTGCGGAAGGAATGGGAATTGAGCACGGTCTACACGCCTATGTAAGTGATATCCCAGAAAAATTTGCCGAGTTAGTTGTTGAGTTATATAATAATAAAGAATTATGGTCAAAATTTTCAGCTAAAGGTAAAGAACTTATAGCTTCTCAATATTCAAGCAGCCAAATGAGAAAGCGAATACAATTCATTTTTAATCATACCAAACAGTCTCTAAAAAGTACTTCTGCTCTCAAATTTTCATCTCCGCCAAAAGTGAGTATTATTATTGTTGCTTACAATCAAATTGAGTACACAAAAAAATGTATACAAAGTATTCAAAAGTATGTAACTGAAAATTATGAGATAGTCTTAATTGATAATGCTTCAAATGATGGGACAATGAAACAATTATTTAATAATGATGGCTTACTAAAATATTATCGAAATGAATATAATTACGGTTTTCCTGTAGCTATTAATCAAGGTATCTTGAACTCTTTGGGTGATTATATACTAGTTCTGAATAATGATACAGTATTGACAGAAGGTTTAGTAGAACGTATGATTGAAATTGCCGAAAGTGATTCTTGTATAGGTCTCGTAGCTCCTCTTAGTAATGAGGTAAGCGGTCTGCAAAAAGACAATAATGCCAAATATAATTCGCTTGAGGAAATGCATGAATATGCAAGGTCGCTAAAAGAAAAGAACAAAGGGATAATCTTGCAATTTCCGAGAGTAGCTTTTCTTTGTACTTTAATAAAACGAGAAGTAATTGATAAAATTGGGGGGCTCGATGAACGGTTTACTCCTGGTAATTTTGAAGATGATGATTTCTGTTTGAGAGCACAATTAGCTGGCTTCAAAACTGTAATTGCAAAAGACGTTTTTATCCATCACTATGGTTCAAAGAGTTTTAAAGCAAACGGTATTGAAGCATACAAGAAAAGATTGGAAATTAATAGAAAAAAATTTGTTGAAAAATGGGGAGCCGATCCTGATGAAATATGGTTACAAAACAAAAGTATAAAATCACATCAAATATATTATCCTATAGATATTGATCTTTGCAAACAGTATTTCGAAAGAACTAAGGTATTTCTAAAAGATAATGAATTAAGGCTAGCTGAAGAATCCATAGTAAAAGCAATAGAAAATTATAAAGAAGGTAATGCTAGTATTATTGATAATGATGACCTAATGAATTTAGCCGGCAATATATTTCTTGCCAATAGTAATATTTCAGATGCTCAGCACTACTTCGAAAAAGAACTCAACTTGAATCCACAATCATCATCGGCTTGCTTTGGATTAGGACAGGTATTTCTGATGCAAAATAATTTAGAAGCAGCCAAAGTAATGTTCGAATGGGCAGTTAAAAATGATCCCAACAATACTTCAGCAGTCGATGCTTTGGCTAATGTTAATAATTTGCTCGGTTACGAATTAAATCATTCAACATTAGAGGTGAGTTAGCCATGGGAACTCTAACGCTTTCGATGATTGTCAAAAACGAAGAAAAATATCTGAAAGATTGTCTTGAATCTGTTAAGAATATTGTAAATGAGATTGTCATTGTGGATACCGGTTCGACAGATAATACTATCTCTATCGCAAAAGAATACAACGCCAAGATCTATAATTTCGATTGGATAAACGATTTTTCAGCTGCCAGAAATTATGCGCTTTCCAGGTCTACTGGTGACTGGATATTGTATCTGGATGCCGATGAACGACTGGATACTAATTCATTACCTGAATTAAAGAAAATATTAAATACAGTTACTAAGGCGGGTTATTTTTGCACCGTAATGAATATCGACAATGAAAACGATAGAGACTATTCTATACGTTATGTGAGATTATTTAAAAACTCGCCAGACATTAAATTTGCCGGTAAAGTACACGAACAAATTACCGACTCCCTGATTGAAAATGGCTATCAAATTCAGCATTCCAGAATTATAATTAACCACATCGGATATGACATTGCTAAAGAAGAAAAAGAGAAAAAAGCAAAAAGAAATCTCGAACTTCTGATAGAAGAATATAATCTAAGCAAATCTTCATATAGCTTATTCCAGCTTGGACAGACATACTATATATTGGAAAATTATGATAAAGCCAGAGAAATTTTCTCTGAATTGATAAGCAAGCAAGACTTTGATAACATACTTAAAGCAGAAGCTTATGCTTACCTCGCACAAATTGAGCATTCGAATTTTAATCCGATGTATGCCGAAAAATTGATGGATAAGGCAATAGAACTAAATCCAAGACAGACATATTATTATCTATTAATGTCGAAAATCTATTTACGTCAGCAAAATTTGTACAAAGCCAAGCTGTATGCAAAAAAAGCAATGGAAACTAATAAATGTATAAACAAAAATGAGTTGTTCAATAAACAAACAATTTTTGTTGACGATAGAGAAATAATTTATTATGGCTTATATCTTTCATTTAAAACGCAAGATCCAGATTATACTGAATACTTTATCAGAGAGCTATACAGAATAGTAAAAGACGAAAGTGCTAATCGTAAAATTCGACTTATTAAGTTGATGGAAAATGTTCTCAACGGCAGAGAAATTAATGAAGAGATTGCCGACATTATTGAACAAAATATCAACAAATACAATCTCGATTTACTAATTACTGTTCTTGAGCAACAAAAGAATAATGAAATCAAGTTCAGACTTTTTAATTACATTCATTCGCTCTATCCAAAAAATACAGAGGCTATAAAAAATTTGGCACTTCTCTACGATCAAACCGGCGCTATTTCAGAAGCATTAAAATTTATGGAAAACAACAAAGAGATTATTAATAACGATCCAGCTGCACTTTTTTATCTGGCATCATTTTATTTAAAAGCAAGAAAATATTCTGAGGCGATTCATATCTTTGACCACTTAGAAAATTCTTTCAGTCAGATGGGGAACATCATTCAGAAGGTAAAACTGATTAAGGAAAAGTTAAAAAGTATTGCTGTATAATTTACTCCCTCCGAACCAGACTTCTCAGTTTTAATTACATGTATGTTCTTATTCAAATCTTTTCTATAAAGTTTCATTAACTGTATAATTTATTGACATTGATATAAAATTTATATAAAGGATTTGCTAAACTTTTATAAGCATTATGCGATAATATTAGTGAGAAATAAATCTCATTAATCAACAAGCTCAAGCAAGGATGCTTGAGCGAATTTAAAAAAAATACAAGGAGGTAATTATGGGATTCTCAATTAACACAAACGTTGGTGCTCTTAATGCTTACAATGCATTGGCAAAAATCAATGCACAAACTGAAAAAGCACAGCTTCGTCTTGCAACAATGAAAAAAATCAACAGCGTTGCAGACGACACATCCGGTTATAACGTCGGTAAACAACTCGAAGCTCAAACTCTTACACAAAAAGCTCAGTTGAACAACATTGCTTCGGCTAAAAACTATCTGGCTACCGCTGAATCCGCTTTACAGCAGATTGCTGACAAATTAAACCAGATAAAAGCTAAACAGACCGACGCAGATGATCCATTGAAAGATTCTGCTGCAATTGCCGATGACATTAGAACCCTCGCTAAAGAAATTGATTCTATACTTAAGAACACCAACATTAACGGTACACAGTTGCTTGCAAGTACTGATGGTTCTACCGCTTTATCCGATGCAACATTTGACGTTGGAGGTTCTACATTCTCTGTAGATTTTGCTAGCAATTCCTACTTAAATGTAGGCACACTCGCAACAGCAATTGGAACCAGTAATCTGCAAAGCACTACAGATTCAACTGTCCTGGACTTTGATACTACAACAGTAGCAGCCAATGTTCGGAACTCATTGCTGCGTCTCGGTAACTTACGACAGACACTCGATTCACGAGAAGAATATCTCACAGCAGCAATTGCCAACAACACAGCTACTATCAGTAATATCTTCGACGCCGATGTTGCTATGGAACAATTGAATGCTACTAAAGGACAAATTGGTGCGCAGGTAGCAACTGCAATGGTCGCTCAAATGAATACTGCTCCTCAACAGATATTGAGCCTCTTCCGTTAATTGGGAATTTTTCCTGACTGATCCCTCTCCCTTCGGGGAGAGGGAATTTATTAACTAAACTACTGAAAGCCATGTATACAGCAAACTATCTGACTAAAAAAACTAATCCTTATCTAATTAATCAGATAAAGAATTCAACTCCTCAAGAACTAACCCTTAAAGTATACGACTTTGCAATTCAGCAATGTCATAAAAATGATATGATCAGAACAAATGAGGCGATCCAGGTTCTAATTAATTCACTTAATTTTGATGATCCCGCTGCCCGAGAAATTTCTACCGGTCTGCTTCGCCTTTATACATTTTGTCAGGATCAAATGCGCAAAAAAAATAATGAAATTGTCCTGAAAATATTGACAGAATTAAAGCAGACATGGTTGGATGCTATTAAAAATATGGGTTGAAAATGGCCTACGATATTCTGACAACGTCAGGTATAAATAATCTGGTCAATTCTTACATTACCAATGAAACTCAAAAAAGAGTAACTCCACTTACTACACGTAAAACTTCATACGAAAATATCGTTTCTGCATATTCAACAATTAGCAGTAAGCTCGACTTATTTAAATCCTTACTGAACGATTTAAAGAGCACCGCATCCGACTCAATATTTTACTCCAAAGCCGCTTCGTCATCAAATACAGATTTTGTTACTGCAGTTTCAAATACAGGTGCTACTGAAGGGAATAACACAATCAGAATTAATCAACTTGCGAAAAACGACGCCGTATTATCGATTGACTTGAGTTCATCTGCTGCATCTGCTGTAATTACTGCACCTGGAACACACGAATTCACAATAAAAACCGGAGACGGTGAAGGCGGTGAGTTTATCAGTAAAATTTCGGTTACTTTCGATGCTGCTGATTTTACATCCGGTTACATCACAAATGAAACTTTGATGACAAAAATTCAAAACGCGATAAATACCGATAAGGCAATTGTTCTTTCAAATTCAGTAACGGGTAGTACTGCATCAAGTGGCTCGTTCGTCGTTGATCTGAATGGCACTGAAACAACTATAAATTATTCCGCAGGAACATACAGCGACGTGCTCGATAGTATTGTTACTCAGCTAAATGATATAGATGGTATTACGGCCGAAAAAATTGTGAACGGCTCGGATTATCAGCTTAAAATTACAGTTAATGATTCATCCGAATATATTACTATCAAAAACGATACAGGAACACTACTAACGGAATTGGGTGTCAGTGTTACAAAGGAAAAGGGTGCATCTGGTCTGGTAAATGCTTCCGTATTTACTCCTTCAAGCGGTAGTTCTCAGTTAAGAATTACCGCGCAAGACTCCGGCTATGATTATCGAATAACAGACCTTTCAGACACAGGAAGTGGAACGGCATTGGCTGCCGTCGGATTGAATCTTGGAGCTACGCGTCAATCGTTTGTACAGAACAGTTCAGTTGGAGATGATACTCCTGGCTATATATATTCCACAGATTTACTTAATGCAAAACTTAACTTTAATGGCGTTAACGTCGAAAGAAATTCGAACGTAATAACAGATTTGATCTCGGGCACTACGATTACGCTAAAATCTGTTATGCAATCAGGAGATGCCGACGTTAATATTAGTGTTACTAAAGATGTATCGAAAATTAAAGATAAAATAAACGAGTTCATTACAAAGTTTAATGACCTTTACAGTTATTTGAGAGAGCAGACTAAAACAACAGAAACATCAAGAGGTTCTCTCAGAGGTGATGCTACTGCATCGACACTCATAAGTTTGTTAAATACGGTTGCATATTCGGCTGTTGACGGTATAGCCTCAAATAAAATTAATACATTATCAAAAATTGGCATCACCTTCAATATCGATAGTGGACTGTCATTGTCTGATTCCGACCAACTCGAAAGTGCTATTGAAGATAATCTCGATCAGGTAATTGAGCTGTTTACTTCAACCAGTGGAATTGCCACAAAATTGTATGACAGCATTAGTCCGTATCTGGGAGCTGATGGATATATCGCAAAGACTAAGTCGACATACGATTCCACAATATCATCGCTAAGCGAAAGCATCGAAGCCGCTCAAACAAGAATTGATAAGTATGCCGAATCACTCAGACTCCGTTATCAAAAATTGCAGGTTCAGCTGGCATCGATTATATCTTCTCAAAATTATTTTTCTCTATTTAGTTCGTCAACGACAGGCTATTAGAGGTTATTATGGATAGTGAATTGAAAAATAAATTGGCGGCAATGAATCAGTTGATGGATTTATTGACATTGCAACTCGATTCGATAAATACAAATAATTTTGACGATAAATTTCAGGAAGCTATGGAAAGTATGATGGTTATCCAGAAGCTTAAAAAAGATGTTTGCAAAAAATGGGGAAAAGAATATTTCGAAAAAAATGAACCGGATATCCTTAAAAAAGCTAAACTTATTGAAGAAAAATACGATAATATTATAGAGCAGTTCAGGAGTGAGTTGAAAAAAGTAGAAAAAGAAATTTCAGCCTTGAACAGCCAGAGAAAAATTGTCAATTATATCAGGTGATAAAGTGGATATAAAAGGAATATCAAATAATACGACTTTTACGCATGATCCCAATCAGTTGAAGAAGGTTTCTGTTAAACAGCCTGAATCGAAGGATACAGACAAAATCGAAATTTCTTCAACTGCAAGAGAACTCGCAAAAAATGAAGCTGCGTCTAAAAAATTGGAGGAAATTAAACAAAAAATTAGCTCGAAGTTTTACGATTCAGATGAAGTAATAAATAAAGTAGCTGAGGCAATCTTAAAAGAATTAAAAGAAAGTTAATTTATCATTTCATACATACTCCTTCGGGCGGGCATATGTCCGCCTTTTTTTATTCTTTTAAAACACTTTCTAAAGCTTCTAATAACTCTTCTTTAGTGAATGGCTTTACAAGAATTTTATTAAACCCACAGGTATGAAATCGCTCTTGGTCAAGATTACTTGCATAACCTGTTACGGCAATGATAGGAATATTTCTATATTCTTCTATCTTGCGCAATTCTTTTGTGAGTTTTATACCGTCCATTCCCATCCCAAGATGGATGTCCATTAATATCATCGAATACTTTTTCTGAACAATCATTCTCAAAGCTTCTTTTGCGTTCAGAGCACTGTCGACTTCAGCTTTTTCACTCAAAAAAGATTTTATTACTTCTTGATTTATGATATTATCTTCAACGTAGAGTATTGAAAAGTTATTTTTGTTGAAAGATAACTTTTCTTTTTTTGATTCTTGTTTAGTTTCAGTTTCTTGTGCGAGAGGCAAGAGGATAGTGAATGTAGAACCTTCTCCTTCATTGCTTTCGACTGAAAGTGAGCCATCCATTAGTTCAATCATTTTTTTTGCAGTAGTTAATCCCAATCCTGCACCTTCGTATGATCTGTTTGTCCCTTCACTTACTTGACGGAATTCTTGAAAAATTAATCCGATTTTCTTTTTCGGTATCCCGATCCCTGTATCAGAAATAATAATTTTAGCGAAATTTTTTTTCGCTATCGACTCTTTACTAATTCTAACTGTTATGGATCCCTTTGGAGTGTACTTTATTGCATTGTCAATAATATTCGAAATCGACTGCTCTATAAAATCTTTATAGCCCGAAACAATTAATTCCTCAGGTGTAATTGAAAGTATAAGCTCAAGCTTTTTCTGCTGGATTATATCTTTGTAAGGTTCGATTATCAGTTCGATGTTTTGTGTAAGATTATAATCTTCCCGTTTTACTTTTATTTGACTACTTTCGAGCTCAGATAATTCAAGTATTGAGTTCAATGTCTTCATTAATCTTTTGCCAGAGCTGCGAATGCGGAGTAACATTTCACGTAGATTTTCATCCTGAATTTCTTCCATCATTAACTCGGTCATTCCAAGAATGCCCATTAAAGGTGTGCGAATTTCGTGATTCATATTGCTCAAAATGGAAGTTTTAAGAATATTCGATTCTTCGGCCTTTTCTAAGGCTGCCTTTAGAGTTAATTCCATATTCTTTTTTTCAGTTATGTCTTCGGAGATTTTAATAAAGTGTGTAATTCTACCTTTAATACTTTTTATCGGGGAAATGGTAGCCGACTCCCAGTAGTATTCTCCAAATTTTGATTTGTTCAGGAATTCGCCGTGCCACGATTTACCGGATAAGATTGTTTCCCATAAATTTTTATATATCTCCGGATTTACTTTACCCGATTTCAAAATCGATGGCTTTTTGCCAAGAGCTTCTTCAATTTTGTATCCAGTGATATTTTCGAATTTTGGATTGACATACTGAATATAACCTTCATGGTCTGTAATAACTACAATTACTCTACTTTGTTCAATTGCGTGTGACAAAAGATTCAAACCAAGAGCAATTTTTCTTTTTTCTAAAAGATGATTCCATTCTCTTAGAGTGCGTTCTACAATATGGGTTATGTCGAGGAATGTGTCGGGCGATTTGACAATATAGTCCATTACTCCAAGCTTAATTGATTCTACGGCAATCGATTCGTTACCGTAGCTTGTCATTAATATAAGTGGAAAAAGTAAATTGCCGTCGTCGTCTTTTTGTAGTAGAAATGTACCATTGCCATCAGGTAGTTTCCAATCGGCGAGTATCAGCATTGGATTAAATTCTTCGATGGCTCTTAGTGCTTCGGCTAGTGTCTCGCATCTTTTTAATATATATTCGCCGGGTTTTTTATCGAATCCTCGTTCCAGTAATTCATAATGATTATCGTCGTCTTCAACTATCAATATTTTGGTAGCCATAATTCCCTCTCACAGAGTTATTCACGATAATTTTGGATTACTACTTGAGGGCAGTTTAACAAAAAAGCTTGTTCCTTTACCGGCTCCATTGCATTCAGCCCAAATGGAACCTTTATGTGATTCAACAATTTTTTTTACGATTGATAAGCCAATACCTGTGCCTGGTTCTTTTGGTTTTCCCTTTTCAAAAAGATCGAAAATTGTTTTTAATTTTCCTTCCGGTATTCCCACCCCGTTATCATGAATGATGTATGTGACGTACTTGTCGTCCTGCGTATAATCGATATTGATTATTAAATTTTTCTCTCTTTTTGAATGCTTAATTGCATTTTCAATTAAGTTTTGCCACACTTCTTTTATTTTAAATCGGTCACCTTCGATCGATGGCAATGAAGGATTAATGTTGATTTTCGTATCTGGGGGTAGAATCCCTTGAAGGGAGTTCACTACTTCACCAATTACTTCATTCATCGATATTTTTGAAATAGTGTTTTGAAGGCGGGATATTCTCGATAATCTAAGCAAGCCGTCCAGCATTTGAGACATTGAATCAACAGCATTGGATATTTTTTGCAGATCGGGCAAAATTTTATCTGTCCTGCCTGATTTTAAATCCTCAAGTACTAAGCCTACAAAGCTTTTTATTGTTATTACTGGGCTTCGTAAATCGTGAGATACAGTGTATGTAAACTTTTCCAATTCCTCGTTTTTCTTCTCGAGTTCTTCGAGGTAAATTTCAAGGGTTTTACTATACTTCTTTGACTGTGTAATATCTCTAACGATGGCGCATATGCTATTACCATATTTAGTCCTGAGAGGCGTTAAAATTATTTGAAATATTGACTCGTTACCGTTAGACTGGCGCAGAGAAAATTCGAACGGTTTATGGAAATAGATATGCCCGTAACTCTTTATAATGTCGGGCAGGGGAATATCTGTTATATTAAGAAAAGGGGGGCGTTGTTCGGTATCAGGAAGGAGGGCTGTGGCAATATCCTTGTAATTCTTATTTATTACTTCATCTTTTTTCAAGCCGGTGAAATTCGTCATTGCGTTATTCCATTCAATTATTTCACCTTTTTCGTTAACTAAAATAATTCCGTCGTAGAGTTGTTCAATAACGGTTCTAAATTTCTCTTCGTTCTCTTGCAACTCCTGTTCGTATTCTTTCAACTGCGTGATATCTCTTCTTATGCCAATTACACCAATTATTTTCCCATTTTTACTTTTTAGTGGTACTTTAGATGTTAAAGCCCGTCCCATTTTATTTTCGGCAGTGATATAGATTTCTTCTTTATTGAGCAAGGGTATACCAGAAGAAGTAATCTCGTCGATATTGTCAGAAGCGCTATCATACGCAGTTGATAAATCGGCTTCTTTTTTACCGATGGCCTGGAGCTGGTTATTCAGATTGAGCGATTTTAAGTGCGATTTGTTATTGAGCAGAAATCTGCCTTCTTTGTCTTTAACAAATATCTGGTCAGGGATCGAATCGATCAGTGTGCGTAACAAGTTTCGTTCTTTTTCGAGTTCTTCTTCAGCTTCTTTCCATTTGGTAATGTTTTCTACTGTACCGTCGTAATAAATAATTTTTCCGTTTTTGTCGTATATTGCTTTCGCACTTTCGCGGACCCAGATGTACGTATTATCCTTACACTTCCATTTCGATACGAATCCAATAATTTGTCCTTCTTTTTCCATTATAGCTTTAAATGTGGTTCTATCGTAGCCTGGTTCGAAACCCTCGTCTTCTAAGTTGCGATTTGCGAGTTCTTCGAAGGAATTGTATTTAAGCATATTGAGCAACGCAGGATTAACGAATAAGATCTTACCGTCGGGTGTAGTTCTGTAGACACCAATGAACATGTTATCGTAAAAAAGTCGTAATTGCCGTTCGTCTTCTTTAATTTTTTCTTCTAATATTTTTTTCTCGGTAATATCTCTACCAACTCCAACAATAGCTACAACCTGTTTGTTTTTGTCGAGAATAGCTTTGTCTGACCATGCAAGCCATCTCCAACCACGTTTAGTTTTTGCACGTTGCTCAAGATAGCACGAATGTGGAGGAACGTATAACGCTTTCATAGCTTCTTCGGTAGATTTACGATCGTCTCGATGGACTAAAGGAATGAATTTTTTCCCTATCAATTCTTTTTCTTTTTTGCCGAACAATTCGCAATAGGAAGGACTGACAAATAAAAACTTTCCTTCTCTATCTACTTTAACAACTAGGTCCGTCTGGTTTTCTATCAGAAGTTTGTAATTTTCTTTTTCCGATAGGAGTTTTTCGTAATTTTTAGTTAAACGGTTATACTTGCGTTTAAGTGATTCAAAATTCTTGTGCAATTCATTGGCCTGTTTTCCTTTCTCTCTTTTCATCTGAATCACACCCGTCTGCTTAAAAGCATATTTTAATTAATTATACCTTATTTATTTCTTATTGAAGAACTCTGAAGCAATATTCAAATTTTTTCAAAAAAAATCCATATAAAAGAAAAATGTTTCTTTAAAAAGGGATAACAAAGCTTAACTATTTGGGTACATTTTCGATAATAGTATGTAGGTGGATTAAAAATGGGGAAAAAATGACCGCACAAACTATACAAAAAGTGGAGAATTCTGAAATACTTCAGCTTGTAAGTTTTCTAATTGGCGACGAGGAATATGGAGTGGATATTCTTCTGGTACAAGAAATTATTCGGATGATGGAAATAACAAAAGTTCCAAATTCACCCGACTTCGTCGATGGTGTAGTTAACCTGAGAGGCAGAATTATTCCAGTAATTGACCTTAGAGCAAAGCTTGGAATGCCAAGAAAAGAACATGATAAAAACACGCGAATAATAGTAGTGGAAGTGGCTGGGAAAACTGTTGGATTCATAGTTGATGCTGTGACCGAAGTACTTAGAATTCCTGTCGGAATTACCGAACCACCGCCGGATATTGTAGCGGGTGTAAATGCAGAATTTATAAAAGCAGTAGGTAAACTCGACGACAGATTATTGATTCTTATTGACATCGAAAAAATTCTATCTACTCAGGAAAAAATTCAACTGAATAATATGAATAAATAATAGTGTTATTTAAAAAAATCCTAAATCATCCGATAATATAATATAGAAGGAGCAAAAATGTCTCTAATTAATTGGAACGACACTTACAGTGTCAAAGTTAGAATGCTCGACAACCAACATAAGCGACTTGTTGAAATGATCAATACGCTTCATGATGGAATGAAAATGGGAAAATCGAATGAAGTGTTAGGAAAGATTATTTTCGATTTAATTGGCTATACAAAAACACATTTCCAATCGGAAGAAGATTTATTTGAAAAATTTAATTATCCTAATAAAGTATTGCATAAAAAAGAGCACGACGAATTCGTAAAAACAGTCGGAAAATTCTACGAAGATTTTCAGAACCATCGCACTGGCCTGTCGCTCGATGTTATGAATTTTCTGACAAACTGGTTAACAAAGCACATTAAAGGCTCGGATCAAGCATATTCGAATTTTTTGAATGAAAAAGGGATTTATTAATAAAAATATAATGGAGTAATGAAATGAAAGTAAGAAACCTGTATATGTTACTTTTGATGCTGCTGTTAATGAAAATCGATATTCCTGCGTCTTATAACTTATTAATGCCCGGTGACGAAGATTATTTGCCAATCGCCGAAGTAATGCCGGAACCGGTTGAAGGATTGGCTAATTTAATGAAAAAAATTCAATATCCTGATATGGCAAAAAAAACAGGACAGGAAGGAAGAGTTATTGCAATGGCATATATAAATGAAAATGGTAATGTTGACGATGTAAAAATAATTAAAGGTGTTGGAGGCGGATGCAGCGAAGAAGTTGAACGAGTACTCAAGTCGAGTAAATTCAAACCGGGTATGAAAGGTGGTCAACCCGTCAAAGTTAAACTTACTATGTCATTTGTATTTAAATTAAATTAGACGAGAAAGAGCCATGATTTCAATTAAGAATCTAAAGTTCAAAACAAAACTTCGTGTTTCGTATATTATTCTTGGCGCTATCTGTACTGGAGTAATCGGTAACGACCTTTATCAAATGTTCAAGATAAATAATTATAAAGATCAGATATATGCCGATTACATTGCGCCTTCAAACGAAGTTGATAAAATTTACCGGGAGTTCGAAGGATTGAAAAACACACTACTAAAGTTTTCCATCCCGAGCTTCGAACCCGAACTCAACAGTAATCTTGCATCGCTTTCAAAGTCGAAAGAAGTAATTGATTCTGCACTCGCAAGCCTCAAACAAAAATACGCTGTCACGAGTATAGAAGCCGATCTGACTAACATAAATCAAAGCTGGAACGATTATAAAAGTCTTGTAATCGACGGCACGATAAGTGCAGCCGCAATAAAAGATTATGAACTCGCTGCGGTTGTTGCTACTACATCCGGCGAAGAAATTGGCAAAAAAATGTTGAGTAACTTTAAAAATCTAAAGGATAATCTGAACAACAAAGGTGAAGTGCTGAATTCAAGTCTTTCCGACGCAATTACTTCCTCCCGTGTGGTTATTTTTATCGGAGTTGTTCTTGGTACGTTATTTTTCTTCTTCGTATTCTTCTACATGGTTAAATCTTTGATGCAACCAGTACAATACATGAAATCTGTTGTTAGTAAATTTTCGATCGGTAACTTTAAAGATAAAGTTGAAGTGGCAACTAAAGATGAGTTTGGTGAACTTGCAAATATGCTGGAACAATTGAGACACTCGCAGCATGAACAAATTAAAGCAGCAACGGAAATTTCAAAAGGTAATCTGGATATTGAAATTAAAGTCCTTTCTGAAGAAGACGAGCTTTCCGATAGCATGCTCAAGATGATTGGTAACTTAAGAAATTTAATCGATGAATTTAAATCAATCACTGACGAAATTATTGAAGGAAAAGTTACCAAGCGAGGCAATCCAGAGAAATTCGACGGAGCTTATAAAGAAATCGTAGCCGGAGTCAATGCTACGCTCGATGCATTATTTACACCAATCAAAGTTAGTGTGGATGTTCTTGCCGAAATGGCCAAAGGCAATTTCAATGCCCGTGTCAGAGGCGATTTCAAAGGTGACCATAAGTTAATTGTAAATAGCATAAATTCTCTTGGCGAGTCTCTGACAGATATTTTGAGTAATATTGCCGAGATGGTGAATTTAACAGCTTCGATAAGCGAACAAATATCCTCGTCGACTGAACAGATGGCAGCAGGTGCTCAGGAACAAACAGCTCAGGCAAACGAAGTCGTTCTTCAGGTTGAAGAAATGACAAGAACAATTATGAGCACATCTAAAAACGCTACGCTTGCTTCTGAAGCTTCAAGAAAAGCTGGTCAGGTAGCTCGTGAAGGTGGCCAGGTGGTTAATAAAACAGTCGAAGGTATGAATAAAATTGCAGATTTCGTTGTTAACGCTGCGGGCAAAATACAGAACCTCGGTAAAAACAGCGAACAGATCGGTGAAATTGTACAGGTAATCGACGATATTGCAAATCAAACTAATTTGCTTGCTTTGAATGCAGCAATCGAAGCTGCAAGGGCAGGCGAGCAGGGAAGAGGCTTTGCAGTTGTTGCCGACGAAGTAAGAAAACTTGCAGAAAGAACCACTAAGGCTACAAAAGAAATCTCGGATATGATTAAACGTATTCAGGAAGTAACTGAGAATGTAGTTGTTTCAATGAGTGAAGGAAAAGACGAAGTAGAAACAGGCAAAGAATTAGCTCAAAAAGCAGGTAAATCTCTTGAAGAAATTATACAGGCATCCGACGCTGTGCTCGATGTTGTTAATCAAGTGGCAGCTGCAAGCGAAGAACAAAGTGCTACAAGCGAGCAGATTAATCACAACGTCGAAACAATTAGCAAAGTAACAAGCGAAAGTGCAGCTGGAATTCAACAAATTGCAAGCGCCGCAGATGAACTCAACAGAATGACGAATAATCTGCGCGAACTGATAGCAAAATTCAATTTTGAAACGAAAGGTGAATTTAAGCCCCACGGCAATGGGGACGGCAAAACAAAACAAATATCACGCAAAGAAGATAAGCTCCTTACAAATTGACTTATCTTTCCATAAAATAAATAAGGGCTGTCCCAAAAGGGCAGCCTTTTTTATTAATAATTCACTGCTCCCAATCATTTGTTTTATTCCAACAAAACTTGATGATGAGAAAATATCTGAGACAAATTGCATTTTTCAAGGATTTTTATTTTTATACCATGCAGAATATATTTCACTAATAAAAGGAAATTTAAGATGAAAAAAGTTCGGCTTGGAATTATCGGTTGCGGTATAGCGGCCAGGGAGCTGCATTTACCTGCAATACAAAAGCATAAAGATAAATTTGAAATTGTAGCTGCGTGTAACAGAACAGAAAAGAAGGCAAAAGAATATTCGCTACTCATAGGCGGTATCCCATATACTACAGATTGCAGGGAAATATTTAAAAATCCCGAAATCGATGCGGTTGTTATTGCTGTTCCAATCGAATTGAATTATAAATTTGCTGCGGAAGCAATAAAGTGGGGCAAGCATCTATTTCTCGAAAAACCACTGGCAGCCAGGCCCGAAGAAGGAAAGAAATTGATTGCTCTGCAAAAAAAGACGAACAGAGTTTGCTTCCTTGCGGAAAATTATCGCTTCGACTCCCTCTACCTTGAAATAAAAAAATTATTGAATAAAAAAGTAATTGGCGATGTCTATTCGGTTGTGTGGAATGTATTTAACAATCTTACTTTGAAAAATAAATATGCTCAAACTTTGTGGCGTCAGAAGAATAAATATCCTGGTGGATTTGTATACGACGGCGGAGTACATAATATAGCTGCACTTCGAATGCTTTTCGGCGATATCAAATTCGGCTTTGCATCAATGAAAACGATCAATCCAGAAATTGGCACGGAAGATACATTCTCTTTTCTCTTTAGTTTTAATGAATCAATACACGGTGTGCTTAATATCTTTTTTTCTGTAAGAGGATTTTATAGCAACGAATTGATAATTTTTGGCACAAAAGGTTCTTTGATGGTTAGGAACAATAACCAGATTATTATTAAAGGAGAGGGCAAGAAAGAACAAAAAATTGATTTAATGACAGACGGAGGATTTGAGAACGAATTCCTGCATTTTTATAAGATTATTACTAAAAATGTAAAGAACCTCAGTCCTTTTGAAGAAGGTTACAAAGATATGGTAACTCTTCAAAGAGCGTTCGAGTCGGCTAAAAAAAATAAATTAGTAAAAATATTTTAATTAATGAGCGTATGAAACGAAATAGTTATTAAGATTGTAACATACGCTCGTTATCTATTAAACGGCTTTGTTAAGATTGTAACGTTTACGTTCGTTCGGGTCCAGGAAGAGCTTACGTAGCCGAATTGATTTAGGTGTAACTTCAACCATTTCGTCTTCGTTGATATATTCGAGCGCTTCCTCGAGTGTAAATTTAATTGGAGGTGGAATTTTTATAGCCTTGTCTGAGCCCGAAGCGCGCATGTTCGTCAATTTTTTACCGCGTTGAATATTGACTTCAATATCATTGTCTTTATTGTGTTCGCCAATAACCTGTCCGCGATAAACTAAATCTCCGGGTTCGACAAAAAATTTGCCCCGGTCTTTCAATGAATCGAGAGCGTATGCAGTGACAGGGCCGTCATCCATCGATATAATTGCGCCGTTTCTGTTTCTTTCAATTGAACCTTTAAAATATTCGTACTGATAGAAACGATGATGCATTATTCCTTCGCCAGATGTTACAGTAAGTAATTTTGTCCTCAAACCCATTAATCCTCGCGAGGGAATATGGAAGATAAGATTCTGAACCGAGCCTTTGTTTTCCATCTTAACCAATTCGCCTCGTCGTTTACCGACGAGTTCGATAACCTTACCCGAATATTCTTCGGGAACGTCAACTACCAGTATTTCGATCGGTTCGGCTTTCTTGCCGTTAATTTCTTTATAGATTACTTTTGGTTCGCGTATTTGTAATTCGAATCCTTCGCGTCTCATGTTCTCAATCAATATCGATAAGTGCAAAATTCCCCTGCCCGAGACCTTGAATGAATCGGGGGTACTTGTCTCTTCAACTCTGAGAGCAACGTTAGGTTCAAGTTCTTTAAAAAGTCTATCCCTGAGCTGGCGTGAAGTTACAAACTTTCCCTCCTTGCCATAAAAAGGCGAGTTGTTAACTGTAAAAGTCATGCTGATTGTCGGTTCATCAATCGTAATCAGAGGAAGTGGTTCCGGGTCGTTTGAATCTGCAACTGTATCTCCAATATCGATATCCTCAATTCCTACAATTGCACAGATATCACCGCATTCAACTGAATCGACTTCCAATCGATTCAAACCGTCAAAAACAAAAATTTGTTTAATTGATACCGGGTGAATTTTACCATCGCGTTTTATTATTGATAAACTTTGAGATTTTTCCAGAGTACCTCTAAATACTCTACCTATGCCAATTCTTCCAATATAATCGCTGTAATCGAGTGTTGTAATTTGAATTTGAGTTGAACCTGGATTATTTGGCGGAGGAGGAATGTCTTTAATTATCGATTCGAGCAATGGTGTAATGTCAACTTTTTTGTGAGATAAATCAGAGACTGCCCAACCCTCTCGACCGCTGGCATAAAAGACTGGAAATTCAAGTTGAGATTCGTCTGCTCCAAGGTCGATAAATAAATCGTAAACTTCGTTTAAAACCTCTGCGGGTCTGTTGTCTGGTCTGTCTATTTTATTGATGACTACAATTGGAGATAGGTTCAGGTTCAGGGCTTTTTCAAGCACAAAACGTGTTTGTGGCATAGGACCTTCGAAGGAATCTACAAGAAGGAGAACGCCGTCGGCCATCTTTAAAACTCGTTCAACTTCACCTCCAAAATCCGCGTGTCCAGGTGTGTCGATAATATTAATTTTATAATCCTTATAAGGAATGCTTATATGCTTTGCTAAAATTGTAATTCCTCTTTCACGTTCGAGGTCATTCGAATCAAGGAATCTTTCCCGTACGACCTGATTTTGCCTGAAGATATTACATTGTTTTAGTATTTGATCTACTAATGTAGTTTTACCATGATCCACATGTGCAATTATTGCAATGTTACGTATATTATTCATATTACCTCAGTATTCAAAAAGTAAGCTACAAATTTAATGATTTTTTCTATTATAAGTGTGAGTATAATCCGAGAGGAAAATATTATAAACCATTAAAGTCACACAGGACAAAGAACCATTTGTGCTTGAATATCTCAGTGGGTTTCATAATAACTAAAGCCGCAAAAATTAGAAAAGACAAATAGTGGGAAAACTTTTTGAAATTGTGAAACGACTTCATATATAAAATTTAATAACTTGCTTTGCGAGATTATCAGTTTTCAATCAACATTAGCATGGAAGCAATTATTACTGAAAATCGAGATAGTATGTTTAACGATTATGTTATATTGTCTTTATCCTGTACAAAATTAACCAGGAGAGCAGCAAGAAACATTGAAATGCCTCCCAGCACGAGTGCATAAATAGCTTCGCCTGCAAAGATTGTTCTTACAAAAAAACCTAAAATTGCCGCTGCAGTTATTTGTGGAATGACGATGAAAAAATTGAAGATGCCCATATAAACTCCCATCTTATTTTGTGGGAGTGAACCAGTCAGGATTGCATATGGCATGGCAAGTATTGAAGCCCATGCAAGTCCAATTCCTAATTCTGAAATGAGTAGTAATTTTGGATCCTTTATAAAATAGAAAGAGATTAAACCGATGCCACCGAAAACAAGGCTTATTGCATGAACTTTTTTCCGGCTTGTCTTTTTTGCCATTACAATTAACACAAATGCCATTAATGCAGCAAATCCATTGTAAACAGACATCAGAACTCCAACCCAATTGGCACCTTCG
Source organism: Melioribacter sulfuriphilus (assembly GCF_051488685.1). Classification (NCBI taxonomy): domain Bacteria; kingdom Pseudomonadati; phylum Ignavibacteriota; class Ignavibacteria; order Ignavibacteriales; family Melioribacteraceae; genus Melioribacter; species Melioribacter sulfuriphilus. Next base: position 208,079 of record NZ_JBPSEH010000006.1, read on the forward strand.
TTATATAAGATGGAGGCAGTATCGGTGGCGCCATAAATGTGATGCGTTACTGCAGGTGTCGTATAAATCCACATTGAAAAAAGAGCAAACCAGGAAAAAAATTGAACATAAGCCAATTGCACCATCGTTTTCGGCATATTGTAAAGGTCGTTAATGATAACTACGAATCCGTTCTTTTTCTTGTTGCTTTTGATTAACAATCCAGCAACTAACTGGAGCAATCCGAATGCAGCAGCACCAAGTAAGAAAAGTCCCACTCCATAATCGATATAAATTTTATAATAAAAAATAAGATACAAAAACAGTCCGGCTAATAACCAGATAATTCCGTTTCTAATTAATTTTTTGCTTTCTACAAATTGCTCTTCAAAATTGCCAGTTGCTTTTGATTTAGTATTTTCTGCAAATTTTTCGAGTTCTTCCGGTGAATATTCTTTTGATGTAGTAACCGTCCAGAGCACAGAAAGGAAAAAGACGACGGCGCCGATATAAAAAGCAAATTTTACGCTGTCTGGAATTTTACCTGCTGGTGCAACATTACTGATTCCAAACCAATTTGTCATTAAATAAGGCAAAGCAGATGCTATTACTGCTCCAGTTCCAATGAAAAAGCTTTGCATTGAAAAACCCAGAGTACGCTGAGATGAAGGGAGCATATCGCCGACAAAAGCTCTAAAAGGTTCCATCGAAATGTTGATCGAAGCATCCATAATCCACAACATACCAGCTGCAACCCAGAGCGCAGGAGAGTTAGGTATAACAACTAAGGCAAGCGAGGCTAAGATTGCTCCGGTTAAAAAGTAGGGTTTTCTTCTACCGAGTCTGTTCCACGTTCGATCACTCATATGTCCGATTATTGGCTGTACAATCAATCCTGTTACAGGTGCGGCAATCCAGAGGATGGGAATGTCATCTATGTTAGCGCCTAATGTTTCGAATATTCTACTTACGTTTGCGTTTTGCAGGGCAAAACCGAACTGGATTCCAAAAAATCCAAAACTCATGTTCCATATTTGCCAGAAACTTAAACGGGGTTTTTCCATATGTTACCTGTTTTATTTATTAACAAGAATGAGATATTCCCACGGTTTGAGAGTTAATGTGTTTTCAGTATTTAGTTTAATTTTGCCTGAAGTAAAATAATTTTTGTAAGAACCGACAAGCTTTTCAGAATTAAACGAGAATTTTTGTTCCTTTGGTGAAGTGTTAAAAAATGCAATCAAACGATGGCTGTCCTTTTCACGATAAAAGGAAAATATATTTTCTGGATTGCTGTTTTCGATTAGTACAACTTCGCCGCCGTAAAATCCGCTCCATATAGCCTTGTTCTTTTCTTTGAGCTCAGACAATTTAGTAAATAAATTTTCATAGATAATGTTCGACCAGTCGATTGTATCTTTCTCGAAAAAGCGGAGGCGCTTATTTAGTCCCGCTTCTTGACCGCTATAGATGAGGGGCATGCCATGAATTGTAGCGATTAGAACAGAGAACATTTCGGCGCTTTCGCCTAACCTTTCAAATACAGTTCCACTCCATGAATTCTCGTCGTGATTTGTAGTGAAGTTGAGTCTGTAACCTTCTCCTGGATATTCTTTTTTTTCGGTCAATATATGATTGGACAGTGCGGTTGCATTCAATTCGCCTTTAGCAATTTTGTTCATAATATCTTTTAATTGCCAATTGTAACTCATATCAAAAACAATGTGCATTTCAGGCTCGGCAGCTTCGGCAAGCATGAAAAGAGGTTTTACTTTTTCTAATTCTTTTCTGGCTTCTTCCCAGAATTCGAGAGGCACACCATTAGCATAGTCGCATCGAAATCCATCGACGTCAAATTCAGTTACCCAATATTTCATGGCGTCTATCATATATTTCCATAATTCTCTGTTAGAATAATCGAGGTCAATTACGTCTTGCCAGTCTGGCACTGGTGGATAAAATTCGCCTTTTTCATTTTTACTAAAAAATTCCGGATGTGATTCCACCCACACGTTATCCCACGCTGTATGATTTGCCACCCAGTCAAGCATTACGTAGAATCCCATTTCGTGAGCTTTATTGACAAGATGTTTAAAATCTTCTTCAGTGCCGAATTCAGGATTAATTGCTTTATAATCTTTAATTGAGTAATAACTGCCAAGACTTCCTTTTCTGTTCTTCTCTCCAATGGGATGAATCGGCATAAACCACAAAATATCGATTCCCATTTTTTTTAAGCGGGGTAAATGATTTTCAAACGCTTTGAAAGTTCCCTCGGGTGTGTATTGCCTTACATTTACTTCGTACATAACAACATTCTTTGTCCAATCAGGCGGAGTAAATTTCGGGATGATCGGCTCTTTTTGCTGTGCGTTAAGTATTATAAAAGAGATTAAAATAAATTTAATGATTAGAATTTTCCTCCCTTTTAAGAATTTCATATAAACCTTCCTTTTTTTTCTGAAAATGTAATGTAATTTTGATTGAGTTCAAAATTACTTAGATCCGTCACACAGAGAGAGAGTAAAAGATCCGCGTAAGCCATAAATTAATAAATACTGAAAGCTTATTTTCTTCAAAAGATTAGAGAATTTCATAACAATAGTTAACAAAAGATTTGTAGAGGATTTGAAATTAACTACCGCTATATGATACGATTAAAATGAACAGAATAAATTGAAGAAGACCTATATTAAAAGGAACAGAATTGGAATGGTGGTTATTTATTGTTGAATAAAATAAAAGAGCGAAAAGAAACATTTTCATCTTTCAATAAAATTTTTTTGTATTAATTCTCTAAGTCGTAAATAAGTAATTGCAGAGCTGGTTAATAAAAATTTTTGAGTGATTATAAAATTGTGTAGTTTTATCACTAAAAAAATTGAGAGGAAATTTGTATGACATTTAAACGTTCAGCCGGTATTTTACTGCACCCGACATCATTGCCTGGTAATTACGGCATAGGAGACCTCGGGAAAGAGGCTTATAAATTTATTGACTTTCTTGTTGAAACTGGAAATACACTCTGGCAGGTACTGCCGCTTGGTCCCACCGGATATGGTAATTCACCTTACCAGTGTTTTTCTGCATTTGCTGGCAATCCGTTATTAATAAGTCCTGACATTTTGAAAGAAGAAGGACTTTTAAGCGACGATGATTTATTGAAAATTATAACAAACGAAAAACATTATATCGATTTTGGAAAAATAATCGGTTCGAAGTATGAAATGCTGAGACGTGCGTTTACGAATTATAATGATACGGGCAAAGACGGGTTCGAAGAATTTTGCGAAACCAATAAAGATTGGTTAGATGATTTTGCACTTTTTATGGCATGCAAGAATTATCATGGCGGAATTGTCTGGAGTATGTGGGAAGAAGAGATTGCATTCAGAAAAAAAGGCGCTATCGAAAAATGGACAAATAAATTGAAGGAAGAAATTAAGTTTCATAAGTTCGTCCAGTTTAAATTTTTCAGTCAATGGAAAAAACTAAGAGAATATGCCAACTCAAAGGGTATAAAAATTATTGGAGATGTACCGATATACATCGCATACGACAGTGCAGATTTGTGGGCTAATAAAAAATACTTTACAATTGATGAGAAGGGAAAACTGGAATTCGTGGCTGGAGTTCCGCCAGATTATTTCAGTGCAACGGGACAATTATGGGGCAATCCTTTATATCGTTGGGACGTAATTGAAAAAGATAATTTCAGGTGGTGGATTGACCGTTTCAAAGCAATCCTTAATCTCGTTGATATTGTGCGCATCGATCATTTCAGAGGATTCGAAGCATATTATAAAATTCCCGGCGATGCACCAACAGCAGAAACAGGCGAATGGGTAAAAGCACCAGGCGAAAAATTGTTCTCTACTTTTAAAAAAGAATTTGGTTCACTACCAGTATTGGCTGAAGATCTTGGAGTAATTACCAAAGAAGTTGAAGAACTTAGAGATAAATTCGATTTCCCCGGGATGAAAATTCTTCAATTCGCTTTTGGAAAAGAAGGCGAAAAAAGATTTCTTCCTCACAATTTTATTAATAACTGTGTGGTTTATACTGGATCGCATGACAACGATACAACACGCGGATTTTTTGAAAAAGAAAAAGAAAAAAATTCCGACGTTTTTTATCATGCACAGGACTACATGAATTATTACGGCGATGATATGTGCCACGCTCTGATTAAACTGGCTTATTCATCTGTGGGTAATATCGTTATAATTCCGATGCAGGATATTCTTAATCTCGACAGTTCGGCAAGAATGAATTTCCCAAGTAAACCAGATGGGAACTGGACCTGGAGATTTAGTTGGGATCAGCTCTCAGAGGGTTTGAGCAAACATTACAGATATCTGATCGATCTTTATGAAAGAAATCCAAATAAAGAGAATCATGATTAAAATAGATAAACTCCACAAGACTAACCGAAAAACAGTTTTGCTTCAGATTTTACCCGGTGGCAAATTGATTGTTAGAGCTCCAAAAAATATTACACAGTTAGAACTCGACAGAATTATATTAAATCATAGTAACTGGATTATAAAAAAAAAGGAGCTGCTAAAGAATCAATTTGTTATGAAAAAAGAATTTTCAGAGGGTGAGCAATTCCTTTTTTTAGGTAATAATTATACGTTAATATACAGCGACATAACTAAGAATATAATTTTAAGTGATAACCTTTACATTAATCCTAAAAAGAAACATATTGCTGAAAAATTAATTCAAAACCTGTATCGAGATAAGGCAAAGGAAATTATTAGAGAGCGGGTGTTCTATTATGCGTCGAAATTTGGTTATCAATTTAAGTCGATTAGAATTACAAGTGCAAAAAAGAGATGGGGCTCGTGCAGTTATAATGGGAATCTGAATTTTTCGTGGAGATTGATTATGGCGCCGGTAGATATAATTGATTATGTAGTCGTCCATGAGCTAGTGCATTTAAGAATAAAAAATCATTCAAAAGTCTTCTGGGATAAAGTTGCTGAATTGATGCCTGATTATTATGCAAGAAGAAACTGGCTTAAAAAGAATGGTAATATGCTCGATTTGTAAATTAAAACAAAAGGAGTTAGATGAAAAAAGTAGTAATCACACATGCTTTTAGAACTCCAATTGGGAGCTTTAATGGGGGTTTGAGTCAATTAAGCGCACCACAGCTTGGAAGTAGAGTTATCAAAGCTATTCTTGAGAAGTCAAATATTGATCCTTTCATGATTGACGAAGTAATAATGGGGAATGTATTGACAGCAGGTATCGGTCAGGCCCCTGCTCGCCAGGCAGCTTTATATGCAGGACTTCCAGATAAAACTGAATGTCTCACAATTAACAAAATGTGTGGCAGCGGTCTTAAAGCAGTTATGCTGGCAGCTCAGGCAATCCAGTGCGGGGATGCAGATATAATTATTGCCGGCGGACAGGAGAGCATGTCTAATGCACCGTATCTTATAAAAGATGGAAGGTCTGGCTTCCGTCTGGGTAACTCAACCATCTACGACTCGATTTTAATCGATGGACTTGTGGATGTATATGAAAATATTCATATGGGAAATTGTGCTGAAATTTGTGCCCGAGAATTTAATTTCTCTCGGCAAGAATTGGATGCATTCGCAGTTGAATCATACAATAGAGCGCTTAAAGCTCAACGGGAAGGTCGTTTTGACGATGAAATAATCGAAGTAAAAATTGAATCACGGAAGGGCGAAACTATTATAAAAAAAGATGAAGAACCCGAACGTGTTGACTTTGATAAGATTCCAAAATTGAAGCCGGCATTTGATTCGCAAGGGGTTGTAACAGCTGCAAATGCATCGAAAATAAACGACGGTGCAGCTGCATTATTGATTATGAGCGAAGAGAAATCTAAAGAGCTCGGACTTAAACCGATGGCAGAAATTATTGCTCAAAGTTCAGCTGCAAAAGACTCTGTCCATTTTACTACTGCCCCCGCCGATGCCATTCAGAAAGTATTAAAAAAGGCGAATATGAAAATCGAAGATATTGACCTATTCGAAATAAACGAAGCTTTTGCCGTCGTTTCTCTTGCTGTTAATAAATTACTCGGATTGCAATTAGATAAAGTAAATGTTAATGGCGGAGCAGTAGCATTAGGTCATCCAATAGGAGCCAGCGGTGCAAGAATTTTGACCACCCTTCTACACGAAATGAAAAAGAGAAATTCTGAATACGGCATAGCTTCTTTGTGTATTGGAGGTGGCGAGGCTTCTGCCTTAATTGTAAAAAATTATAGCTGAAGGGGGTTTTATGAATTAGTATTTATTAACAATAATTATGGTATTTATTATGGCATCTAATTCAATTCCACAAATCTATTATAATCCTGACTATCAATATAAGCCGTTCAAACCGCCAGTAGATATTAAAACAGCGGAACAAAGAGCGGAAAAAATTATATCTGAAATGACCCTCGAAGAAAAAATTCAATTGGTCGGAGGGCATAACTTTTTCTATATCAAAGGATTCGAGAAATACGGAATACCACAGTTTTATCTTTCAGATGCAACTCAAGGTGTCCATTTGAGAAAAGAACTCAGTTCATCTCTTGATAAATCGGTCGCTTTTCCTTGCCCTCTGGCACTGACAGCCACATGGAATATTCAACTTGCATTTGAATATGCACGCTCAATTGGCGAAGAATGCCGTGCTGGTGATATTGCAGTATTACTTGCTCCTGGAATGAATATCTATAGAATCTCGCAAAATGGAAGAAACTTTGAATATTTTGGCGAAGATCCTTTTTTAGCTTCAAGAATGATAGAGAATTATGTTGTAGGGGTGCAAAGTACCGGTACGATTGCCACTTTAAAACATTTCCTTTGTAATAATAACGAGTACCATCGTAGAACTACGAATGCAATTGTTGACGAAAGAACAATACACGAAATTTATACCCCGGCATTTAAAGCCGGAATAGATGCCGGAGCTATGGCCGTTATGACTTCGTATAATCAAGTCAACGGTGAATGGGCTGGTCAAAGTAAATTCGTAATTGATACTTTGTTGCGTAACAGGCTCGGCTTTAAATGGCTTGTAATGTCAGATTGGTGGTCTACATGGAATCCTGAAAAGGTAATTAAATCTGGCCTCGATCTCGAAATGCCAGGCGACCCTTTGATGGATAAACCTGCCTTTCAAAAAAGGGGAGATATTACAATTAAAAAGAATGCAATGAAATTAATTCAAGAAGGTAAAGTAAGCCAGGCAGATATCGATCGGATGGCAAAAAATATTATCAAAACTTTTATTGCAATGGGGCTTTATGATAGACCGGTTAAAGATTTACAATATCTAAATAATTTTAAACTCCATGAAGAAATAGCTCTTCAAACTGCACGTGAGTCGATAGTGCTTTTGAAAAATAGAGATAATTTATTACCCGTGATTGGAAACAGGAAGATCTTGTTGACAGGTGAATTTGTAGAAAAATTACCCAAAGGTGGCGGTTCTGCAGACGTGGAAGGTTATGATATAATTACAATGTACGATGCCTTGAAAAATAAATTCGGCGATATGATTACTCATATTAAAGAGCCAACAGACGAAGAAATTAAAAATGCAGATATTGTATTTCTTAGTGCAGGCACTTTGGATAGTGAAGGTTGGGACAGACCTTTTTCGCTACCCGAAGAGATAGAAAGAAACATATTCAGAATTACGTCTTTAAATCCTAATACAGTGATAATCATTAATTCTGGAAGTGGTATAAGAATGACCGACTGGTACGATAAAGCGGGTGCCATATTGTACGCATGGTATCCAGGACAAAATGGCAATATAGCACTGGCTGAAGTATTGGCGGGAGATCTCAATCCTTCAGGTAAATTGCCAATAACAATTGAAAAAGAATTTAAAGATTCACCAGGTTATGGATATCTACCTGAAGGCTCAGACCTTAATACAGATTGGGATGACGACTTAAATATGGATTTCCCGATCAATAATATCGAATATAAAGAAGGAATACTTGTCGGCTACAGATGGTACGACACAAAAAAAATTGAACCCCTTTTCCCATTTGGGTATGGTTTATCTTACACAACGTTTAAATATGATAATCTAACAGTAGAGCCGAACGTATTTGATGGAGAAGGGAAAGTCAAAGTCTCTTTCGATATAACCAATGCTGGCAATTATGATGGAGCAGAGATAGCCCAACTTTATGTCAAAGATATCGAATCGAGCATTTTACGTCCTGAAAAAGAATTAAAGGGTTTTCAAAAAGTGTATCTCAAAAAAGGCGAAACAAAAAAAGTTACAATTGAGCTTACTAAAAAAGAACTTTCATTTTGGGATACGCAAACCGGCAATTGGAAAGCAGAAGCAGGGGATTTCGATATATTAATCGGAGCTTCATCGCGGGATATAAAATTAAAAACAAAATTAACACTTAAGTAAGTAACAGAATAGTTAAAGTTGTTTATTGAGTTGTCGGATTTCAAAAAATGAATTATTCTTGAAGGTGGTAGTAAATCTTAATTTTTTGTTTGGAAAGAATTAGATATTGCGGAGAGGGCGGGATTCGAACCCGCGGTACCCCGTTAAGAGTACGACGGTTTAGCAAACCGTTGGTTTCAGCCACTCACCCACCTCTCCGAGCTGAAAATACTGCAGCGAAGAATATAACTCGTTCAGATTATTTGTTAATTAATCTGCGAAATGCTTCGCCACTTTTATAACTCTTAATCTGCATCTCTCGCTTGAAAGCCTCTGACTTTGAGTTATACTCTTCTAAGTAAACAATTTTCCAAGGAACAAAAGGCTTAGTCGACCTGACTTTGCCTCGATTATGATCTTTCAATCTTTTTTCATAATTAGCTGTATGACCAATATAATATTTTTCAGTTACTTCGCTTCTTAGTATGTAAACATAAAACATATTTAGCAAACCGTTGGTTTTTCCGCCTGTGGCGGAACCTCGCCTAAAGGCGATGGCAGCCACTCACCCACCTCTCCGAGCTGAAAATACTGCAGCGAAGAATATAACTCGTTCAGATTATTTGTTAATTAATCTGCGAAATGCTTCGCCACTTTTATAACTCTTAATCTGCATCTCTCGCTTGAAAGCCTCTGACTTTGAGTTATACTCTTCTAAGTAAACAATTTTCCAAGGAACAAAAGGCTTAGTCGACCTGACTTTGCCTCGATTATGATCTTTCAATCTTTTTTCATAATTAGCTGTATGACCAATATAATATTTTTCAGTTACTTCGCTTCTTAGTATGTAAACATAAAACATATTTAGCAAACCGTTGGTTTTTCCGCCTGTGGCGGAACCTCGCCTAAAGGCGATGGCAGCCACTCACCCACCTCTCCGAGCTGAAAATACTGCAGCGAAGAATATAACTCGTTCAGATTATTTGTTAATTAATCTGCGAAATGCTTCGCCACTTTTATAACTCTTAATCTGGTTCTCTTGTTTAAAATCTCTCGATTCCGAGTTATAAATATTCTCATTATGAAAAGAACAAGTGAGTTCATATCAGCGCTGCCAATATAATAATCGTATAGTTAAAATAAAAATCTATAATTTAATTTTATCTCCCTGCCAGGCATAAGTATAAATTCTTTTACTGCAGATAAATGTTCCTTATAAGCTGTATCAAAAATATTATCAACTTTAAGTGTAAATATGAGTATATATTTGCCGATTATGAGTTTTGTGCCTGCATAAAAATTAATTAATCCGTATCCCGGCGTTCGCTCTTCAAAAGGACTAACTTTATTTTGATCAGCAGCTAAGTTGAATTGACAACCAAGCCAGTAACTATCTTTAGAATATCGCGGTTCAATTGCAAACCTTAGGGGAGGCATCAATGGTAGATACTCTTTTGTTACTGAGTTTTTTCCTACAGTATAATCATTCATTAAAGTCAACGAAAAATGGGGGGCAAATTCAAATTGTGCTTTGAACTCGTAGCCGTAAACGAAAGCTTTTGTTTGTGTATATGCATAGACAGGGATCCCTGTAGTATTTACAAATTCCATTTCTGAAGGATCATAGTATTGGCCTGTAGGCATTTTGAAAATGTAATCTTCGATTAAATTATAATATAAATTCAATTCTGAATTAACTTGTACTGATTGATATCTTAAACCGAAATCGATCCCCAGATTTTTTTCAGTATCGAGGTTTATATTACCGATATCGAATGTTCCTGTGGCTTCGTGGATAGCGTAAGAGGTTAATTCCTCAATTGTCGGCGAACGGAATGCAGTAGCAAAATTAGAGTAGAAAGATAAATAAGGAGATATTTTTAAAACTAAACCAGCTGACCCACTAAATGTATTAAATATTTTTTGCATGGCGGTAATCGATCTGCCGGATAATTCTGTCTGCGGTATGTCAATTGAATTATATTCATAGCGCAGACCGATTTGAAGAAGTGTTCTACGAATTCTAAATTGTTCAAGGACGAAAAATGCAAGGGACATATAATCGGCGTTGGGCGTAAATGCTTCCTCGCCTTCGACTGTGTATTTTTGATTCTGATACCATAGTCCTATAAGACCTTCTGAATTATTTAAAAGAGGAGTATGTTTAGCAGAAATATCTAGTACATATGATTTTAATCCGAATGCTGTCCCGATTTCATTTGTAACCCTGTTTATTTCCTTGTGATTATAATTTTGATAACCACCTTTTAAGGAAATTTTTTCGAGTACACCTTTCAGGTCACTTAACATATTAAATTTTACTTCTTCTTTATGCATTTCAATACCAATGCTTTCCGGTTCGTCTTCTTCGTTGTGGCTTTCATTGTCTTCTTCATGATGATGTTGATGCATCGGTATGCCGTAATTAAACTCGTAATTTTTATAACCGATGCCTGTCTGTCCAAATTCTGGAATATATGACAGTCCAAACTGGTAGCCGCTGAAATCGAGGTAAGTGTTGTTAACTTTTTTGCCGGTTCCGTCAGTATAATCGCCTGCTTTTCTTTTTGTTAAATTACCGTGAGCCGCAAAATTATTGGTACCGAAATGTAAGTCGAGGCTTGAATTGAATTCATTATTGTTGAAAGAATTTCCAGCTAAAAAATTGCCTTCAAATCCATCAGGTATATAGTCGGGTATCTCTTCTGTAATTATATTGATAACTCCACCAAGAGCATTGCTTCCGTAAATAAGACTTGATGGACCCCGTATAATTTCAATTTTCTCAGGTATAGCTCCATCGCTTGAAACAGCATGGTCGCTCGATGTATTGGACAGGTCGCCCATTCTCAAACCGTTTTCTAAAATCAATATTCTATTATTACTAAATCCTCTTACAACTGGACGAGCGGTAGCTTTGCCATTATAACGCATCGAAATTCCGGGAAGAAAATTCAAGGTTTCACCGATGTTTGTATTTCGTTTAATTTGTAGTTCTAAATTAGCAACGCTCAATGAACTCTGTAACAACTCCTTTGGATCGCTATTAAATGGATTGCCGGTGACTACTACCTCGTTAAGATCAATTGTGACGTCTTCAAGGTATATCATTAATGTTTTCGAGGGGACATAAACTTTTTCTGTTAATGATTTATGCCCTATATAACTGAACCGCAAAGTGTAATTACCTTCTTTTAAATTTCCTAATTCAAAATAACCTTTTTCATCTGTGGATGTACCAGTTTTCAATTCCTGCAAATAGATATTAACGCCTACTAACGGCTCGTTGTTTTTTTTGTCGTAAACATATCCTTTAATTGAGTAGGACTGCGCCTGTATTGCAATAGTGAATAAAAGCATAAAAGAAATGATTAACTCTTTCATTTCAGAGCTCCTTTTTAATTAATTAAGAAAAAAAATAGTGTTGAAATTCAGGAGTTAAACGGTGGAGCTCTCGAGTCGATGGATGAAAGAGATAAAATATGTGGGAACTCTAATACGAGCGTTAAATCAGTATCTAAAACATTATCAAAATTGGGTAAATTGAAATAAGCTATTGATTCGGAGTTAAAATTATAGAGAAGAAAAACTTCAATCGAACAAATGCCATTTTTATCGGCATAAGGATCTACATTTTCATAATGCTTGCCTATAGAAACTTGATTGCTATGTATATTTCTGATATGAGAATGAAAAAAAATTGTCCCTAATATTGAAACATAAAGCGTCAGGCTAAATAATGAGAATATTTTTATAATTTTTTTACCTGGCATAAAGATGTTGCATTTATAGACGTTATATCTTATTTTCTTGCCCTAAAATAAATTATTGGCTGAAAAAAAACAAGGAGGGTTTATGCTATCCGGTGAAGTTTATTATCCATCCAAAGAAGTCATTAAAAATGCCAATATTAAGAACTGGGATGAATTGAACGAGAGGGCAACAAAAGATTACGCAGGTTTCTGGGAAGAAATGGCTAATGAACTTGATTGGTTTGAAAAATGGCAAAAGGTTCTTGATGATTCCAATAAACCATTTTATAAATGGTTTACCGGAGCAAAAACAAATATTGTTTACAATTGTTTGGACCGACATATTAAAACATACAGGCGAAATAAACTTGCGCTTATCTGGGAGGGAGAAGACGGACAATTAAGAACTATGTCGTATTTCGCGCTTCATCGCGAAGTTTGCAAATTTGCCAATGTATTAAAAAGCATGGGTGTGAATAAAGGCGACAGGGTTACAATTTATATGGGACGAATACCGGAAATAATTATTGCCATGTTAGCATCGGCGCGTATTGGGGCAATTCATTCAGTAGTTTATGGAGGTTTTTCCGTTGAATCTCTGGCGGAAAGAATTGAAGACAGTAACTCGAAAGTATTAATCACGGCTGACGGGGCGTTCCAGAGAGGAAAAATTGTTCCTTTAAAACAAATTGCTGACGAAGCACTTCAACGCTGCGGCACGGTTGAACATGTGCTCGTTGTCAAAAGGACTGGACAGGAAATTAACATGGAAGCGGGCAGAGACTTATGGTATCACGACTTAATGAATCTCCCAATTGCCACACAAAATTGTGCTCTCGAAATTATGGATGCTGAAGATCCATTGTTTATTCTCTATACTTCTGGCACAACAGGAAAGCCAAAAGCAATCCTGCATACTCATGGCGGCTATATGGTTGGAGTTTATACCACACTTAAATTTGTATTCGATATTAAAGAAGAAGATAGGTACTGGTGTGCAGCTGATCCTGGCTGGATTACCGGTCATAGTTATATTGTCTATGGCCCGCTTTTGAACGGTACAACTTCATTTGTCTATGAAGGAGCACCAAATTTTCCATATCCAAATCGCTGGTGGCAAATGATAGAAAAATATGGCATTAACATTCTTTATACTGCTCCTACCGCAATCAGAGGTTTAATGAGGTTTGGCGAATCGTGGGTTAAAAGACACAACTTATCTTCGTTGCGATTGTTAGGTACTGTTGGCGAACCAATAAATCCTGAAGCGTGGAAATGGTACTTTAAAGTTGTGGGTAACGAAAAATGCCCCATAATGGATACCTGGTGGCAAACTGAAACAGGGATGTTTATGATAACGCCCATGCCGTCTGTGCCGCTTAAACCTGGATCTGGAACAAGACCATTTCCTGGAATCGAAATGGACATCCTCGATGAAAATGGTAATTCTGTCAAACCGAACGAAGAAGGATATCTTGTTATTAAAACTCCATGGCCGGCTATGTTGCGCACCGTCCATAAGGACCCAGAAAGATATGTCAGTCAATACTGGAGTAAATATCCGGGGTATTATATGACCGGCGACAGCGCGCGTCGGGATGAGGATGGATATTACTGGATTATCGGAAGAGTTGATGACGTTATTAAAGTATCGGGCTATCGACTCGGTACAGCTGAAATCGAAAGTGCTCTTGTTAGTCATCCAGCGGTTGCCGAAGCCGCAGCAATTGGTTTGCCACATGATGTAAAAGGAAACGCAATTTATACTTATGTTATTCTGAAAAACGGATATGAAAAATCGACTGCATTGATCGAAGAATTGAGAAAACATGTTGCCCACGAAGTAGGACCAATAGCTAAACCAGAAAGTATTGAATTTGTCGATTCATTACCCAAAACTCGGAGCGGTAAAATAATGCGCCGTGTATTGAAAGCACGAGCACTGGGTCTTGACCCCGGCAATATTTCGACAATGGAAGAATAATTAGTGTAATATCGTACACAAATTAGTTCGGGATTGTTTAAATTTGCGCTGTAAATTTGAAGGCGCTATGGAAGAAGAGCTTAAATTAGACCCGATTGAAATACGGTATTACAGACTAATAAGATATCTTACCGACTATATCTATTCTGTAAAAGTCGAAAACGGCAAAGCAGTTAAAACCTATCATGGACCTGGTTGTGCAGCTGTTACAGGATACACTTCGGAAGATTATCAAAACGACCCTGAACTCTGGTATAGAATGGTACACCCCGACGACCGACCTGCTGTGTTGAAACAAGCTGAAGACGCTCTCGCAGGAATTGAAGTGAAACCACTCGAGCATCGGATCATCCATCGAGATGGTTCTATTCGATGGGTAAAAAACAGCATCGTTTTGTCGAAAGACGAATTCGGAAACGTAATTTATTACGATGGACTTATTAACGATATAACTGAATTAAAAAAAGCGCAGGAGCTGGCAGAATTGAAACAAAAGCAATTGATCCAGGCAGATAAAATGGTAGCGCTCGGAACAATGGTTAGCGGAATTACTCACGAAATAAATAATCCCAACAATTTCATCCTGTTAAATGCACAGTTCCTTAAAAAAGCTTTCGACGATATCATGCCAGTCCTGAAAGAATATGCAACAATCAACAACGACTATTATGTTGCTGGTATTCCATCGGAAAAGGCTTTTGTAAAAATTACTCAAGCCCTGGATGGAATTATCGAGGGTTCTACGAGAATTGAAAAAATTACAAACAGTTTAAAAGAATTTGCAAAAAAAGATTCCGGACGATTAGATCAACCGGTTGACCTGAATAAGGTGATTGAAAAAGCTGTTATGATTACATCAAATCTCATAAAAAAATCGACAAATAATTTAAAAGTGAATTACAATTATGAAATAGCGAATATAAAAGGCAATTCACAGCAAATTGAACAGGTGATGATCAATCTAATTGCAAACGCATGTCAGGCGTTGCCGGATAAAAATCGCGGTATTGAAATTTCGATCTATCAAAAAGAAAACTTTGTGGCAATTGAAGTTAGAGACGAAGGCACTGGAATTGAACCCGAAAATATTAAGTTCATTTTCGATCCTTTTTTCACGACCAAAAGAAATTCTGGCGGCACAGGTCTGGGCCTCTATGTTTCGTATAATATTATCAAAAATCACGGCGGAGATATTCTTGTGGAAAGCAACGTTGACGGAACCAAATTTACTATTCTTTTGCCGATAAATTAAAAGAGGAAAGATGGGAATAGCAGATTATCCTGAATTACCGATTTTACTGGTCGACGACGAAGAACAGTTCCTCTACAGCGTCGAGACTTCATTAAACTCCGATGGCATTAATAATATTAGACTGCAGCACGACAGTACAAAAGTACTGGATATGCTCGAAAAAGATAAATTCTCGTTGATTGTTCTCGATGTAAATATGCCTGGAATTTCTGGGCTTGAGCTTTTGCCTAAGATCAAAGATCAATTCCCGGAGATACCTGTAATAATTTTAACTGCTCTGAACGATGTTGAGAGTGCTGTCGAAAGTATAAAGTTAGGGGCTTATAATTATATCTTAAAACCTGTAGACAATACCCGTCTGGTTACAACCATCAGAGGAGCGCTTGAATACAGGGAAGTGCTTTCAGAAAATCGACGTTTGAAAGATTATTTACTCAAAGACAAAATCGAAAATCCCGATGCCTTTGAAGAAATTATCACAAAAAGCAAATCGATGCGTTCAATCTTCAAATATATCGAAGCAATTTCAAATTCCCCTTTGCCAGTTTTAATTACCGGCGAAACCGGCGTCGGAAAAGAATTAATTGCCAGGGCAATTCATAAAGTGAGTTCAAGAACCGGCAATTTGATAGCTGTCAATGTTGCAGGTCTCGACGATACATTGTTTTCCGATACCCTCTTCGGTCATAAAAAAGGCGCGTTTACAGGTGCCGAACAGGACCGCAAAGGATTGATCGAACAGGCAGAAAAAGGGACACTCTTTCTTGATGAAATTGGAGATTTAAGTATCGAATCACAGGTTAAATTATTACGGCTCATACAGGATAACAAGTATTATCCGCTCGGTTCAGATCTTCCAAAACAGGCAGATGTTAGAATAATTTGTGCTACTAATCTACAAATCGAAGATTTGAAAGGAAGTAACAAATTCAGAAAAGATCTTTATTACAGACTTCAAACTCATCATATTCACATTCCTCCATTGAGAGAAAGGAAGGAGGACATACCTTTACTTATCGATCATTTTCTTGAAAGAGCAGCAGAAAAACTTAATAAGAAAAAACCAACTCCACCTAAGGAACTCTATACGCTCCTTTCAAATTATCATTTCCCTGGCAATATTAGAGAACTCGAAGGTTTGATATACGATGCCGTTAGTAGACATCGGTTTGGAGTGCTTTCGCTCGACTCGATACGCGATAAAATTTTTTCCAGTATGAAAAAAGATACCCCTCCCGAACAGACAGAAGAAGTTCTCGACAAAATTGTATTCCCCGAAAATTTACCGACGCTCAAAGAAATTGAAGAAGCACTTATTAAAGAAGCACTTAAACGAGCTGACAATAATCAGTCGATAGCTGCACGACTGCTGGGTTTAAGTAGAAGAGCCCTCAATAATAGACTCAGTAGAAAAAAATAATCCGTAATTCTCTCTAAAGGGGTGCCACAAAACTGCAGGTGCCACATTAGTGCAATTCCGTAAGTTATTATTTTTCTATTAGTTACGTCGAAACCTACAAAAATTAGGAAAAAATGTGGCAATACCTAAATACCTAATCTTTTGTTATTTGTGCAGGTTAATAAATTATATACTCTGGCACGGGCTTTGAATTGTTATAAACGAACTATTAACAAGGAGGAAAAAATGAAGCAACTTAATAAAATAGCAGCTGTGCTTTTAGTTACATTTTTGGCAACTAATATCTTTGCGCAGCAGCCGGAATACAAAAAGTTGATTGAAAAAGTCAACGAGCGTTTTCTTTACAATCTGAATGTCGAACATTCGGGAATAGTTGAATCTTCCATCTTCAATATAATGGAGGTCAAAAGCAAATTTCCGAATGAAGATTATAGTAGATTGGTTAGAAAATTATACGAACTGGCTTTAGAAGGAAATACTCCTTCTATCAGATACAAAGCTCAACTGGCAAGTCTCTACTTTAATTTTTATGATATGTTTGCAGATATTAAAATAACAGAAGTAGAAAAGGAAAATCCAGATCTGTTCTTTCATGAAATTTCGAATAAATTGATGAAAATACCAGTAGCAGTAAACAATTAACACCCCCGCCTTATAAAGGCTGTTCCGAACCGACCGGGGAAGTTTTTTAACACAACTTCATAGCCTCCTAGATACATTACCCGGGATTGCTTGGAACAGCCTTTTTTATTTTACTATCCAATTCAATAATGTTATGTAATGAAATTATCATATATTGCATATGCAATATTTATCTGCTTTTAATGAAGAATATAATTTATCACTTTACACTGTTAGCAATAATTTATTCGAACATCGCGGCTCAAAACACAGGTACATTGAGAGGGCTGGTTACCGATTCGACAACTTCTGAGGCGCTGGCTTACTGTAATGTATTTTTGAAAGAATTGGGAATAGGTACGGCAAGCGATTCCAGAGGATATTTCCTGATTCCGTCTATACCAGCAAATCAAAATTTTACTTTGATAATTTCTTATATCGGCTATCATACCAAAAAGATAAATATTAAAATTTCTCCGAATAAAATAACACATTACGACGTTCAACTTTTACCTTCCGAAATTGAACTGCAAGCAATTGAGAAAGTAGAAAAGCTCGTTGAAGAAAGCAGAACGGATATAAGTATACGCAGAATCTTAAGTCGGGATTTAGAATATCTTCCCAAAGGAGTCGAATCCGATTTATTCCGTTCTCTAAAATATCTTTCGGGTGTTCAATCGACCGGCGATGTTTCGGCACGGTTTTATGTAAGAGGCGGGGCAAGCAATCAGAATCTCATTTTAGTCGACGGAATTACACTCTACAATCCATTTCATGCACTCGGGCTTTTCAGTGTAATTGACCCGGATGTTATAAATAATATCGAATTTTATAAAGGTGGATTTGCTGCAAATTACGGAGGACGTATTTCGTCCGTCGTCGATATCAAAACAAACGACGGTAATAAAAATCGATTTGGTGCAAAGGCAAGTGCAAGTTATTTGTCCACCAAATTATTCCTTGAAGGTCCATTGCCTCACGGCTCGTTTTTTTTGAGTGGTAGAAAAAGTTATTCAACCGAAATTCTTAAGAAATTCCTGGATAATCAAAATGTACCGGCGGACTTCTACGATCTATCCTTTAAAATGAATTACTCGAATCAGGATTTTATACCGGGCAGTAAGTTTATTGTGAACGGATTTTTTAGCAGCGATAAAATTGATAATCCGGATCCTACAATAGAAGATTTCGGATGGAAAAATAATTTGTTCGGTTTCAGATGGTTCTTTGTGGGCGATATTCCTCTTTTTCTTGAACTCGGTTTATCTTTAAGCAATTTCCAGGGCGAAGTTTTACCGCAGTTGAGCTCACTCAGTAAATCGAGAAATGAAATTAACGATATTTCGATGAAAATGGATCTGACTTATATTTTCAATTCAAAGGACGAGTTGGGTGTAGGATTTCATATTAATCAAATAAATACAAATTTGTTTATTGAAAACAGGATTGACGAGGATACAGATATTAATAACAAAGGCACAGATATTTCACTTTACACCAAATATAAAATCTTGAGATTCGATAACTTCGCAATTGATGCGGGGCTCCGATTTAATCTTGCATCGGTTTCACCAAACAAAGAGAAAATCTTTATTGAACCAAGATTAAATGCATTTTATACATTCTGGAATTTTCTGACGGTTAAAGGCGCGTGGGGCATTTATCAACAAACATTGACAACGGTCTCAGATGAAGACGAAATTATAAATATATTCGAACCATGGATTATTACTCCAGCGTATCTTCCGCCGGCAAAAGCTATGCATGCAATATTTGGTGTTGAGTTTGATAACGGAAATTTCTGGAAATTCGGCGTTGAATCGTACTATAAAACTGTGAATAACTTGCCAGTATTAAACAAAGATAAAATTTATGCGACGGACAACGATTTTAAAGCAGGTGAGGGTGAATCGTATGGTCTGGAAGTTAACGCATCGATCACAACATCGAGTGTCAAACTAACCACTTCTTACACACACGCTTATGCCTACAAAGTAATCGACGGGAAAAGATATTATCCGCGTTACGATACACGACATAATTTTAATGTTATGCTGGACATCGATTTTGGTAATAGCTGGCATACAAGTATTATATGGGTTTACTCATCAGGTCTTCCTTTTACTGAAATTCTCGGTTATTACGACAAACTTTATCTCGATAATTTCTTCGATTCGTGGAATTACAATGATCCCCGAAAACCTTATACATTAATTGGCATTCAAAATCTTGGAAGATTACCAGACTATCACAGACTCGATTTAAATATTTCTAAAAAGTTCATTTTTCCTTTTATGAATTTATACCTCGATTTCAATATTGTTAATCTTTACGACAGAGCTAATATTTTTTATTTCAAAAAGGATACCGGGGAAAGAGTCAATATGCTGCCGTTTCTTCCCACTTTCTCACTTAAGGTGGAATTATGAAAATGAAATTTTTTTATTTGATGTTGATTTTATTCATGCTAACTATTCTATCTTGCAACGATGCCTTCAACCCATACGGAGATTTAAAAGAAAAATATGTTCTGAATTGCATTGTTAGAGCCGATACAAATTATCAGGTGGCGTTATTATCGAAAAGTTACATCTCAGAAAATTTTGATCCATACTCTAATACGGAGGATAAATCGATACAAAATGCACTGGTCAGGTTATGGAGTGGAAATGACAATGTCGTAATTCTGAAAGATACGATTGTTGAGCGCGCGCCTGATGACAAATACAAATCTCCTTACAGAATTTATTATGCTGAGAATTTTAAACCAGTAGCCGGTCAGCCGCTTGAAATCGAAGCAATACTTCCTGACGGAAGGGTTTTATCTTCGTCCACAACAGTTCCTCAACAAATAACATTCAGCGGAGCTTTGTCGGATACTCTTATTCCTCCCAAAAAAGGTGATTACATTCAGGTCGTCTGGAACAGCAATCAAACCAAACCGGTCTTTGTGGTAAGATTGGGTATTTACTATTTTAAGCACGAAGGCGGTACGAAAAAAAGATATATTTATGTGGTGCCGCACAGTTATGTCGAATACGAGGGCAAATTTGTACCTGACTATCCGGAGCCAATAACTCAAAGTCGTTTCAGTTATGATATGACAACAATTGATAAAGCGATGAAACTTCTTTCGGAAGGAGAATCTGACAAGAGCAAATTTGAAATACTGAGTTGCATTCTGGAGGTAATTGCACTCGACGAAAATTTGAGCATTTACTACAACACCACCGCAAATGCCGACAATGCTTTTTCCGTAAAACTCGACGAAAAAGATTATTCAAATATTAAAGGTGGATATGGCGTTTTTGGTGCTTATAATCGGAATTACTATGTACTCCGATTTACACACGATTATATCAGGTCATTTGGTTACATACCAGGATTGAAAGAATGAAAAGTTTCATCAAATTATTGTCAGCTTTACTGCTGCTCAACATTTTTATTTCATGCAATAGGGAAGTTTACACAGGTTCAACAGAACCACTAATTTTATCTAAAAGCAAGGTAATTCTGGATAGTAAACCGGATTCAGCTCTTATTTATATCGACGGCAAAAATTCGGGATTTGTAACTCCCGACACTATTAAAGGATTGTCAGAAGGTTTGCACTATGTTACTTTGAAAAAAGACTTGTTCAAAGATACAACTTTTGCAGTCCAACTTGGTTATGCTGAAAGTAAGTCTATTTATATTGACTTTTATCAGAATCCAATAAATTTCGGAACTATTTATGTTAATAGTAATCCGGCTGGAGCTTTAATTTATCTGAATAACAAAAATACCGGATTCGTAACACCAAAATATATAACTGATTTATTAGTAGGTGAATATAAATTGAGGTGCGATTTGCCACTGCATCGTTCAGATA
The DNA here is from genome assembly GCF_051488685.1 of Melioribacter sulfuriphilus. Lineage (NCBI taxonomy): Bacteria > Pseudomonadati > Ignavibacteriota > Ignavibacteria > Ignavibacteriales > Melioribacteraceae > Melioribacter > Melioribacter sulfuriphilus. The sequence goes on from NZ_JBPSEH010000006.1 coordinate 229,355, forward strand.
GTACAATTGTAAAGGTAACTTATAATAAAATACAATACGTTAATTTCAAGCTGGACGATACAAGTAAATGGGTTAATTATAATCTCAGTAATTCAGATTTGACAAGCAACCACCTTTCTTGCCTGGCTGTAGATGCTAATAATGTTTGGGTCGGAACAAGAGACAAAGGAATTGTAAGGATTCACGGTAATAAATTTGACATTTTTCAGACATCAAATTCTCAGCTCAAATATAACTTTATCAATCATCTTTACATACACAACAATGAATTGTACGTGGCGACAAGTGGCAGCCTTCAAAAATACGACGGTGTATCGTGGGTCGACCTTACTTCAAAATTACCCGATTCATACGTTACCAGCATTATTTTCGATAAGAATGATGTAATGTGGATCGGTACTCAAAAAGGTTTGGTAAGATACGATGGAACGGTCTGGAAAATTTTTGATAGAAGCTCCGGAATGTCGAGCGATTTTGTAACTGGAATTGCAGTTGACAATTTTAATAACATCTGGGTGGCAACAAACAGCGCTGGAGTAAATATGTATGACGGCAACAAATGGAAAGTTTATGATATGTCGAATATGAATCTAAGTGAAAATCTTGGAAATTCAATAAAAGATATTGCGTGTGATAAAGAAGGTTATGTTTATGTGGCTCATGTCTGTAGCCCCGAAAAAGGCGAATTAGGGGGATTGACAAGATTCAAAAACGGCACCTGGGAACAGGTGGAGCTTGTCGGCGTGCCCTCGAATTTTGTTGAGTCAATTTATATAGACGAGGAAGGGAATAAATGGATCGGTACTAAAAACGGATTGACTAAATTCAGAACCAATCCTTTAGACGGATATTTCTTTAATACCTCGAATTCAAAATTGCTTGCAAGCCAGGTCGTCGATATCAAAATTGCTGCCGACGGTAATTTGTGGATAGCTACTTTTGGAGGAGGACTGGCAAAAGTAAAAAAGGGTAACTTTTAAATTTATTCGGTTACCCTATAAACTGAATCCAGTAAAGTCCCATCTACCCACTTAACGACGGCAACTACTTTTCGTCTGTCGATTCTGGGCTTTTCAGGTTTACCGCATATTTCATATACTTCTTTTTGAATTTCGGCAATTGAACGTATTGGCAGAGAACTATTCTTTACTTTTTTTATTAAATCAGTTCTCTTTGGATTAATAGCAATACCACGTTCTGTAATTACGACATCGATTAAATCTCCTGGACCGCACAATGTTGTTACATTGTCGACAATTATAGGAATCCTGTCTCTGAAAGATGGCACTGCCAAAATCGTGCAACCCGCATAAAGACAATTCTGCCATCCACCTATTCCATGCAATAATAATCCATCTGAATGCGTGACTACATTGGCATTGAAATTTATATCTACCTCTGTTGCTCCTAAAACAACGGCGTCTACCATCGATGCAAAATTCCCTTTGCCATGAAAATTATAACTCGTAAATGGAGAGGTCATAATGTGCCTGGGATTTTCTCTCATAGAACGTACGCCTTCCAGATCAAATGTTTGACCATCGAGGATGTAATCAGTCAAACCTTCTTCGAGTAATTCTACTAAATATTTAGTTGAACCACCTCTAACAAATCGTGCTTTAATATTTTTTTGTTTCATTTTTTCTTTTAGAAATGGTATAAATGCCAGACTTGTACCGCCAGCGCCGGCCTGGAACGAAAATCCGTCTCTTAAAATTCCTGCTACGTCCATAAATTCTGCCACATATTCGGCTATTAGAAGTCGATCTGGACTTTTAGTTATTTCAGTCGTACCGCTTACTATTTTAGAAGGATCGCCTATTGTATCAACGACCACGACATAATCGACATTGTTGCCAGAAATTTGCCATGGTGTACAGGGGAAATCAACAAGATTATCGGTGACAATTATTACTTTATCTGCATAGATCGAGTCTGCCAGCGCAAATCCCAAACCGCCGCAAGCAGATTTTCCGTATAATCCGTTAGCATTTCCAAACATATCCGCTGCAGGAGCGGCAATTACCGCAATATCAATATGTACTTCGCCATCCTGGATTGCCTGATACCTTCCGCCGTGAGAACGTAAGACACCGGTTCCTTTCATCTTTCCCATACTGGCGTATTTCCCCAGCGGTCCGTTTAATGAACCTTCAATATGGTGAATTGTTCCGTCCTCAAGATACTTGATTAAATATTCATGGCAGGGGAAAGATGCGCTCGGAAACCATGTAATATTTTTGATGCCCATTGAATGGACAACATCGAATAAGTAATTTGTAACCATATCGCCGTTTCGAAGGTGATGATGGGTTGAAATTGTCATGCCGTCTTTTAATCCCGACAATTCGAGAGCTTTCTTCAAGTTTCGTACAACTTTATTGCCGTCTTTAGGATAATCCGCACAGGAGGGAATGGGTGGAGCGGCTTTTCTGCCTTTTGGTTCGTATTTATCGATGCCTTTAAATGGTACCTGCTTTATTCCGTTTACATACAACGGTACATATCTACCAACTTTGTTTTTTATCATTTTCATAGCTCTTCTAAATTTAGTTTTGCTGATTCTAATATTTTTAATGCCCGCTTGACTACAGGGGGATCAATCATTTTACTTCCTATTGAAATAACACTAAGATTTTTTCTTTTAGCTTCGTTGTATGCCTCTACTATTATTCTTGCCTTTTCAATTTCAGAAGGAGTTGGTGCAAAAGCTTGATGAACGATTTTTATCTGTCTTGGATGTATACATCCTTTGCCTTCGAATCCGAGAGCTTTCGATTCCAGGCAACTCTTTAGAAGACCCTCTGTATTCCCAACGTCTGAATAAACAGAATCGATGGCTTGAATACCAGCAGCTCTGGCAGCATTTACTATTGTAGAGCGTGCATAAAAACTTTCTAAACCCGCTTCTGTTCTTTGAACGCCAATGTCCGCTGTATAATCTTCGAGACCAATAGTTAAGGCACATATACTTGTAGATGCCGAAGCAATTTCGTATGCATTGATAACGCCCATTGCGCTTTCTATAATCGGCATTAGAAAAATATCATTATGAATATTTTTTTCTTTCTTAATGGACGTGATTTCTTCTTCAATTTTTAAGACAGTCTCTTTAGATTCACATTTGGGAATAAGAATTACATGAACGTTATGTGGAACAATCGATTTTAAATCTTCGATACCAAGTGGAAGTTGATTTATCCTGACCATCTTTTCGGCGCCGTAAAAATTGAGAGCACGCAATGCATTTCTTACCAAAATTCGAGCTGCATCTTTTTCGGAAGGATGTACGCTGTCTTCGAGATCGAGAATAATTCCATCAGGTTTATGAAGTCCCGCATTGATATGAAACTTCGGTTCGTTGCCGGGTAAATAAAGTCGGCTTCTTCTTATTCTGTCTTTTGAAGTCGGTGTAATTAATTCTTTTTTAAGAGGGAAGAGAAATTCTCTCGTTTCATTTTTGAAAATTCTTTTATATGCGGTTTCGAATCGTGCAGCTATTGTATAAGGAAGAGCTCCGAAATCTTCAATCTCAATTTCAGCGCCGTTTAAATCGTAAAACGCTGAAATTTTGCGAAGCAATTTTTCGATGTCAACGCTGTAGAGTTTTTCAACTTTGCTTTTCAATTTAATGGTTAATTTTCTACTTCGATGTAATTTTTTTATTGTTATATGACAGTCCGAACGTGTTTTATCGGACCTGTTACCAGCCGAAGCTATATCGGATACAATTTGTGTTTTCATAGAACTACACAATTAAGTTATTCATGAATTTAGTTGCTTCCATCTTTTCACAATTATAAACAAGCTCTTTTATTTCTTTTTGTTTTTGAGTGCTCAATACTTTTGAAGAAAGACTATTGAATTTTGTCTCCAGTTCATCGTCGGTCATCGGATTTTGGGGATGTCCTTTGGGATATTCGAGATATTCTGAATATTCTTTCCCGTCTTTAGTAACAATACTAACTTTTGATGGTTGTTTTTCGGGAAACAATTTTTCAAATTCATGCGATGCTACTCCCTCAATTTTATCAATAATCGACCATATACGCGGGTCTTTGATTTTTTCTTCCGAAAATGAATCGGTTGTAATTTTCCTGTCGACTATTGCCACGGCAATACAGTAAGGCAATGAATGGTCGGCTGTTTCTCTCGATTTCGGTTTGTATTTCTGCGGATCGAACAGGATATCGCAAACGCGCGCAATTGTTGTAACAGTTATCTTTTCAATTTCTTCGGGTTGAATGTCATATTTGTTTACAATCGATAGAACAGCGGAAATGTGGGTGTGAGTTAATGCTTCGGTAGGAAAAGCTTTCATGCTGCATTCGAGGATTTTATATCTTGTCCCTAAGTCGTTAAAAAGATTTTCAATCTTCCATTGCCATTCGCCGTAACTTTCCAAACCAGGTATAGAGACTGGTTTACTTTTTCTCGATTTATAATCCCAGCCGAGCATGCAATCGAATAGACCTTCCTTACCTTCGAAAATAAATTCAGGTCCGCTGAAGCCCTCTTTGGCAAGGAAACTGGAGATTACTCCGTTAAAAACAGCCATTGGATCCACTGTATTTTTCATCATCGATAGTTGTCCCGAAGCCGGCGCACCAGAAGTAAAATTATGAGAACCGTTAATGCCGATAGCATTTACCATCTGATCGACGTCCAGATTGAGCAACTTACCTGCGACTATAGGTGAAACAAACTGAGTTAAAGTGGCATGGTGCCATTTGCGTTCTCTAATACCTGGGAAAGCAATTTCGCAAAGACGTTGTTCGAATTCGTATCCCAGTACTATTGCAGTCAAAACAGATTTCATGCTAGCGTTCGAAAATTCCCCGACAGCCAGCGCTGCGGGAATCAAATCCGACGGATGCGACGGATCTTGTTTCCAGTAAATGTCGTTAAAGTCGAGTGACCGAATCATTTGAGAATTTACAAAAGCAGCATGAGCCGATGGAAGTTTGTCACCGAAAGCTATAACCGTTGATTCCTGCCTTCCGCCGATATTTCGAAAATAATTCCTTATGATATTAACGTCTTTAGTTTCGTAAGCACCGTATGCGCATCCGATTGAATCGTACAAATAACGCTTGGCTTCGTAAATAACCTCTGCCGGTATGTCTTCGTATTTTAAATCAATGGCAAATTCGGAAATAATTCGTGAAACGGATTTTTCCATAATATATTCCTTATGTAATTAATAATTGAAGATATAGCGAAAGCGAAGGATTATTTATTTTGCCAGTTGGTTTCGTATAGCTTGGGGAGGTTTAGGTAAGGATAATAATTTTTTGAAGTTATTTTTCTTAGTTTATGCATAATTACTTATGCTTTTCTTTTGCATTAAATTATCACTTTTATTTCTAAAAGAAAAGCGATAAAGAATAATTCGATATACTTAACTCTCCAGATTTTTCTTAATCCAATTTTCAAGACCTCCTGAAACAATTAATTCTTGAGCTGCAATACCGACTGGAGAAATATTATAAATTTTATCTCCCGCAATTAATCTCGAATTGACAAAATCAACCTTGGCAATAATATTGGTTCTAATTGTATTTTTCTTATTGCCTTCGAACATCTTTTTTAAGTCATTTACAAGTTGAGGGCAATCGATGGCAAGAAAGCCATTGTTGATTGCATTGCGTTTGTAAGTATCGCTGAAAGAACCTGCAATAACCAGACGAATTCCTTTGTATTTAAGAGCTGTGGCAGCCTGTTCGCGTGAGCTTCCTGTTCCGAAGTTGAAGCCTCCGACGAGAAGATCGCCTTCCTTTACAATATTTCTGAAATCGGGGTCATAATTTTCCATCACAACATTTGCTTGATCCTGAGGCGTCATATCGTCGTTGTAAGTATATTTGCCAGGATAAATACCATCCGTGTTTAAATTATCTTGAGGACAAAAGATCAGTTTGCCTTTTATTTCTGCTGGAAAACCTTCAATAATATCAATCTGTTGAGATTGAATTTCCGGGCGTGAGTTTATTTTAATTGATCCGACAATAGAATTCTTTGTTTCGGCAATATCATAACTGATAAAACCGTTGATAGCAGAATGCGCCACGACAGCAGGCGAGGCCAGATATGCAAATGCATTTGGCGAACCCATTCGTCCTTTGAAGTTTCTATTTGTTGCAGAAATGCCCACTTCGCCGTCTTCGAGCAATCCGGTACCCAAGCCAATACAGGGGCCGCAACCTGGTGGAAGGGGAATAGCACCGGCATCTAATAAATTTTGCCAGTATCCTCTTTGTTCGCTTTCTTTTTGAATTTCGCTTGATGCCGCCGCAATATAAAACTTCACATGAGGAGCAATCTTTTTCCCCTTTACAATTTTTGCCGCTTCTTCAATGTCTTCCAGTCTTGAGTTTACGCACGATACAAGATAAGCTTTATCAATTTTTACTTTCTTTTTCATTAGTTCGGAAACGGAAGAATATTTCTTTACGCTGTTGGGACCTGAGACGACAGGCTCAATCGACGAGAGGTCAATCGTTAGTTCTTTAGAATAAAAGGCATCGTTGTCTGGTGTGAGTTCGGAAAGGTTTTTCTCGAGTTCTTTGAGCCTTTCTTTGTTTAATCTCGGATTCCTCCCGTTGCCGTCGGCATCGGAAGGTACCCCTTCTGGGCCTCTCTTTTCAATATAATCGATTCTTTTATTCAACCAATTCAGAGTTATCTCGTCAATGGGAAAAAGACCTACAACTGCTCCCCATTCGGTGGTCATATTTGCAATTGAGAGTCTCTGGTCAATCGACAATTCGCTTATCCCGTCGCCTGTAAATTCTACTGCGCAATTCAATACTTCGTCGTTATTAAAATAGCCGCAAAGAGCGATAATTACGTCCTTGCCCGTAACACCTTTTGAAAGTTTACCTTTTAATACAACTTTAACGGTTTGTGGAACCTGCCACCAGGTTTTCCCGGTTGCCCAAATTGAAGCGGCGTCTGTTCTGACAATTGGAGTGCCAAGGCACCCGATTCCACCGTACATATTTGAATGACTATCGGATGCAACGACCATTGTACCTGGAAATGCATAACCTTCTTCGATCATGATCTGGTGTCCTATGCCTCTTCCAGCTGGATAAAAATCGGCCCCCATTTCTTTTGCAAATGATTCGATGCGTCTGTATTTATTTAGATTCTTTTCGTCTTTGTTTTGGATATCATGGTCGAGTGTGATAACAACCTGCCGCGGATTGGCAAGTTTTGTTGCCCCGATAGATCTAAATTTGGGTATTACTGCTCCAGTATTATCGTGCGTCATTACGTATGCCGGTTGTATTGTAATATAATCTCCTGCACGTATTTTCTGCGCCTGTTTTAAACCAATTGCATGCTTCTGTGCAATTTTTTCAACTAATGTTTGGGGCATTTTTACTCCACTACAATTTTACTAAGCAAATATATCTTAATCTGCATAAATCTTTTCTCAATTATTTTTAAAAGGCTCGAATGATACAAAGTCGGCATGATGTACAATAATTGCTTCGACAGATCTTTTTCCGAGATCTCCTTCTTTTGAATGATAAGCAATAATGTGAAGAACTTCAGGTGGCAATCCGAAACGATCTGCTATTGCTACACCGCTAAAAGGATGTCGTAATAATTCGCCAGCTTTGCTTGTTCCAAGTTTGCCGTCCTTTTTCGTGTATTCTAATAATTTTCCAACATCAATTAAAATTGCTCCGGCAATCAAAAAATCCATATTGATATTGATTTCATCGCCGAAATTCTTCTTCATTCTGCTGGCTATATCGACGGCGAGTTGCACGCATGTTCTTTTGTGATTAATAAAAGAAATATTACAGTCCTTAATTAATAGAGAAAAAGGGATCTCGTGTAAATCCTGTATTGTTAGTTCCGAACTCTCCAGTGCATATTTCCAGCACTCTATCACTTTATCTCTAAGTGATAAGTCGTTAATTAAATTTACTTCTGGCCATAAAATAATTATTTCGTCTTTATTCATATCCTTTATTTTGATGTTGAAGGCTCAGCATTTGTTCTAAGCATAGTAAAAGCCTGCAATGCCAGCATTATAGCGAGTACGAAAAGAAATATCGATACTGTAGCAAGTAAATAGTTATTTATGAGCAAGTTATTATAAAAGAGCATAGCAAGTGCAGACAAAGTAACAGAGAACATGAATATCATGGGAATGAGAGTAAAATAATAATTTATTTTAAGATTGATAACCCAGACGGTAACTGCAAGGAGTGCAATTGCGGCTAAAAGTTGATTTGCGCTGCCGAAGACGGGCCATATGTTCATACTCTGTCCGCTCATCGTCAATAGTCCTCCGGCCAATACAGTTATTGTGGTTGCAAAATATCTATTTGATGTAACGCTGTTTTGGGGGATTTGTTGTTCTACTTCGAAGAATTCCTGAAATGCATAACGCGCAAGTCTGGTAGCGGTATCAAGAGAAGTTAATGCAAAAGCGGCGACGGCAAGAGCGGCAAAACTCGATGCGTGTGCCTCATCAACACCGAGTAAGGGAATATTGCTAATGAATTTTGCAATTCCAGTTGAAAAGGCGGTAACGGCGCCTTTTTCGTTTAATAATTGAATAAAATGATTCTGATCCAGTGAGGCAACCGATAATAATGAAAGAACTGCCAGCACGCCTTCGATAAGCATTCCACCGTAACCAATTAGTTTTGCGTCGGTTTCTTTGTCGAGTTGCTTTGCAGTAGTTCCGCTACTAACTATCGAATGAAAACCACTAATTGCACCGCATGCAACTGTTACAAAAAGAGCGGGGAAGAGATAGCCGATTTGGTCGACTTTAAAATTCGTAACTGGTGCAAGATGAACTTCGGGCATTGTGAAAATCAATCCCACAATACCGCCAATCATCAGTGCATAGAGTAAAAATGAATTAAGATAATCGCGCGGCTGTAGCAATATCCACACTGGCGTTACAGATGCAAAAAAGATATAGACGAGTAAAATTAAATTCCAGGTTTGATTATCAAGAAGCAATGGGAATTGATTCCCAATGTAAATAGCAATTATCAATAATAATATTCCGATAGCTGACGAAAAAATTAAAGGCATTTTAATACGGTAAGAAATTAGACCGAACCCAATTGCAATGAAGATAAATAAAATCGATGAAGTTCCAGCCGAAGGAATGCTGTTGAATGTATTGGAAACAATAATTGTAAAAACAGCAATAACGAGAATCAACGTAGACCATGTGAACAGGAGGAATAGTTTTTTGCCGTTTAGGCCAATATAATTTTCGATAACCTGACCAATTGTTTTGCCTTTATGGCGAATTGATGCAATTAAAGAAGTGTAGTCGTGCACTCCTCCAATAAAAGTGGAGCCGACGAGAATCCAGATATAAACCGGAACCCAGCCAAAACTTGCAGCAATTATGGGACCTACAATCGGACCGGCGCCTGCAATCGATGCAAAATGATGTCCTAACAAAACAGGAGGTTTAGTAGGAACGTAGTCAACTCCGTCGTAAAGATCATGTGACGGAGTAGTATGTTTTCCATCGATCGAAAATATATTGGAAATATAACTCCCATATACCCGATAAGCGAATGAAAAGAGAATTATTGCAAACGCAATTAAAATGATACCACTCATTTTACACCCAAGTTAAATGGCACTTTATATCTTAAAATTACAAAAAAAATTATAGTTTAGAAATTATTGCATCGGTCATCTGCTGGGTTGTTGCAGCACCCTGTTTTATAACATCGGGACCGCCTTTAAGTTTGAGCATATCGTATGTTCTTACTTTACCTTCTTCGATTACTTTAGCAATAGCATTTTTAATTTTTTGGGCAATATCAATTTCTCCAAGATGTTCAAGCATCATTACTGCGCTCATAAACATTGCAATTGGATTGACAATCGAGGGTTGCAACTTTTCGTATTTAGGGGCCGAGCCGTGCGTCGGTTCGAATACGGCTACTTTCTCTCCAATATTTGCACTACAAGCAAATCCCAGTCCTCCCACCAGTCCTGCAAAACCGTCGCTTATAATATCACCGAACATATTCTCAGCTACGATAACCCCGTAGTCTTCTGGATTTTTTGTTAACCACATCATTTGGGCGTCGATATTTGTATCCCATAGTTCGATTTCAGGATATTCTTTCGATATTTCGCGTGCGATTTTTAGCATCATACCGGATGTTTCTCGCAAAACATTCGGCTTTTCACACAACGTAACGCTTTTGTAATTATTTTTACGTGCGTATTCAAAAGCGGATCTAATAATTCTTTCGCTTGCTTTTTTTGTGACAATTCTTGTTGAAATTGCCAGCTCTTCACTGGGAACATCGGCAAAAGCTTTCATCTTTGGGTGAGTTTCGAGTGCTTTTCTTACAACTTCCGGAGGATTTGTCCATTCTACGCCGGCGTAAAGGCCTTCTGTATTCTGTCTGAAAATTACGGTATTGACATATGGCTCTTCGTAAGTGCCGTCAATTTTTTTGCGGATAAAATTTAATGGATTCCCCTTGAAAGAGATGCACGGCCGAATGCAGATATCGAGGTTAAAATGTTGTCTGAGTGCAACGATAGGAGAGAAATAAGTAAATCCTTTATTGCGTAATTCCGGTTTTAGTTCTTCGGCTGCTTTATCCTTTGGTTTACTGGTGATAGCTCCGAAGAGAGCCACTTTATGCTTTTCAATTAAATCAATGGTCCTCTGAGGCAAAGGGTTTCCTTCATTACACCAGAATTCCCACCCGATATCTCCCCAAACATACTCTGCTACAAATCCTGCTGCATTTAACAATCTTATAGCTTCTGGTAATACTATTTTCCCAATTCCATCGCCCGGTAAGGCTACAATTGTTCTCATATTTTCTCCCAGTGTGTTGAAATTTTATTGATTAACTTAGATAAGATAATCTTTATTGGCAACTCTTTCGATTATTCAAAATGATTCTGCTTTATCTTTAAATAGTTTTTTTTAATTTAGAATAGTCAAAAAAAGGGGACATGAGATGAAGTTTAGCATAAATATCGATCATATTGCAACACTTAGAAACGCACGAGCCGAATTCCAGCCCGATCCTGTGGCTTTTGCATTGATGGCAGAACTTTACGGCGTTGATGGAATTGTAGTACATCTAAGGGAAGACAGGCGCCATATTAATGAACGCGACGTTAGACTACTCAGAGAATTAATTACAACAAAACTTGACCTCGAAATGGCTGCCGTCGACGAGATTATCGATATTGCATGCGATGTCAAACCTGAACTGGCTACCATTGTTCCGGAGAAAAGACAGGAACTTACAACTGAAGGTGGAATAAATGTAATTGACAACATTAGTTTATTAAGCGATACGATAAAGCGTCTCCACGAAGCTAAAATTGACGTTTCCCTTTTTATTGAACCAGACATCGACCAGATAAATGCCGCTGCTGAAATAAATGCAGACTTTATCGAAATTCATACCGGAAAATATGCCAACTCTCCTACCGAAGAGGAAAGATTCGACGAATTAGATAAAATTCGTCTGGCTGCCAAACATGCAAAAAAATTGGGATTGGGTGTTAATGCTGGTCATGGATTGAATTATGTTAATATGAAAGAATTCGTTGCTATAAAAGAAATTGACGAAGTTAGCATAGGGCATGCAATAATTGCACGGACGGTTTTTGTAGGCGTAGAAAAAGCTATTAAAGAAATGATTGAAATCATTCGCAATGCTCAATAAACCTGACCGGTAAAACTTTGATTAAAAATCTCAAGAAAAGATTAGACTACCATTACAATCAATTCAACAGTAAATCGATTGTGCCCGACCCCGTGTTATTTCCTCACAGATATTTAGATTCTCGCGACATCGAAATATCGGCTTTTATATCGTCAATTTTCGCATACGGAAATCTGTCGCAAATTATGAAAACACTGGATGAAATTCACAAAGTTATGCAGAATAAGCCGTATGAGTTTATATCAAATTTTTCACTGCATACAAAAATCTTTGAGAAATTAAAATATCGATTTTACAGTCCGGATGATATCAATCTTATTTTTTATGCTTTGAACAAAATATACAGTCAATACGATTCATTAAAATATTTATTTCTATTATACTATTTCGAAAATGAGAAAAATTTGAAATCGTCTATTACATTTTTTGTTGACAATATTAAGAATATAATTGCCCATAAAAGTAATATCAGCGCTGGTATAAAATTTATGCTGCCCGATCCTATGAAAAACAGTGCGTGCAAAAGAATGAATTTGTTTTTGAGATGGATGGTGAGAAAGGATAATATTGATTTCGGATTGTGGCAGGAAATTAGACCTGATAAACTCGTTATCCCCGTAGATACTCACGTGGCTAGAGTTAGCAGGATGTTGGGACTTACTCAAAAGAAGATTGTTAACTGGCAAATGGCTGAAGAAATTACCGAAAATCTAAGAAGATTTGATCCATCCGATCCGGTAAAATATGATTTTGCAATCTGTCATATTGGTATGAATAAGACGAAGATAATTTAAAAAGTTTGCTCGTCTATAATATCAATGTTATATTAGTCGAACGATTATCAAATAATTAATACCATAAACAGGAGAACGGCATGTCGGAACAAAAACGATTTGTCCCTTTCGTCTCGCCGGAAACAAATATGGCTGAATTTACAGTGAGAGCTCTGATAATTGGACTGCTTATGGCAGTTGTACTCGGAGCGGCGAATGCCTATTTGGGTCTTAAAGCCGGTATGACAATAGCTGCTACCTATCCGGCGGCAGTAATAGGGATGGCGCTTCTGAAATTAATGAAAGGTACAATACTGGAAGAGAATTTTGCACGTACTGTTGGTTCAATAGGCGAATCGATAGCTGCAGGTGCAATATTCACTTTGCCCGCATTTTTTATTGCTGGTATCTGGGATCCGTTTTTTACACCGGGTCATTATGCAATTTCGACGGCAATAATGGTTGCTGGCGGTGTACTCGGCATTATGTTCGTTGCATTATTGCGACGGGTTATGGTTGAAGATGCGGAACTCCCATTCCCCGAATCGGTAGCCGCTGCAGAAATTCATAAAGCAGGGCGTAATGGAACTGCCGGTTCAAAATACTTATTCAATGCGATGGGCATTGGCGCAGTTATTCAAGCATTAGGAAAATTTAAATTGTTCGCGTTTTCATACGATAAAGTTTTACAATTCGGTAAAGGAAGTATCTTATTCCGCTCGCCTGAAGTTAGTCCGGCTTATATGGGCGTCGGTTATATAATTGGTCCCAGACTCGCAGCATTGAACTTCAGCGGAGGTGTTATTGCTTGGGGTTTGCTTGCTCCAATCATTGCTTATTTCAAGTATACTGCAGCTGGAGATAATTCAATAGAAACGACAAATATGCTTGTGCAGGTTTGGAAAGATTATGTGCGTCCCATCGCTATTGGAGGGATGCTCGTAGGAGCCGCTTATACTTTATGGAAAATGAGAAATAGTCTTATTACAGGAATTGGCAGGTCGGTTAGTGACGTAAAAAAAGCTGCTACTGGAGAAGTGACTGAAATACGCACTGAAAAAGATCTAAGCTTTACTACAATTCTTGTTGGGATCGGATTGACAGCTTTAGCAACATTTTTTATTTATAATTTCTTTGCGCAGGACCTATTCGCAGCGTTGGTGGCAACGATCGTAATGATAATTGCTGGATTCTTTTTTGCTGCCGTTTCGGGTTATCTCGTAGGAATTATCGGGTCGAGTAACAATCCAATTAGCGGTTTAACGTTATCGACATTAGTTGTGGCAGCTGTTTTAATGGTTGCCCTTGGAATGAAAGGAATTCAAGGAGTGGCTGCTGTTCTCGGCGTGGCAGCTGTTGTATGCGTCTCGGCAGCCGTGGCAGGAGAAATGCTGCAAGATCTGAAAGCCGGTCATATTCTCGGTGGTACTCCATGGAAAATGCAGCTGGGTGATATTATCGGCGTTGTAATTTCATCGGCTGTAATGTTTATTCCTCTTTTTATTCTTCACGAAGGTGATATAAAATCGGGCGGTATGGGTTTCGGCGGCGACGCACTTCCGGCTCCACAGGCAAGTTTAATGGCTATCTTATCGAATGGAATTGTTGCTGGCCAAATGGAATGGATACTGATTTTTACAGGAATGCTAATGGGTGTCGGATTTATTATGATGAATGTCAAAAGTCCTATGCTCGTTAGCGTGGGAATGTATCTCCCGCTCGGTACGACTTTCGCAATTTTTGTTGGCGGTATCATTAAAGGAATCGTCGAAAAAATATCTGCTAAAAATAATTTCAACGATGCTCAGAAATCGAGAGTGGAAAATGTTGGAATTTTACTTGCCGCAGGATTAATAGCTGGCGAAGCTTTAGTTGGTCTTCTTTTTGCAGGATTTGCATTCTGGGAAATACCACTACTGGAAATCTTTAAAGAAACTACGTTCTTGATAAGTCTGGTAGTATTACTGTTTATTGCTTATTTACTCATAAAAATCCCAATTAAGAATGCAGGTAAACCAGAAGACCCTGCGTCTCCTTCGGTTCCAGTTTAATTAATTAAGCGCTGTTTCTTTTGAAAGAATCAGCGCTTTTATATTAACTGCGATATGATATGAATTTTTTTGGAAGACAAAAAATAGACAAAAATTATCTTGACCTTATACCTGTAAGAAAAGTCGAATATGAAAAAGACGGCAATCTGGTAACACTATTAATTCCAAAATTTACAAGTAATTTTGCGACAAAATTTATTATGCCAAGATTGAAGTCGAAATACATTAGGCTAAGACTCGATGAACTTGGTTCAGCTTCCTGGTTGGAAATTGACGATAATAGTAAGGTGGCTGAAATTTGCAATCGACTCAGAAATAAATTTGGAAATAAGATTGAGCCTGTTGAAGAACGTTTGACCCGTTTTCTGACACGATTGTACGTGGAAAAAATTATTTCTTTTAAGGAAATAGAAGGAGAAAAAATATGAGCAACACACTCTCAAGTCTTAAACCAGAACTATTATGGAAACACTTCGAAGAAATTTGTAAGAGACCGCATCCATCGAGAAACGAAAAGCTTGTTGCCGAATATATTATAGATTTTGCAAAGAAAAACTCGCTCGACTACAGCGTCGATGGTTTTGGTAATATCGTTATTAGAAAACCAGCTACACCGGGCAAGGAAAAATTAATGACGGTTGCATTGCAGGGACATCTCGATATGGTACCCGAAAAGAATAACGACGTAAAGCATAATTTTGACAAGGACCCAATTGAACCATATATTGACGGCGATTGGGTTAAAGCCAGAGGCACTACACTCGGCTCAGACAACGGCATCGGGGTAGCTGCAGCTCTCGCTATTCTTGAATCGAAGGATATTGAACACGGTCCTATTGAAGCTCTTTTTACACTTGATGAAGAAACAGGACTCAACGGCGCACAGGCTCTTCAACCTGGATTCCTGAAGGCCAATATTATGATTAATCTCGATTCAGAAGAAGATGGTGCTTTCTACATCGGATGCGCAGGAGGTCAAAACACATTTGCAGAATTCAAAATAAAAACAACACCTTACAAAGAAAATACTATTCCTCTTGAAGTATCGGTTACTGGATTAAAAGGGGGGCATTCGGGACTTGATATAGCAAGCGGGCGCGCAAATGCCATCAAATTACTTGTTCGTTTGCTCTATAATCTGAATGAAAAATTTGGCATTACACTTTCAAAAATTAGCGGCGGCAATAAACATAATGCCATTCCAAGAGAAGCTTTTGCATTAATAAGAATACCGAAAAAAAATTATATCGAAGTTTTAGACACGGTATCCAGATTCGAATCTACCGTCAAATCTGAATTCGCAACTGTAGAACCTTCGTTGCAGATTATTGCAAATAAGGTTCAATCGAGAGCAAAAGTAATCGACAAAGCTACCTCCGATAGAATAATCGACTCGCTCTACGGCATTCAAAATGGTGTAATTAAAATGAGCGCCGATATCGAAGGACTCGTGGAAACTTCTTCGAACTTAGCTGTGGTGGTTACTAAACAAAACAGTGTTGAAGTAATAACAAGTCAAAGAAGTTCTGTGGAGTCTGAGAAATATGATATTTCTAATGCTATTGCTGCAGTATTCAAATTAGCAAAAGCAAAGGTGAATTTTGGCGAAGGGTATCCAGGATGGAAGCCAGATATTAATTCTCCAATACTGGGACTCATGAAAGACGTTTATAAGCAGATGTTCGATACTGAACCAGAAATTAAAGCGATTCATGCTGGATTGGAATGCGGAATTATTAAAGAAAAATTTCCACACGTCGATATGATATCTTTAGGCCCTACAATTCAAGGTGCGCACTCTCCTGACGAAAGAGTACAAATAAGTACAGTTCAAAAATTCTGGGATGTTCTGGTTAATGTATTGAAAAATATTCCTTCAATTTAATTGACAGAATCGTATAGGAAGCCATTCTTTTCGTGGCTTCCTGTACGTGACTTTTTTGATAATAGAGTTAATGTTATGGTAATTACTACTAAAAAACCTCAACCTACATTTCTTTTTAGATGGACTATATTGCTTTTGATCAGCCTTGCGATGTTTGGAAATTATTATATCTACGACAGTATAAGTCCTCTGGCTGATTTGTTGGTAAAACAGCTTAAGTTTACCGATGCTGACATTGGGCTTTTGCAGGGAATTTACAGCTTTCCAAATATAATCATGGTGCTTATCGGTGGAATTATCATCGATAAAATTGGCACTCGGATTTCAGTATTGATATTTACAGCTCTAATAATGATTGGTGCGGTTGTTACTGCATTGACAGGCAAACTTTATATTATGGCTCTTGGCAGGTTAATATTTGGACTCGGTGCCGAGTCGATGATTGTTGCGATTACTACGATTATAGCTCGCTGGTTTAAAGGCAAAGAATTATCTCTCGCATTTGGACTAAATCTTACAGTGGCGCGACTCGGTTCTTTCCTTGCTCTTAATTCACCTACATGGGGAAAAAGTTTTTACGAATACTGGCAATCGCCACTTCTGATTACTGTGGCTGCAGGTGTTTTTGCTGTTGTTACCATCGTTCTTTATTATATTCTCGATCTAATCGGCTCAAGAAAATTTGATCTTCCTGCCGAAGGTCAACAGGAAAAAGTAGTTCTGAAAGAAATCTTTACATTTCCCAAAGCCTTCTGGTACATTACAGCGCTTTGTGTTACTTTTTATTCTGCCATGTTTCCGTTTCAGACTTTTGCAATAAAATTTTTTCAGGATGCACATGGCACAACAAGGGAAGTAGGAGGTAATCTTTCGAGTATTCTAACACTGGCGGCAATGATTTTTACTCCGCTCTTCGGATTGCTTGCCGATAAGATTGGTAAGCGTTCATTGTTGATGATGTTTGGCTCTCTTTTAATTATACCTGTTTATCTAATGATGGCGTATAAAATTGGCAGGCCGGATTTAATGACCGAAGGAGACTTTATTCATCTATCACTATCATTTTTTGATATCAACGTGTCAATTCCAATTTATCTTATTCTACCGATGTCGATGATGGGCATCGCTTTTTCGTTGGTGCCTGCTGTAATGTGGCCTTCTGTTGCATTGATTGTTGACAACACCAAACTGGGAACTGCATACGGTTTAATGACAATGATTCAAAATATCGGTTTATTTTCATTCAATATTATTATCGGTTACGCAAACGATATTTCAGGAGCGAGCGCAGCTAATCCGACAGGTTACAATACAGGTATGTGGATTTTTTCGATGCTTGGATTTTTCGGATTAATCTTTGCATACTTATTGAAAAAAAGTCAACAACAACTAGACGCTAAACCTGAATAAATATTTTATTAATGCTCTTTTTACTAAATTGTGTCCGTAAAAGTTATCGATTATATGAAACTCAAATTTTCAATAGTAATTTTTCTTACTCTTTCGGCAAGCAGTATTAATGCTCAAACTTTTGGATTCGGCTGTCTGGGTATGAGTGGTTTCTACGCCGGTTTTACGCATCATTACTACGAAGCGACCGCTATCAATGAGTTTCTTAACAACTATAAAATAAATCCTGTAGATGGCTTAATGCCGAATATTGAATTTAAAAGGTCAACAGGCTACAGAATAGGAGCTAATATTTTTAGAGCAAGATTTTCAAGTATCATTATAAGTACAAAAGGCTATTATCAATTTTTAAAAGAAACTAACGAATTCAAAACTGATGAATTGACTTCAGAACGTTACGAATTGTCGATGAATAATTGGGGCGTTGGACTGGATGTTGGTATTCCTGTCTTCTCTTTCCTCGATCTAAAACTTGTCGAAGGTCATCTAAATTTTTATTCTCCTGAATTCAAAATTAATCTTATAGAACAAAACAGCGCCACAGTTGAACTCAACAAATTTACAGCGGAGGAAACAAAAATTGGGTATTTCCTCGGTTCAGGATTAATAATTCATCTAATTCCGGATTATATCAGTCTGGAAGCCACGGCGGGTTATAATTTCCTGGAGTTGAAATATTTGTACGACGGTGAGAATAATTTATCGATACCTGTTACAAATTCAACTAAAGAAATAATTAATAAAAAAACTTTTTCTGCAACTCTTCAAATCAATGTGGGCTTCCCACTTTAAGGTAAAATTATGAAACAGACCAAACTCGATAAAGCTGCAGTAATAGCAATACGTGACTGCATGGGCGCTAAGACAAATGAATCGATATTAATAATTACAGACGAGAAAAAGAAAAAAATCGGTTATGCACTTTATCAAAATGCTCTGCGATTGGGGCACCCTTCGCTATATGTTGAAATGAAGTCGGGTGAGATGCACGGTCAAGAACCACCTGCTCAGGTAGCAGAATTGATGAAAATGTTCGATGTGGTATTGTGCCCTACAGACAAATCTTTGACGCATACAAACGCAAGGAGAGCAGCTTCTGCTAATGGAGTTCGTATTGCCACATTTCCTGGAATTACTGAAGATATTATGATACGAGGTTTAAATGCAGATTACAAAAAAATAGCAGAGCTCACAATTAAACTTGTAAAAAAACTCGACAGAGCCAGTAAAGTAAGAGTTACCGCTGCGGGTGGGACAGATCTCTCTTTTGAAATTAAAGGACGCAAAGCAATTGCCAGCAAAGGGCTTTTCCATAAAAAAGGCGAAGGTGGCAACTTACCCACAGGCGAAGCTTATATTGCTCCTCTTGAAGGCACCTCAAACGGTGTCTTTGTCGTCGATGGTTCGATGTCTGGTGTCGGTGTAGTTAAAAATAGACCAATTAGAATTGAAGTAAAGAATGGATATGCAGTAAAAATTAGTGGCGGTTCACAAGCAAAAAAACTCGAAAAAATACTTGAAAAGTATGGGCAATTAGCCCGAAACATTGCTGAATTTGGAATTGGAACAAATGATAAAGTTAAATTGAGTGGAAATTTGCTTGAAGACGAAAAAGTATTGGGAACGGTGCATATTGCTTTAGGCGACAATAAAACTATGGGCGGCAATGTAAACGTGCCAATTCATCTGGATGGTGTCATTAAGAAGCCAACCGTATGGCTCGATGGCAAGTTAATTATGAAGGACGGGAAGCTAATTAATTAAACGGGAAATTTCACACAACTTAATTTTTTGAAAAGAATTATCGAATATCCCTTACAATCTATCCGTTACACAGACTATTAAATTATAAATTTTTACTTTATAAAACTCTCCTAAAATTGATTAACCGCTCTTAATTTTGTAAATTTGTAACTTAAAAAACAAACAATTCTTATGAAATTTCTAAATGAATTAAACGAAGAGCAGCGTAAAGCTGTTGAGTACAATTCAGGTCCACATATGGTTGTGGCAGGTGCTGGTTCAGGCAAAACCCGCGTTTTGACTTACAAAATTGCGTATTTGATCGAAAAAGGACTGGAACCTGAATCGATTCTTGCTCTTACTTTTACAAACAAGGCCGCCAGAGAAATGAAAGAGCGCATTAAAGCGATGATCGGCAAGAAAGCCGAAAAGCTCTGGATGGGCACTTTTCATTCGATTTTTGCGCGTATTCTGAGAGCGGAATCGAATTATATCAATTACCGTCCGAATTTTTCGATTTATGACCGCGAAGATTCAGTCTCTCTGGTATCGAACGTTATGCAGGACCTCAATATCAACCTCGAAAATCTAACACCTAACGGAGTTCAGCATAAAATAAGTTACCTGAAAAACCAGATGATTTTGCCAGAAGATTATGAAAAGGAAATGTCTTCTACTTCCATAGATAAAAAATTTCTGGAGATTTATAAAGAATATCAAAATCGCCTGTTTCAAAATAATGCAATGGATTTTGACGATCTCCTTTTGAAGCCCATCGAACTATTTACGAATAATCCGAAAGTTCTGAGCAAGTACAAAAAAATCTTCAAATATATCCTTGTAGATGAATATCAGGATACGAACAAAGCACAATATGAATTGATCAAAATTTTAAGTCCAGTCCGCGATAAAATATGTGTTGTTGGAGATGATGCTCAGAGTATTTACAGCTGGCGTGGTGCTGAAATTAAAAACATGCTTAATTTCAAAAAAGATTTTAAAGACGCCAAAATTTTCCGTCTTGAACAGAATTACCGCTCCACAAAAATGATTCTTGCAGCGGCAGATTCTATAATTAAAAATAATGCCGAACAGATTGCCAAGACATTATGGACTGAGAATAACGACGGCGAACAATTGACTATTATACGCGCTTCCGACGAGAAAGACGAAGCGCTTCAGATTGCAAGGCGTATTAAAAAAGAAGTAATCAACCGTAAACTTTCGCTGAACGATATAGCAATTTTCTATCGATTGAATTCTCAGTCAAGAGCACTGGAAGAGGCTTTGCGCCGCGAGAAAATTCCGTATAAAATTGTAGGTGGTGTTGAATTTTACAGACGAAAGGAAGTAAAGGATGTACTGGCTTATCTACGGGTACTTTCAAATCAAAATGACGAAGAAAGTCTTCTCAGAATTATGAATTTTCCGCAGAGGGGAATTGGGAATACTTCGATTTCGAAGATGATTGCATTTGCCAGACGCCTGAATATTACACTTTTTGCAACAATGGCGCGTGTTTTCGAAGTAATCGAAGTTAAAGAAAGAATTCAGAAAAACGTTAAACAATTCAAGTTAATGCTCGACAAGTACATTGAGCTGAAAGATAAGCTTTCAATCAGTGAATTGACTTCTGCACTGGTTGACGAGCTCGGTATTCTTAAAATGTATAAAGAGGAAAACACTCCCGAATCCATGGCGCGTTATGACAACATACAGGAATTACTGAGAGCAATACAGGAATATAATCAAGAAAATCCAAAAGCTACACTTGACGAATTTCTGGCAGAAGTATCGCTGGTAGCTGGGATTGACCAGTACGACGAAAAAGCAAATGCCGTAACACTAATGACTGTTCATTCTGCCAAAGGATTGGAGTTCCCTGTTGTTTTTATAACTGGACTTGAAGAAGATATTTTCCCATTGAGTCCACGATTTGATTCGGATTCCAAAATCGAAGAAGAAAGAAGGCTCTTTTATGTTGCCCTCACAAGGGCGCAACAGAAAGTATTTCTGACTTATGCCAGGTCGAGGTATCGATTTGGCGAAGTGGCATATCAAAGTCGCTCTCGTTTCATCGATGAACTCGACGAATCTACTTATGTCGAAATTAACGGCCCGGGCAGTAGAAGAGCGGGTAGAAAGAAAAAAGAAGATTACGACGAGTACTATCAAGAAAGTTACGACGATTACGACCAGGAACGTCGTTCTTTGAGAGTCGGTAGTAAAGTATCCCACGCCATATTTGGCATTGGGAAAATACTTGCAATTACC
Source organism: Melioribacter sulfuriphilus (assembly GCF_051488685.1). Lineage (NCBI taxonomy): Bacteria > Pseudomonadati > Ignavibacteriota > Ignavibacteria > Ignavibacteriales > Melioribacteraceae > Melioribacter > Melioribacter sulfuriphilus. The sequence continues at coordinate 251,202 of NZ_JBPSEH010000006.1, forward strand.
GGCTCGGGAGACACCCAAAAGGTGACTATTGCATTTGAAAATCATGGCACCAAAAACCTTTTGACAAAATTTGCAAACTTGAAGCTCATTTAAAAAAATAACGGAGAATTAAATGAAGATAGGTATTTTAACAGGGGGTGGTGATTGCCCCGGTCTCAATGCCGTAATTAGAGCGGTAGTAAGAAAGTCTTTACAAAACGGACATGAAGTAATCGGTATCCGCGAAGGATGGCGTGGTATACTCGAAAATAATTTTATGACTCTCGACCTCGAAGCCATCTCAGGAATCCTTCCTCGCGGAGGCACAATACTCGGTACTTCCCGTACCAACGTCTACAAAGTTCAAAACGGTGAAGAAAAAGTAAAACAAAATATGAAAGATGCAGGAATCGACTGCCTGGTTGCAATTGGTGGCGAGGATACACTTGGTGTTGCCTCTAAACTCCACAAAGGAGGCGTTAAAGTAGTTGGAGTTCCCAAGACAATTGATAACGATTTGAACGCTACCGATTACACATTTGGTTTCGATACTGCTGTTAATATTGCCACCGAAGCAATTGACAGACTTCATACAACTGCAGAAGCTCATAATCGTGTAATGGTAGTCGAAGTAATGGGTCGCCATGCGGGATGGATTGCAGTCCATGCAGGCATTGCTGGAGGCGCCGATGTTATCTTGATTCCCGAAAAGCCGTTTGACCTTGATGAAGTGTGCGATATTATTACAAAACGTCATGCAAGAGGAAAGAACTTTAGCATTGTAGTAGTTTCCGAAGGTGCAAAATTAAAAACTGAAAACAACGTCGATAAAGACGGTTCTTTTGTTCTTAGCAGTATGGAAGTCGACGCTTTTGGACACGTTAAACTTGGCGGTATCGGAAACGTTATTGCAGAAGAAATCGAAAAAAGAACTGGATTTGAAACAAGAGCCACAGTACTAGGTTATATTCAAAGAGGTGGAAGCCCAACTGCTTTCGATCGCGTACTCGGTACACGACTTGGTGTTTTTGCCGCAGATTTAGTAGATAAAGGTAAATTCGGATATATGGCTGCTTTGAAAGGTAAAGATATCGTGGCTGTTAAATTAGAAGAAGCTGTCGGCGAGCTCAAAACGGTCGATCTTGAACTCTATAAAGTTGCGGAAACTTTCTTTGGTTAATAAGATGAAGGCTGCCTTTGGGCAGCCTTTTTTATTTAATCTTTCCCCATTTCCTTTAATTTTTTGTATGGTATGTGTTTAATCGAAAAATAATATTGTACGTCTTTCTTTAATTCCCCTGAAAGTAAAATAATTGCTAAAAGGTTGGGAGCGGTCATAAATCCAAGTGCAGCATCTCCAAAAGCCCATACAGCTTCAAGTTCCGCAATTGAGCCGATAAATACAAAGAGAACAAAAACCCATTTGTACGGTAAGATTGCCCTGTCACCAAAGAGATAATATGTCGCTCTGTCGCCGTAATAAGACCAGCTGATAATTGTGGAAGTAGCAAAGAGAAGTACTGCCAGCGTTACAATCTTATCGCCATAGTCGAATAGCCAGCTTAATCCAATTTTAAAAGCATATGAAGTTAGAATACTTGCATTGTAAATTTGATCGGTGTAGTTCGGATCAATTCGTAGTTTATAAAATTCGGTATGGTACCACGCACCTGTAATAACAATAACCAGACCAGTCAAGGTACAAATTGTAAGGGTGTCGATAAATGGTTCAAGAAGCGCAACAGTGCCCTCGCGTACTCCATATTTGGTTTTGGCGGTTGAATGGGCAATTGGTGCGCTTCCCTGACCAGATTCGTTCGAATACAATCCTCTTTTTGTTCCCCACAATACAGTATTTAACATTACAAGGAAAGTACCTCCAGCAGCACCAGCAATTTTAGCCGGCGGATTGAATGCCATTTCGATAATTAATTTTAAGCTTGGAATTAAAGATTCGATGTTTGCGATTATTATTACAGACGAGGCAATAATATAAAATATAGCCATGAAAGGGGAGAGTATACTCGTTACTTTACCTATTCTTTTAATACCACCGATAATAACAAGTGCAATAATCGACGATAAAACCAGTCCATTTATAACCTGCTGCCATGAAATTGCCAATCCTGAAATTATTTTGTGCTTTACTGTCCAGAAATTATTAACTCCAACAATTTGAGTAACTTCAGAATAAATTTGGTCTGAGAGTGTGAAAGCTTGTATTGCGTTGCCTGTGGCAAATGAACAAATTACAGCGAAACATGCGAACATAATAGCCAGCCATCTCCATTTTGGTCCCAAGCCTTTTTCTATAGTATACATTGGACCACCAGCAATAGAACCATTAGGTAGTATATCACGATATTTATGCGCAAGAGAAACTTCGGCAAATTTAAGAGCTGTACCGAATATTCCTGTTATCCACATCCAGAAAAGGGCGCCGGGTCCGCCATAATAAATTGCAGTTGCAACTCCTGCAATATTTCCTATTCCCACAGTTGCTGAAATAGCAGTCGATAGGGCACGAAAGTGATTTAAATCCCCGCTGTCTTTTGGATCGTCATAGATTCCTGCCGTAACTTTTATTCCGTGCCAGAAATACCTGATTTGGGGAAACTTTAATTTTATTGTTATGAAAATTCCTGTACCCAAAAGTGCAATTAACATAAAAGGGACCGAACCAAGCGGTACATCGGGGGATGGGAAATTTTTGATAGTTTCAAAATTGCCAGGAAAAGTCCAAACACTATTAAAAAATGGCACTCCACCTAATAAAAGAACTGTAAATATTATTACAATACCGATTAATCCAGCTGTCGATTTTTTCATTTCCACCCTTTTTTAAATTAGACCGATAGAACTAAGTAAAACAACAATTATTAATACAGGGGCAACAAATCGCAGTATAAATTTCCAGCAATCGAGGAACCACGGGTATTTGCCGAAGAATGTTTCAGCTCCTTGAATGATTTCACTTTTTACTTTATCGAAACCCCATACCCATCCGACAAAGATTGAGATAAAAAAGCCACCAATTGGTAGAAGAAGATTCGACGATACAAATTCCGATAAATCGAAGAAAGTAAATTTTCCAATCTTAAAGTCGGCAAGCAAATTGAAAGATAATGCACTCGGAACGCCGAGCAATAAAGCTGCAAAGCCAAATACAACTACGGCTTTCTTTCGACTCCAGCCTTTTTCGTCCACAAAATAGGCTGTAACAACTTCCAATAATGATACTGTCGAAGTGACAGCTGCTAAAGAGAGAGCTATAAAAAAGAGGATCGAAAAATAAAACCCACCTGGTATTTTGGTAAATACAACCGGTAATGTTCTGAAGATAAGGCTGGGTCCTACGTCAGGATTTTGACCTGTTGCAAAAACAACTGTAAATATGCTGATGCCTGCAATTATTGCAAGCAGAGTATCAAGAAATGCAATCCAGACCGTTGAATATGGTATATTATCTCTTTTAGACATATAACTACCGTATGTAAGCATGGCTCCCATTCCCAAACTCATTGAAAAGAATGCCTGTCCCATAGCGGCTAACACAACGCCAGTTGTAATTTTAGACCAGTCAGGATTGAAAAGATAGGCTAGACCTTTCGAAGCGCCCTCGAGCGTTAGACCTCGAACCATTATTATCAGCATTAAAATAAAGAGCATCGGCATCATAATCTTGCTGCCGCGTTCAATCCCTTTCTGAACACCAAAATAAACTATCGCCATTGTGAGGAGCATAAAAGCAGCAAGTAAACCGACATTCCAATAAACGTTTGCCAGCAAATCGGAAAAATGTGATTGAGCTGCATCTGGGATACTGTATTGTTGTAAATTACCATTAATAGCTTCATAAATGTATCCGAGAGTCCAGCCTGCAACTACAGTATAAAAGGAAAGAATGACAAAACCGGCTATGACTCCAATGCCTCCTATCCATTGCCAGAATGAGGAAGGGTGCAAGGACTTGAATGACCCTACGGGGTTTTTCTGAGTACTTCTGCCAATGAGTACTTCGGCTATCAATACTGGGATACCGATTAAAATTACACAAAAAATATAGACGAAAATAAATGCGGCTCCTCCGTTTTCACCTGATAAGTAAGGAAACCGCCAGATATTGCCTAATCCAATAGCCGAGCCGGCTGCAGCCAATATAAATCCCACCCGGCTACCCCATTGCTCTCTTTCAGAATTTTTAGGAATCATTTATTGTCCTCAATTATGAATTTAAATTTCTGCAAATATTGGATAATCATTCAAAAATATCAATAAATAAATGTTTTTGATAAGCTGAAATACTTCAATAGCATTACTTCAGTCAATCTAACTCAAAGTATAATGAAGAAAGTCAAATTTACGGCATCACAGGAAATAATGAAATTAATTTTGACTACTGGCCAATATATAAATTTGTAAGTTTCGCCTTTAGGATGTTCGAGGATATTAATTTCCTAAATGAGCATTAATGACTTATCCATTTGTATATTATCCTGTAATTTTCATTAAGAAAAGAATTATGCATTTGTTATCGAAAACTCTGTATGAATTTTAACTTGTAAAAAAATTGCAGGTTCGATTTTATAAAAATGTTCGGATTGTGTCATTTAATTCGTTTTATAAAAGAACTAAAAATTGACTGTTCTGCATTAACAAAACATAAAGCATTTTCTAAAATTAAATTGTACTGATTTATCATTGTAATAATGAGAGACATCTGAAAAATTCAATTAGAGGAACAGATTTATAAGTATTGTCGTTTTCATTGAAAAAATAAATCATGTAT
>NZ_JBPSEH010000007.1:0-253888 GCF_051488685.1 Melioribacter sulfuriphilus
CTAGAGCGACCCGCCTGAGGCGGGTAGGTCACAGGTTCGGAATAAAAAGGCAACAACAAATTAATTTTGAAATTCTAGACAAAGTTTTTGAAATAGGTATTTTTTAATAAGGGTTCTTAGCTCAGTTGGCTAGAGCGACCCGCCTGAGGCGGGTAGGTCACAGGTTCGGAATAAAAAGGCAACAACAAATTAATTTTGAAATTCTAGACAAAGTTTTTGAAATAGGTATTTTTTAATAAGGGTTCTTAGCTCAGTTGGCTAGAGCGACCCGCCTGAGGCGGGTAGGTCACAGGTTCGGAATAAAAAGGCAACAACAAATTAATTTTGAAATTCTAAACGAAGTTTTTGAAATAGGTATTTTTTAATAAGGGTTCTTAGCTCAGTTGGCTAGAGCGTCTGCTTGACGTGCAGAAGGTCACAGGTTCGAGTCCTGTAGAACCCACAAAGGCTCACACAATAATTCAAATCCATCCGCTAATAATACCTCCGATAAAAAAACACTATTGAAAATCGAAAAGAAATAATTATTTAGTAGCGATTTCAAAATTTGTTTTCGAATATATTTAAGCATGCATCTACAGTAATCATTGTATTATTTATTCTAATCCTAAAATTGCGAGTTATTAATCAAGCTCATTTTACTTAATCTTCCCACTAATTATATTATTTAGACCATCAGTACAAATAGAAATTAGTTATACATATTCAGTTGTAACACAAAAATTTTCTCAATTGGTTAATTGAGGTTTTGGGCGGCAAATTGAGGTTAAAATTTCCAGTCTCGTTATAAGAATCTTAGTTTTGATAGCATCTTACATCTTATTGAAATCGTCGAATTATTTTTTGCCTAAAAATTTCAGAATGGCGTTAATAATCACCAGTGGATGTGGTGGGCAACCTGGAATAAACAAATCAATTTTTATTTTTTCAGTGAAAGTTCGATCGATTTCTGTAGAGTCAGCAAAAATTCCTCCACTGATTGCACAGGCGCCAGTTGCGATCACAATCTTTGGGTCGCCAATGCTTTGATAAGCATCTTCGAGAGCTTTTGCCATATTTTTTGTAATTGGGCCAGTCAGCACAATTCCATCTGCATGACGCGGAGAAGCGACGAAATCGATACCAAATCTTCCCATGTCAAAGTTAACATTACCGCATGCATTCAATTCCATTTCGCATCCGTTGCAACCGCCTGCAGATACCTGCCGCAACTTCAACGACCTTCCAAAAAGTTTATGTATTTCTCTTCGATATTCAATAGCATAATTCTGGAAATCGTCATAGCTGACTTTTGAGTTGATAATTAGCTTAGCCTCTGAATCACAACCAATTTTGTAGTTGCTTGAAAACTTAATTGCACCGCCTGACATCTTTTCGCATTCACCACAAATAATACATTTACCAAGATTGATAGCAAGCGGATTTTTTGAAATAGCTTTTGCAGGGCAAGCTTGCATCAGGTCGTCGATATTACCGGCAAATTTGGTTTCATCAATAATTGGAAATCCTCTGTGGGTTGACAATATTTTTGCTTCGGTAATATTTTCTATTGCCTGATAGCCATGATTTTTTCGTGCTTTGATTAAATCAAACATAATTCCTCTTTATAAATCGAAACCACAATATGAAAGATTAAAACTTTTGTTGCATAGCGGGAAATCAGAAATTCCCTGCTCTCTTACGGCAAGGGCAAGTGCAAACCAATTGTTGAACGACGGGTCTTTTATTTTTATCCTTTTAATTTTTCCGGTTCCATCTGTAATTATGCAATGAACAATTTCACCACGCCAGCCTTCTGTAATTGAAACGACGAAAGAATTTTTTTGCATCTCCCCGATTTTTTCTTCATAATTTCCATCAGTATAAATTTCCATCAAGTCATTTATAATTTTTACTGACTGTTGAATTTCGATAAAACGAATATATGCACGTGCAAAGACATCACCGGAATCTAAGGTGAGTTTATGAATTGGGAAAAATTCATAAGCACCGAATGGATGATCAACTCGTGCATCTAAAGAAACTCCACTTGCACGTGCAGCCATTCCCACCATTCCTATTGATTGTGCAATTTCTTTCGATACAATGCCTGTTTTCTCAAGTCGTTCCATTACTGAAGCCGAAGAAAACATAGCTTCTGCCGCTGTTGTAGCTTCATTCTCAACACGGTTGATTGTTTCGAGTAAAGTTTTTGCTCTGGCGGAATCGATGTCAAAATTTACTCCACCTATTTTCATCATGTTTCTACCGAATCGATTGCCGCAAACCGACATGGTAGTATTAATGACTGACGTTCGTAATGCACCGAATATCGAATTACCTGTTAAATATGCAATGTCATTAGATATTGCAGCTAAGTCTCCAAGATGTACAGCAATTCTCTCCAATTCAAGCATGATTGATCTTATGATTTTAACTCGCTTAGGAATGCTTAAATTCATCAACGATTCAACTGCTCGAACAAATGTGCCGGAATGAGCTATAACTGAATCGCCGGCAATCGACTCTGCAAGTTTAGTTTGATATAACAAATTACTATTCTGTAAAAAAAGTTTTTCAACTCCACGATGCTGGAATCCAAGTTGAATTTCAAGATTATGAATTATTTCGCCGTGAGCGGAAAATCGAAAATGCCCCGGTTCGATAATCCCGGCATGAATAGGCCCGACGGCTACTTCATGGACATCGCTGCCTGACATTTTAAAGAAATCATATTGTTTTTGTGTTTGATCAACACCTGCAATTCCGTGTCGTACTGGCTTTAGCCACGGATGTCCATTGGGAATAACTCCAAACTGCTCCCAGAGTTCTCTTTCAAATAGATGAGCTGAAGGAACTTCATTCGTAATTGAGTCATAAACATCACCCGACCTAAGGGAAGAGGATAAAACAAATAGCTTTGATAATTCGTCATCGGCAAGAATGCAGAAGATTCTGACAAGATCCTGCTCGTGCATTCCAAATAAATTTACCAGTCTTTTCCCTTCATGAATTTTAATAACTATACTCTCACGAAATTCAGAAAAATCAACCCACTTTATTTTATCTAACGACAGAGTTTGCAGATTTTTAATTTCGACCCAATTCACATTTTCTCCTGTCATCTTAAAAAGTTCGCTGCATTGTTAATTAACTCGTTGATAAATGCCGGAGTATTGATGCCTATAAAAAATAGTATTATTAGCAAAACAACCTGTGGAGTATAAGCTTGCCATCCGAGATTATAATTTTTATAAGATGAAGCTGAATCATCATTCCTGAAAGCCATATTGAAGATCGAAGAAAAAATACCGAAGCCGATAATTACTATAAACAGGAAAAATAAGATTGCCAGCCAGCTGACTCCCTGTACCCACAAGGCTTTTATGATAAAAAACTTGCTGATAAAAATCGGGAATGGTGGCAGACCAATAATAGCGAGTGCAGAAATTATCCAGAGCCAGGCTGTTTTGGGGTCAAGTTTAATTAAGTCTTTTATGTCGTCAATTTTTTTACTTTTGAATAAGTAAAGAATGTTTCCCGAAGTAAGAAACAAAGAAGCTTTGGCGAATGAATGTGACAATGTATGAAGCATTGCCGCATAAATTCCATATTTACCAGCTGAAATTCCGATAAACAGAATTCCCATATTTTCGATCGAAGAATAAGCGAGCATACGCTTATAGTTTTTCGTTCTGAGCATAAAAACTGAGCTGACGAAAAGAGAAAGAAATCCAGTCAGCATAAAAAAGAAATTTGAAAAGTCTTCTAAGTTTGTCTTAATAAAAATTTGATGAACACGAATCAATCCCAGGAATGCTGAATTCAATAATGTTCCTGACAGCATTGCCGAGACGGGTGACGGAGCTTCTGAATGCGCATCTGGTAGCCAGGCATGTATGGGTGCTATACCGATTTTTGTTCCGAGCCCTACAAATAAAAATGCAAAAGCAATTTTGAGCCAGAAAATGTTTATAAGATTTGCATTATTGTATAAATCATCAAAATAAAGAGAATTAATCTGGCGGGTGCCAATACTTAAGAGAATAATTCCGACGAAAGCAAGCGCAATTCCAATCGAACAGATGTAAATATATTTCCATGTGGCTTCGAGTGAAGATTTTTTCTTTTCAAAATAAATCAGCAATGCACTTGTCAATGTAGTTGCTTCAATAAAGACCCAGAGTAATGCTAAATGCGTGGATAGTATCACACCCGACATTGCTGCAAGAAATAATAAAAGTTCGGCAACAAACACAGATTCTTTGGCAGCGCTTAGATTGTGTTCTTTGAAATAAAAAGTAAGATATATACTAACTCCCCCAAAAACGATGGTCATTACAAAGAGGAAAAACAATCCAATTTCATCGAACGCAAAATATTGCAGCAGCCAATCAGGGAGAAAATAAAACTCGTTGTTAATTATCTTTTGAATGGAAACAAATAGATAAGCAGCCGAAGTCAGTCCAAGATTGATTCTATTGACCAACTTATTTTTTACGATTAATCCGATTATTGCTAACAAAACTGGAAAAACTAAAACTAATCCAATCATAATTAGTCCTTTAGCTCCGTCAAAATGTCAATTTTGTTTCCGTCGTACATCTGTTGAATTTTATTGAAGAAAATTGCGAAGAGAAAAATCCCGACAAATAAATCGAGTAGAACACCAAGATTAACAAGCATCGGCATTTCATTAGCCACAGATAAGGACAGTAGAAAAATTCCATTTTCCAGAATCATGTAACAGAGGATATGTGTGATAATTCTTTTTCTGTTAATAATCAAAAAGAGGCTGGAAATTATCATGACAATTGAAATTCCAAAATAAAGTGGCTTGATATTAGCATCGAGGCGGGCCGCCCAGAAAGCGGCCAGAAATCCGAATATAAAAATTAGGCTTCCAATTAATATTGAATAGAATTGCGAAATATAAGGATCGATTTCACGACTGATTTCGTTTTTTCTTATTACTGAAAGTAGAAAATAGGGGATAATGATTCCTTTGAGAATCAATGTTTCAAAACTGAGGAAAAGAATGTTGAGCCAGTTAATTTCTTTGATGTCAATAATTACAAGGAGGAAAAGCAAAATGCCCTGCACAGCTAGAGTCTTTACATATGCTTCTAATCTGCTAACCGGAAAGATATAAAGAATTGTTGTGCCTAATAAAATTATAATTATGTCGTTCATTTAATTCCTCCGTGAGTGAAGAAGGCAACAATTGCAAACGAGGTAAGAGCTAAAGCCGTCATCAGGAACAAAAACTGAGGCACATGTGAAATTCTTGAGCGCGCAATCAACGATTCAACCAATCCTACACAAAGATAAATTAGAAATATTGACATTAAACAAAATAATAGAGTCAAGGCTATGGAGAAATTCAATGGTATCAGAAAGTTCGATATTAAAAGGGCAATCACTAACATTTTGATTTGAGATGCAAAAATCATGAATGCAAGATTCACTCCCGAGTAATCAAGGATCATTACTTCGTGAATCATAGTTAATTCAAGGTGAGTATTCGGATCGTCAATCGGGACGCGGCTACCTTCTGCAAGCAGCATAATAAAAAGTGAGACGACGAATAATAATTTAATTAACAATGTATAAATGGCTGATGAATTCAGCATTAAAAACATTTGCTCGAATGATGTTTGGTTTGTTATAAATGCAAGCGTTCCAAGCAGAACGAAAAATGCAGTTTCAACAATGGTTGAAAAAGTAACTTCGCGGTTTGCACCCATCCCTTCAAAACTGCTGCCGGTATCAAGCGCTGCAATTACAAGAAAAAATTTAGCCAGTCCAAGTGAATATGCAAAAATCACAAAGTCACCATTGAACTTTAATACTGAACCGATATAAGGAAATGGAGTAAAAAGTAATGCAAAAATCACAGCGGCCAGATTGATTGAAGGTGCAATCTCAAAAACGAATGAAGTTGTAGTACTGATTACTTCGCCTTTGCGGAACAATCTCAATAAATCAAAATACGGTTGAAATACTGAAGCGCCGTGTCTTCCTGCCCAGATTGCTTTAACTTTGTTAATAACGCCGACAAACAGAGGAGAAAAGAAAATTGCCACAAGAGTTAACATTATTTTAATCATAATTCAACTCCGAGTATCCAGATCAGCAATGCAAGTAAGAAAATCAAACCATAGATGATATATTGCTGCATTCTTCCGCTTTGTATCCATGAAAAAAGATCCATGAATTTTCTCAACGCCGAAATTATTGGTTGAATGATTAATCCTTCTGACACATCCCGCGAACTGCTTTTTAACGATGCTTCCTTTGGAAAAAGTGCACTTTCTTTTTCTACATTAATTTCTATCGGAACTAATTTTGAGATTAGCTGCATAAAAGGATGTGCATAAGAGCCGCTTGTATATTGCATTCTGCTCGTTACATCCTGATAACCGCAATCCCATGTCTTAAACTTTTTAGTACTTCTTTTTGATATGAGTAGCTTTCGTAAACTATAGATCACAACTATAAACAGTAAGAAAATTGCAAGCGATATTGAAATTGAATTTATTAATGAAAGCAATTCAAAATAACCATTTAATGAGAAATGGTTAGAAAACATTGGCAGCACTTTCAGCAGTAAATAAATAATTGTAATTGGTAAAAGTCCAACTGCAAGCATTAGAAGTGTCAAAACACTCATGGGGAAAAGCATTAAGGAATTTTTTTCATGAGGTGCATTATGAAATTCAGAGCGATTCATTCCCAAAAATGTCAACCCAAATAATTTAGTAAAAGTTATCATTGCCATAGAACCAATAAATGCAAGCCCTGAAATGCCAAGCACAGCAACAATGCTAACACCAATATTTTGTATTGAAAAACTTTTTGCAAGACCAGTGTATATAAAAAATTCCCCAACGAATCCATTGAGTAATGGAAAACCACTTATAGCAACTGTTGCAAACAAAAACATAATACTTGTTTTGGGTAAATATTTTACTAATCCGCCGAGCATATCAATATTTCTTGTATGCGTTTGTGAATAAACTACACCCGCACCATAAAACAAGACGCTCTTGAAAGTAAAATGATTAAAAGTATGGAGTAAAGCACCGAGGAAACCAAAACCAGCAATCAAGTCATTTCCATAAGCTCTTCCAAGCATTCCCAGACCAATGGCTATCCCGACAATTCCTATGTTTTCTATACTTGAGTAGGCGAGAAGTTTTTTGAAATCATGCTGTGAAATTGCATTGGCAATACCAACAATTCCAGTTACCAATCCAATGAGGAGAACAAAATAAGCAAGTGAAACCGGTATAATGTCCATCAGAAGAATAATTCTCAGGATTCCATAAATTCCTGTTTTAATCATCACGCCTGACATTAGAGCCGAAATGCTTGTAGGGGCTGCAGGGTGTGCACGTGGCAGCCATGTGTGCATCGGTATATATCCTGCCTTTGTTCCAAATCCAATAAAAAACATCAAAAAGAAAAATAATGTGAGGTGATTATACTTTCTAAAAACTTCGTGAAAGGAATTAAAAGCAAGCGAACCGGACAATGAAGATATCCAGGCGAATCCAGCAATTAAAAATGCAACTCCAATTTGCATTGACGTGAAGTAATAAATTCCGGCTTTCCTTACTTCATTTTTTTCGTGTTCAAATGTTACAAGAAAGAACGAAGCAATCGACATCAATTCCCAGCTGATTAAAAACATAAGAGCATTTTGTACTACAATAACTAACATCATCGAGGTACTCATCAGACCGAAGAAGAAAAGATATGCAGAAAGTTGTGAATTTTTCCCGATGTACATTTTCATATATCCAGCTGAATAGCAGGACGCAAGAAAAGAACCAATTAAAATTATCAATGCAAAAAATGCCGAAAGCGGATCCAGTACAAAATCCACTTTGCCAATTGGGAAACTAAAGGTGTAATTCCAGATATATGAGTTTCCGGAAAGCAGCGTGTTAAAAACAGCAGGCAGTGCAAGAATATTTGCTGCAGCAGAAAAGACAATATAAATTTTTGATTTGTAGTTTTCGCCAGTTAATATGGCAGCGATCCCACCAAGTAGAAAAAAGAGAGAACCAATGAGAAATAAATCCATATCAATTGTTCTCCTTTTTATTCCACTTGCTTTCTTCTGTGTCGATAAATTTGATAACCTCTTCTTTGGATGCGCGGTTTCTTAGCATATTCAAGAATTCGTCTTTCTGACAGAGGAATGAAATGCGGGATAAGATTTCAAGATGCATTTTGGGGCTCGCAGAAAGAAGGATAAACAATGTATGAACATCTTGATTATCTAAAGCAGAAAAATCCAGTGGCGTTTCAAGATAACAAACTGAGACGCTTGCAAATTTTGGATTTGTTATTATCGGATTGCGCGGATGCGGTATTGCTATCCCTCTTCCAATTGCAGTTTGCATTAATTCTTCGCGACTTAATAGCGCAGATGTTATCTCCTCCTTTGATAAGTCTTCGGGAGTTTTAATTTTATCGACAGCATTTTTTAATACTTGCGTTATATTCGTACCGGAAATTGTTTCAACAATTCCATTAGATTCAATTAATTGTGCTATGCTGATTTTACTTATATTTTCAAAAAAATGCGAAGAAGATACTTCTATTTTATTGAGCAAAATCCACTCATTTATTTCAGCCCGATTAAATCGATATTGATGATTGATCTTATAGCAGGGAATCTTTTTGTCTTTTATCCATCTATAAACAGTTTTTTCGTTAACATTTAGTAATTCGACGATATCTTTAATTTTTAAGTCCATAATTTTCTAAAATTGTTGCTGAAATATATAGAAACTACCTTATTAAAACAATAACAACCTGAATGTCCATATTTGTCCAATCATTTTATTTCATTATCAGATCCATTAGATATTGCCTTATAACTTTTAATAAACCCTGTACTACTTGCAGGAGTAAATTCTTGAATGTGTGCTCAGTGATTTCTTTTTTATATCAAATTTAGGTTCCAATAAGGAGATAGAATAACTTTCTTGAAATACAAAACAGTAGGCGATTAGGATAAAAGATTTTTTAATCTATAACTCCTCTGTCAAATTTATAAGCATAAATTATGTTTCTTTGCATTTTCTATTACTTCAGTTGCACCTTCTGATAGAATTAGTTTTCACTTTCAACTTTTTCCCTGTAAAGTCAAGAGGACAATTAATAATTTTTATGATGAGAGTAATGTTAACTGAATAAAGTGGCTTTAACTTCGGCTTTGCTTATTCAGACAGGTTTAATTTTCTTCGTTGTGAATTAGCACTTATGATCTAAAATATTATTCTTTTAGAGTTAAATAATGAATACAATTTAAGCGTTGTTATTATTCTTCATATTTGCGATTGATTTTTAAGAATAATAGTTCAGAATCAAAGTGCATTGAAGATGCAATCAGCAAACTGCTATTTATATGTTATTACGACAGAATGAATTTAAAAACTTGACAAAAATTAGCAGGGGATATATATTTGCGGGTGTGATGGAGAAATCCCCGCAAAAGCGGGGTTTTTTATGAAATTGAAATATTTTTTGCTATTTTTGCACATTAATTTCTAAAGTACAAAAAACATTTATCGTAAAAAATAATCGTAAATTAAGATAGCAAAATATAAAAAACCTTTACAACGATTATTGACGTGCAAAAGGTCATCGGGTTAAGCCTTGTATGATCTATAAAGTATCGGAGTTGACTCCGATTTTTTTATTTAGGAAAATTATGAACAGTGAAATAATCAATATTAAATTCCCCGACGGTTCGGTCAAGGAATTCCCAAAGGGGATTACACCTATTCAGATTGCCGAGAGTATCTCGAAACGTCTTGCAGAAGAAGCTCTCGTAGCCAAAATTAATGGTGTCGTAAAAGATTTATCGACTCCTATATACGAAGATGCCGAAGTTCAGATATTGACTTTTGACGACTCCGAAGGGCGGGAAACATACTGGCATTCTACATCACATTTGATGGCACATGCCATTCAATTACTTTTTCCAGAAGCCAAATTTGGTGTTGGCCCAGCTGTTGAATCGGGCTTCTATTATGATATCGATATCAATTCGAAATTGAGCGATTCTGACCTCGAAAAAATTGAAAGCAAAATGCTCGAAATCGCCAAACAGGATAATCCATTTCAGAGAGTCGAGTTAAGTAAAAATGAAGCTATAGAATTTTTTAAGAATAAAGGGGACAATTACAAACTCGAAATATTAAGCGAGCTCGACGACTCGAAGGATGTCATCAGTATTTATAAAGAAGGTGATTTCGTCGACCTCTGTACAGGTCCACATTTACCGAGCACTGGAAAAATAAAATATATCAAACTTTTGAATGTATCCGGCTCTTACTGGCGCGGAGACGAAAATAACAAACAACTCCAGAGAATTTACGGCATTTCGTTTCCGAAAAAGAAAATGCTCGAAGAACATCTTGCATTGCTCGAGGAAGCCAGAAAAAGAGATCACAGAAAATTAGGCAAACAACTCGACCTCTTTAGTATTCATGAAGAAGCAGGAGCGGGATTAATTTACTGGCATCCCAAAGGTGCTCGCATACGAAATACAATCGAAACTTTTTGGCGTGCCGAGCATATTAAAAACGGTTACGATTTATTATATACCCCGCACATGGGTAAAGGATGGCTCTGGGAAACCAGTGGTCATCTTTCTTTCTACAAAGAGAATATGTACGCACCGATGAGTATTGATGAGCAGGATTATTATGTTAAGCCGATGAACTGCCCATTTCATATTATGATTTATAAGTCGAAACTCCGTTCTTATAGGGACCTGCCGCTTAGATGGGCAGAACTCGGTACAGTTTACAGATATGAAAAGAGTGGAGTATTGCATGGTCTTTTGCGCGTCAGAGGATTTACTCAAGACGACGCCCATATTTTTTGCACTCAAGAACAAATCGAAGATGAAATTATCGAGGTTATTCGCTTCTCGATATATATGTTGCGTTCATTTGGATTTGATGACCTGAATTTTTACATTTCTACAAAACCCGAAGACGCAATCGGAGACGATGCAATCTGGGAAAAAGCAACTAATTCTCTTAAACATGCACTCGAAAAAGAAAATCTTTCTTACGAAATTGACGAAGGCGGCGGTGCATTTTACGGACCAAAGATCGACATTAAAATTAAAGATGCTCTCAATCGTCAGTGGCAATTGAGCACCGTCCAGTTCGATTTTAACCTTCCTGAACGTTTCGATATGAGTTATATCGGCGAAGACGGAAAAGAACATAGACCTTTCATGGTTCACAGAGCATTGCTCGGTTCAATCGAAAGATTTATGGGCATTTTGATTGAGCATTATGCAGGTGCATTCCCAACATGGTTAGCTCCGATTCAGGTTGCGGTTATTCCTGTTTCTCAGAATTATCTCGACTATGCCGCTGAAGTTCATAAAAAGTTACTCAATTCTGATATTATATCTCATCTCGACGAGAGGAATGAAAAAATCGGTTACAAAATTCGAGACTGGGAAACTAATAAAGTACCTTACATGGCAATAGTAGGTGAAAAAGAAAAAGAGAGCGGTTTAATTTCTGTAAGACGTCATAAAGTGGGCGACCTGGGCACTCTATCATTGGATGAGTTTATTGAAAAATTACAAAACGAAATAAAAAACAGAATTAATCACAATTAAAGAGGTAATTATCGCACAAGTACAACACCGTGTGAACGAAGAAATCAGAGCACCTGAAGTTCGTTTAATTGACGAAAAAGGTGAACAAGTAGGAATCGTTTCTGTCAAAGAAGCATTAAACAGAGCTCGTGAAGTAGGAATGGATCTGGTCGAAATAGCGCCGCAGGCTAAACCGCCGGTCTGCAAAATAATTGATTACGGTAAATTTGTATACGAGCAGCAGAAACGGGAAAAAATGCAAAAGAAGAAACAGCAAGTTAGCGTATTAAAAGAGATTCGATTACATCCAAATACGGACACTCACGATTTTGAATTTAAGGCACGACATGCCACAAAATTTATTGAAGATGGCAACAAAGTTAAGGTATCGGTAATTTTCAAAGGTCGCGAACTGGCTTATGTTGAAATTGGTGAAGAGCTCTTGAAGAAATTTATCGATAAATTGTCAGATGTGGCAAAAGTTGAACAAGAACCAAAGTTTGAAGGCAGAGCGATGCATGCCATATTAGCACCGCAAAAAGGGAAAAGAAAAAAATAGATAGGTGACAAGATGCCAAAAATGAAAAGTAATCGAGGAGCCGCTAAAACTTTTAGAGTTACTGGTAGCGGTAAAATCAAACGTAACAAAGCTTACAAGTCCCATATTCTAACTACAAAGTCGAGAAAGAGAAAAAGAAACTTGCGTAAATCGACTTTGGTTTCTAAAGCCGATTCAAAACGAATAAAAGTTTTGATACAACAATAGGAGAGGAAAAGAAATGCCACGCTCAGTAAATCACGTTGCGTCGAAACAAAGACGTAAGAAGATTCTTAAGTTAGCCAAAGGTTATTGGGGTGCCCGCAGTAAAGTTTATACTGTTGCAAAGCACCATGTCGAAAAAGCTCTGCAATATGCTTATAGAGATCGTAAAGCCAAAAAAAGAGAATTCCGTTCGCTCTGGATTATTCGTATTAATGCAGCTGCCCGTCAAAACGGCACTACATATTCAAGACTGATAGATGCTTTGAACAAAAAAGGAATTCTTATCAATCGCAAAATATTAGCTAATCTGGCTGTGGAAAATCCGCAAGCTTTTTCAGAAATAGTTAAATTCGCGATTAATTAATTTTACGCTCCCTTCTGTTTCAGAATTAGAATGATTCAGAAGGGATTTTTTTAAATTCTCAGGTAAGGCTATGATCGATAAAATTACAGAAGCCAGAAAAGAATTCGACTCGCTCGTATCAAATGTTCACGACCTTAAAACCCTCGAAGAATTGCGCCTTAAATTCCTGAGTCGAAAAGGTATTATCCAGAATTTCTTCGAGGAATTCAAAAATCTTCCACCCGATGAAAAAAGAAACGTCGGAAAAATTCTCAACGAACTGAAAAATTACACTCAGACAGTCTACGACGAACTCAAAGAAAAACTCGAATCTCAAAAAAAGAAGACCGATAACTTCGTCGATATTACATTGCCCGGCAGGAAAAGACCAATCGGCAGCAAGCATTTGATAACACAAACACTCGACGAAATTAAATCAATTTTTAAAGGACTCGGTTTTTCCGTTTACGAAGGGCCCGAGCTCGAATCGGATTACAATAACTTCGAAGCTCTGAATTTTCCAGACGACCATCCTGCACGAGATATGCAAGATACTTTCTTTATCAACGACAAGTTTCTTCTTAGAACTCATACATCGCCCGTACAAATCAGATTGATGAGTCAAAAGAAACCGCCAATCAGAGCTATTATGCCCGGGAAAGTATTTCGTAACGAAGCAATAAGCGCCAAAAGCTATTGCCTTTTTCATCAGGTAGAAGGACTCTATGTTGACAAAGATGTAACCTTTGCCGAATTGAAAGGAACACTGGTATCGTTTATAAAACAATACTTTGGCAACGACGTAAGGTACCGTTTTAGAACCAGCTTCTTCCCCTTTACAGAACCGAGTGCAGAAATGGACGTATGGTGGCAACCGAAAGGGAAAGAAGGGAGGTGGCTCGAAGTCCTCGGCTGCGGTATGGTCGACCCGAATGTTTTAAAAAATGTCGGCATCGATCCGGAAGAATTTGTTGGTTATGCTTTCGGCATGGGCATCGAAAGAACCGCAATGAGAAAATACGGCATCGACGATATCAGAATTTTATTCGACAGCGATTTACGCTTTTTAAATCAATTCTAATCAAGGTGGTTAAATGAAAGTTTCTCTTAACTGGCTCAAAGATTATATCGACCTCGATGGCATTACGATTGAACAGATTGTCGATAAGCTTACATACGCTGGATTGGAAATTGAAGAAGTAATCGATCAGGCTAAAATGTATGAAAATATTGTGGTTGGTTATGTTAAAGAAAGAAAAAAACATCCCAATGCCGACAAATTATCGCTTTGTATTGTAAACGACGGCAGCAGGGACTACAGTGTCATATGCGGCGCACCAAACGTTGCGCAAGGTCAAAAAGTACCTTTCGCAAAAATCGGAGCGGTTATTCCTTCAAACGGATTAAAAATTGAAAAAGTTAAATTACGCGGCGAAATGTCGGAAGGAATGATTTGTTCCGAAAAAGAACTCTCCATAAGCGACAATCACGAGGGTATAATGGTGCTCGATTCGTCTTTCGAGACGGGTTTACCTTTCTCGAAAGTAATGAATCTGGATGATGTAATTCTCGATATTGCAATTACTCCAAACAGAGCAGATGCACTAAGTCACATCGGTATTGCCAGGGATTTAGCTGCATTGTTTGAAAAAAAATTAAAAATGCCCCAGATTGAACTTGAAGAAATTGAAGAGGATTCTGCTAAATATGCTTCTGTCGAAATTATTGACACTGAAAATTGTCCACGTTACGTTGCTAAAGTTGTCTTAAATGTTGAAATTAAAGAGTCACCCGACTGGTTGAAAAAGAGAATCGAAAGTATCGGTTTACGTCCAATCAATAACGTTGTTGATGTAACGAATTTTGTTTTATACGAAGTTGGTCAACCTCTACACGCATTCGATCTTGATAAATTAGCGGGGAAAAAAATTATAGTAAAAAAAGCAAGTGAAGGCGAAAAATTTGTGACACTCGATTCGAAGGATAGAATACTTTCGGAGTCCGACTTAATGATTTGCGATGCCGAAAGACCCGTGGCAATCGCAGGCGTTATGGGTGGTGAAAATTCAGAAGTCACAAATGAAACTAAAAACATCTTGATCGAAAGCGCATTCTTTAATCCGTCTTCTGTGCGTAGAACAGCTAAAAGGTTGGGGCTTCAAACAGACGCTTCGTATCGCTTCGAACGCGGAGCTGACTACAACATTACCGTCTGGGCAGCAAAACGAGCAGCTCAGTTGATTTCACTGACTGCTGGCGGAAAAGTATGCAAATCCGAAATTGATATTTATCCCCGACCATTCGAAAAAAAATCTGTCGAATTGAGATACGAAAGAATAAAAAAAATTCTTGGTTACGACATCGAAAAAGAGACAGTGAAAAAAATATTTACAAATCTCGGCTTCGGATTAAAAGAGCTGGACAAATCACTTAAGCTGGATATCCCCTCTTTCAGGCATGATATCGATAGGGAAATTGATCTAATTGAAGAAGTTGCCAGAATTTATGGTTACGATAAAATTCCAGAGGTAGAAAAAATTTCTGTTACTTTAGAAGAAAAAATTGATCAGTCCGAAAATAACGACCGTATCAGAAATATATTTAACTCGCTCGGATTCTACGAGATTTTAACGAATTCACTTCTCAAGGAAGAAATTGCAAGTGATTATGGAAATCCACTCGGAGTGCTTAATCCACAAAGTGCAGAAATGTCGCATTTGAGGCCCTCGTTAATTCCGGGTATGCTTCAGGCAATTTCGAATAACATCAAGGTAAATGAAAAAAATTTACAGCTTTTTGAAATTGGTAAGGTATTCCAAAAAATCAACGATCGAATTGAAACATTTGAAGATTTTAAAGAGAACGAGCACCTGATCATCAGCTTGACGGGAAATGCGGTCGAGGACGAGTGGTACGAGAAAGAAAGGAAATTTGATTTTTATGATCTCAAGGGTTTTACAACCACATTTTTAAATAAATATTTGCCGGGCGCAGAATTTGAATTTAAACGACTCGATTCAGACAAATTTCAATACGGCATGCAAATACTCCAATCTGGCCAGTTGATTGCCTGGGGTGGTAAGTTAGAGGAGCGATTACTTAAACCTTTTGAAATAGATCAGGATGTTTTTGCAGCGGTTTTTGATCTCGATAAAATTAAGTCGATCGAGAAAAAAATTCCTGAATTCAAGGAATTATTGAAATTCCCCAAAGTATTCAGGGATTTTGCATTTATTCTCGATAACGAAATTGAAGCTGATGAAGTAATTAAAGTTATAAGGAATGAAAGCAGTAACTTGTTGCATCATGTTAAGTTATTTGATATTTTTCAAAGTGAAAGTTTAGGGGTGAATAAAAAGAGTCTTGCATTTAGACTCGAATATTACGATCGAAATAGGACACTGACAGAAGAAGAAGTTGACAAAGAATTCAGACGAGCAATAAAAGCCGTCGAAGAAAAATTTAATGCCAAATTAAGAGGCATTTGATGCCCGACTTAAACAAATACGATATGTTTCTCAACGAGCTCGGTTCGCTCGAAAAAGAAATCTACTATTTTTTGCAAAAAGGTCAGGAACTCGTAGAAGCAAATCGATTGTTAAACGAAAAAATAAATCTTCTCGAAAGAGAAAATAGTGAATTAAAGAAAAAAATTTCCGATATTGAAAGCAGGTTGAGTAGAGTTTCAGAAAGTGGAACTCAATTAATTGTTAGTGGAAATAAGGAGGAAAGGGAAGCTTTAAAAAGTAAAATTAGCGAATTGATAGAAATGATTGACTATCATTTGCGTTCTTAAAAATAATGTATGATGATGGAAACGATATAAAATGGCCGAAAAAAAGAAGCTTAAAGTAAAAATATTTGATAAAGAATATTCTCTTTTAGTAGAAAATCAGGAAGTAGCAGCTGAGCTGGCAGAGTATGTCAATAGAATGATGGAAGAGACACAGGAAGAGCTGCCCGATCAACCGAAGGATACGATAGCAATAATTGCAGCATTAAATATTGCATATGATTTATTCGTTGAAAGGAATAAATTTCGTGAATTTAGTATCCAGGCTACCGATAAAATAAAGAAAATAAAGCTTCTTTTAGACGAGTCCAGTTTTATATCCTCACCATCATAATCCAAGGTTTTTCCGCAGAGCCGGTGAATTTATAAAAAAGAACTAACAAATAATAACTAAAAGGGTTATTGACTCACGGCGTGTATTACAGGCCTCGCCCGGTTTCGACCGGGATCTCGTCTTTTGACGGGACAGTGGAAGTAAAAAGCGTCGGGCAATTTCCCGCATTGCTTAGGAAAGGGTTCTTTTCCTATAAAGCAACTCCGGCTCCTGCGGATTATTATATTCTTATTTATGGAGGAATTATGCAATTGGAGTTGTATCTGGTGTTAATCGGTGCAATAGTCTTTGCGCTGGCTTTCTTGCTCGGTTGGTTTATTAATTCTAAAATCGGCAAGAATAATATTGCACTTGCTAAAGAAAAAGCTCAAAAAATTGTTGAAGAAGCTGAAAAAGAAGCCAAACATATAAAAAGAGAAAAACTTCTCGAGGTTAAGGACGAGTGGCTTAAAAAAAAGCAAGAGTTCGATAACGAAGTTAACACAAAAAAACAGAAACTTCAGAATTACGAAAAGCAGCTCGAATCCCGAGAGGAAAATCTCGAAAAAAAATATGACGTCGTTAATCAAAAAGAAAAAGCATTAAAGGACTTAGAAAAACAACTTCAGCTTCAAAAAGAAGAAATTGAGAAGAAACAGGAAGAGCTTTCGCGTTTACTCGTAGAACAGAATGCAAAACTAGAAAAAATTGCCGGTCTGACTTCGGAAGAGGCTAAAAAAATGCTTATGGATAATATGATAAGTAAAGCCAAAGCAGACGCCTCTCAGATGATTAAAGAAATTAGAGACCAGGCAAAAATTGAAGCTAAAAAAGAAGCTCAAAAAATAATTATTCAGGCTATCCAGAGGACGGCAGTCGACCACTCGGTCGAATCGACAGTTTCGGTCGTTCAAATTCAGAACGACGAAATGAAAGGTCGTATTATAGGTCGTGAAGGACGAAACATTCGCTCCTTCGAAGCTGCAACTGGCGTCGATGTAATTGTCGATGATACACCAGAGGCGGTAATATTGTCTGCATTCGATCAATTCAGACGAGAAGTAGCCCGTATTGCCCTCGAACGTTTAATTGCCGACGGGCGAATTCATCCTGCTCGCATTGAAGAAGTGGTTGCAAAAGTTGAACAGGAACTCGAAGAGGAAATCCAAAAAGAAGGTGAAAATACAATTATCCAGCTTGGATTGCACGGTTTCCATCCTGAACTCGTTAAACACATCGGTAAAATGAAATATCGTTCGAGCTATGGCCAGAATTTATTACAGCACAGCATCGAAGTGGCTTATCTGACGGGCATTATGGCTGCCGAACTGGGGTTCGATGTTAATCTGGCTAAACGTGCTGGATTGCTTCACGATATCGGAAAAACAATCGATCGCGACGTTGAAGGTCCTCATGCTCTGCTTGGTTATGAACTTACAAAAAAATATCGCGAACATCCAATCGTTGTAAATGCTGTTGGCAGTCATCATGAAGATATTGAAATGGAACATCCGATTGCAGCTTTGGTGCAGGCTGCCGATGCGATCAGCGGCGCACGCCCGGGTGCACGTCGCGAACCTCTCGAAAGCTATGTCAAACGCCTCGAAAATCTCGAAGCACTTGCTAAATCGTTCGAAGGCGTTGCCAAAACTTATGCAATTCAAGCCGGCAGAGAGGTAAGAGTGGTTGTAGAACCCGACCACGTGGACGATACTCTTGCCGATCGGCTCTCTTACGAAATTGCCCAAAAAATTCAAGAAGAAATGGAATATCCTGGTCAAATTAAAGTTACTGTTATAAGAGAAGTAAGAAAAATTGCATACGCTAAATAAATTAGACGGCTGCTTTATAATCCTTGTATGAGGATTATAATGCAGCCTTTATTGTTACAGTTATCACCGGAATTCTTGTGAAAGATAAATTACTGATTGGCATTACCGGGGGACTTGGAGCTGGCAAGTCGGTTGCCTGCAAATTTCTTGAATCGAAAGGCTTTCCCGTTATTATCTCCGATTTACTTGCCAAAGACCTGATGAAAAATGACCACTCTATTAAAGAAAAATTAATACGCCTGTTGGGAAACGATATTTATGTAAATGGAGAATTAAATACAAAATTTTTTGCTGAAAAAATCTTCAATTCAGATGAGTTACTGTCCCAGGTCAACTCAATAGTTCATCCACCAACCATCGAAGCAACTTTAAATCTGGCTGAAAAATATTTTAATAAACATGATATTGTATTTGTGGAATCTGCTCTTTTGTACGAAGCTAATATGGAGGATTTATTCGATTATGTTATCCTTATTTATTCACCAGAAAAACTGAGAATAAAAAGGGCAATGCAAAAGGGAATGACTAAAGAAGATATCATCAGAAGGATGAATTATCAAATGAAAGACGAAATTAAAAAATCTAAAGCCGATTTTGTGATTGAAAACAATTCAACGATTGAAGATTTACAAGAGAAATTGAATTTTATTCTTAAACTGATTTCAATGACACAATCATAAAGGTGAAAAAGTGAATCCCATTAATCGTACAATTGTTGAATTTGTAAAGCTGCTGCCAAAAGCAGTAGTACGCAAATTTGCGAATCGCTATATCGCCGGCGAATCATTAGTCGATGGTGTAAAAGTCGTTAAAGAACTTAACTCCAAAGGGATTGTTGCAACTATGGACGTACTCGGTGAATCGGTTACAAACAAGGAAGAATCAATTCTGGCAAAAAAAGAATATCTCGAAGTACTGGATGCTATCGAAAAACACAAATTGAAATCGAATATATCAGTTAAGCCGACACAGATGGGACTCAATATCGACAGGGAATTTTGTTATGAACAAATTGCCGAGTTAGCCGAGAGAGCCCGACTTTATAATAATTTTTTAAGAATCGATATGGAAGATTCTTCCACTACTGACGATACTTTTTATGTCTACAGAAAATTAAAAGAAAAATATTCCAATGTTGGTATTGTTATCCAGGCTTATCTCAAAAGAACAATGGATGATATCAAACAACCCGAGATGAAAGATGCTAATTATCGACTTTGTAAAGGAATTTATATCGAGCCGGATGAAATAGCTTATAAAGGCAAAGAAGAAATTCGCAATAATTATTTGAGAATACTCGAATATTTACTGGACAACGGAAATTATGTAGGAATTGCTACTCACGACGATTACCTCGTCAATAAAGCATATGAGATGATTAATAATAAAAACATTGGAAAAGAAAAATATGAATTCCAGATGCTATACGGAGTTAAAGAAAAATTAAGAGACCGTATTAATTCCAATGGAGACACAATTAGAATATATGTTCCGTTCGGGAAACACTGGTATAACTATTCGATCAGACGTTTGCAGGAAAATCCGATGGTTGCCTGGTATATAACAAAAAGTATTTTTATGCCAAATACGGTATCAAGATGAATATCTTAGGAATCGAAACTTCCTGTGACGAAACATCGGTTGCCGTTATTTCCGACGGGAGACTAATGGCAAATTTAATTTCGTCCCAAGATTTTCATACTAACTACGGTGGAGTTGTCCCTGAACTGTCGAGCCGCGCGCACTTACAAATTTTAATGCCTTTAATTAATAAAGCACTCGATAAAACAGGCTTGAAGCTCGATGAGCTGGATGTTATCTCAGCAACTGCGGGACCTGGATTGATAGGAGCTCTATTGGTGGGACTTACTTTTGGCAAAGGACTGGCATATTCACTGGGCAAAACTTTTATTCCGGTCAATCATATTGAAGGACATATTTTTTCAGGATTCCTGATGGAGGAAAAACCTGACTTCCCGTATCTTTGTCTGGTTGTTTCGGGTGGGCATACTTTATTATTGCTAGTTAAAAGCGATTATGAAATAATAAAACTTGGCACTACAATTGATGATGCCGCAGGCGAAGCATTCGATAAAGTATCGAAAATGCTGGGACTTGGTTATCCTGGAGGACCAATGATTCAAAAGTATGCGGAAATGTATAAGGGCGAATTAATTGATTTCCCTGTATCACGCTGTAAAAATAAATACGATTTTTCGTTTAGTGGATTGAAAACTGCTGTATTACGGTTTATCGAAAAACAATACGGCGGTGTCGGGCGCGTACCGATTGAAGAGTTACCATTACTTGCAGCTTCATTTCAGAGTGCAGCAGTTAGAGCACTAGCAGAAAAGACGGAAGTGGCAATAAGTGAATTTAATCCTAAATCACTTTCACTAGTGGGAGGTGTTGCAGCAAACATCCATTTGAGGAATACATTGAATGAAATGGCTAAGAAATACAATAAAAAATTTATTGTTCCGTCGATAGATTTTTGTGGGGATAACGCCGCCATGATTGCTTACAGAGGTATGAAGCTTTATGAAGGTGGCTACCGTTTCAACTTTGACTTTAATGCTTATCCCGGTTTAAAAGAAAATCCTTTCATTAAAGAATACAAGAGTGCAGATTAATGCAAAAAATAAACCTGAATAAATACTTTTCGAACAATGAAATTTATCTTATCGCCGGCGTTTTTGCTTTTGTGCTCTCTGTGTTTATTTTCACATTCTTTTCGCCAAATTATTACGAATCAGATGAACCTATAGAATTAATAATTCCCAGAGGTGCTACCCTTAATCAAGTTATCGATTCGCTCTATTCAAAAAAAGTTATTAAGGGTAAATTCAACATAAAAGTGGCGGCATTTATTTATGGAGCCGATAAGAAAATTAAAGCCGGTAAATATAAAATTCCCAACGGGTTAAGTTATCTCGACCTGATTGAACTTTTTATCGATGCCAGTCAAGCTACGCAGATAAGGGTTACTATTCCAGAAGGAATATGGATGAAAGATCTGGCATCACTTCTACAAAAGGAATTGAATATTGATTCGGCAAAAGTGATGGAACTCAGCAGGAGCAGGTCGTTTTTGAGGTCACTTGGACTTGATGAAAATATTAATTCTCTCCAGGGTTATCTTTTACCTGAAACATACTATTTTTATCCTGCGAGCGAGGCAGAAGAAATATTAAGAAAATTAAAATCGGAAATGGACACTTTGTTCAATAAACCTGAAGTTCAAAAACGGATGAAAGAATTAGGAATGAATAAACATGAAATTCTTACACTCGCTTCGATAATCGATGCAGAGTCTAATAATTTCTCAGAGTTCAAAACAATTTCGGGAGTTTATCATAACCGTTTGAAAAGAGGAATGCTGCTGCAAGCCGACCCGACAGTTCAATTTTTAATACGCCACAGAAAAAATAAAAAAGTTTATTATAAAGATCTGGAAATCGATTCGAGATATAACACATATAAATATCCTGGTTTACCGCCAGGACCCATTAATAATCCCGGCAAAGATGCAATAATGGCTGCACTTTATCCGGAGAAGCATAATTATTATTATTTTGTAGCAGATGGCAATGGTGGTCATAAATTTGCTTCCACTCCAAGTGAACACGAACAAAACGTACTGGAATACAGACAATGGCGAAGAAGTCAGAACAATTAATAGTATTACTGATCTTCATCTTCTTGCAAAGCTGCGCCAATCAACTACCTCCAGGAGGTGGACCCGAAGACACAATGCCGCCGTCTGTAGTCGAAGTCAATCCTCCACCAGGCTCCACAAATTTTAATGGAAATTCAATCGAGGTTACTTTTAGCGAATACATTAATAAAAGTTCTGTGCGTAATGCCATCTTTGTTTCCCCACCTCTGAAATATCCCATTAAATACAGGTGGAGTGGTACAACATTACGACTCGAATTGAGGGATACACTTAGGAGGAATACGACCTATACGATTACAATTGGAGCTGAAGTTGAGGACTATAATAGCCGAAATAAAATGCTCGAGCCTTATACGTTTGCTTTCTCAACTGGCAATACAATTGATGTTGGAAAAGTTGCCGGGAAAGTCTACGATGACAATCCCTCCGGCGTTATGATTTTAGCATTTAAACACAACGCAGGGACGGAAGATCTTTCTATGAAAGAACCCGATTATATTTCTCAAGTTGGCAAGAATGGGCGTTACATGCTACTCGGACTGAGTAATGGTGAATATGATGTAATAGCGATTAAAGATAAACTGAACGACCTGAAATATCAAATTAATGATGATTATTACGGCGTACAATTTAAAAGAGTTATAATCGACGAGGGGAATAAGGAAATTAACGATCTCGATTTTATGTTAACTTTGGGCGACACAATCCCTCCCAAATTATCCGATGCCAGAGCTATAGATAGTTATCGGTATTTAATAGAATTTAACGAATCAGTTGATAGCACTAAGATAAACTCCACTAATTTTTATTTAGTCGATTCGCTGACAGAAAAGAGATTTGATCCGCGCTTCTTTTATAAAGGGAAAGGGAAGAAAAATCAATTTTATATTTCCTTGCAGGACACATTGCCTAAAAGTGGTAAAACTTTTCTCGTAGCGGAAAATATTCCCGATTTAAATGGCAATTTGAATACACGTGATATTATTCCAATAACGCCAATTTCTAAGGAAGATACCTCAGCCCCCGCATTTATCGGTATCGAAGGCGTTTATCCGGAAAATAAAATCGATTATGAAAATCCTGTAATTAGATGCACTTTCGACGAAGGTTTTGCTTTCCCCGATAGTTTTATTGTTGTCTCCGATAAAAAAGGTAATAGTTTCTCATATCGACTCGAAAAAATAGACGATGCGGCTTTCAATATAATCCTCAAATCGAGACTTCGTCAGGCATCCGAATATGAATTGAAAATCAATCTGAGTAAAATAACCGATCTGCAAGGAAATAAAGCCGATTCAGTTCTCTCGGTAAATTTTACAACGGCAAATGAACTTGAATTTTCTGCTGTATCTGGAAACGTCATATCTAATAGAGACAGTTCGAATATTTATATCGTGTTAAAAAGTGTCGACACGGGAAAAAATTATATTAAAAAAGCTGTAGCTAATAAATTCGAAATAAACAAAGTAATACCTGGTAAATACGTAATGTGGAACTTTGTCGATTCAGACGGTAACGGTAGCTATTCTTATGGAAGTATTAAGCCGTATAGATATGCTGAGAAATTCAGTTATTATCCGGATACATTAAATCTGAGAGCACGTTGGCCTGTTGGAGGTATTAATTTATATTGTAAATAATTATTTATAAATCCAGTATTTCTTAATTACACTCTTATATCTATCCAATCCTTCAGTTAATAACTCTTTAATGTCTTCCACCTTATAATTTTTTATAAATGCTTTTCTTATTTTGTCGGTACCCATAACCAGGTCGAACATTTTAATTCGTGAAGAATCGGCGAGAGCGAAAAGATTTTTATCGGGATACAGTTCGTTATGAACTTGCATAAAATAGAACTGGACTAACAATAAATTCGCTGCGTCTTTATTAGTAATATAAAATTGTACACCGTTGAGTACCACATCTTTCCATTTACCATAATAGGGTTTGTAAGAAATAGGCCGAAATTTAACTCCCTTTAAGTTGAGGGCATTCATCTTATCGGCGAGTAGATCTGGATCAATCCATTCAGCTGCAAATGTCCTGAAAGGGAGCGTATAGCCAACTCCGATCGAAACTACGTTGAGTTCTCCCAGTATGCCTGAAGCAGCCATATAAAATGGGGTATCGGAATCGGGGACGTGATTTGAAGTGGGGACCCATAATAATCCTGTTTCGTTATAATTCATTGTTCGCTTCCAGCCTTCCATTGGAATTATTTTCAGATTGCATTTTTTACCTTTCGGTTTAAGGATTTCCTCGTTTATAAAACTCCCAAGTTCACCTGGTGTCAGTCCGTATACATAGGGTATCGGGAAATATCCAACAAATGATTGGAAGAGTGTATCGAGCGGTGGGCCTTCGACTTTATGACCATTAATCGGATTTGGGCGGTCGAGAATTACAAATTCGATATTATTTTCTGCCGCTGCTTCCATCGCCATTCCAAGTGTAGTAATGTAAGTGTAAGAACGCAGACCTACATCCTGAATGTCATAAACAAGGATATCAATTTCTTCCATCATTTCTTTGGTCGGTTTTTTGGTCTCGCCGTAGAGCGAGAATACTTTTATATTTTTATACTCCTCCGAGCTGATATATTCCCCTGCACTTTTACTGCCACGTAGTCCGTGTTCGGGTGTAAAAATTGCCTTTAGATTAATCTTTTCTGTATTGAGAAAAATATCTACAGTAGAGATTAAGTCTTTATTGACTCCTGTGGAATTAGTAATCAGGCCGATGCGTTTTCCCGATAGCTCGCGAAAATTGTCTCTGACCAACACATCGATTCCCGGTAAAACCGTTTGAGCTGTATACCCATAGTTTATAAATAGTATTATGAGTAAAACAGAAATTTTTCTCATAGAGTGAGTGAGTCTTTAATAATGTTGGTTATTAATCTTACGTTATGATTAACATCGTCGAGTAAAGCATTGGCACTTTTAAGAATTTCGTGTGCAATTGTCTTATTATCGAGCGAGCCTAAATTGATCAAAATATTTAAATAAGCTCCATTGGCTGCTGCGCCTATAAGTGTAGCTGCAACGCCCGCATCCGATATTGAATTCCGGTTCCCTTTCTCGGCCACGGTCTTAATATGAATAAAAACAGCTGAGCAGTTTTTTAAAACTTCCATCGGAATAGCAGCTGCTTCGAGTGTTGCATTCTGAATTTCTTTTTTTCTTGTCTCAGCCTGTTCTTCATTTTCTTTGGGAAGTTTATAAGATTCCATAACTTTGTTAAATGCTTCGTTGTCCTTCTCAGCCAGAATTAAAAAGTTTTTCTGGTAAGTGCTGAGCTTATCTTTTGTCTCTTCGATTTCTTTCTCTACGTCGGCATATTTTTTCTTCCCGATTGTTAAATTGCAAACCATAATGCCGAGACTCGAAGCGAGGGCTCCACAAAATGCAGCTACGTTTCCTCCACCAGGAGTTGGAGATGAAGATGCAATTTCATCAAGGTATTGTTCAATTGTTTTTTTAATATCCATATTAAAATTTCCTTTTTTTATATCATGTATTCGATAATTTTTTCTTCGGGCTTGAAGGGGGCTAAATAATTCAGACCGAGATTTTCAATTGCCGCATTGATTAGATCTCTTTCGTTATTGGTTTTGTCCTTTGTATAAAATTTTCCTGCCATTAAGAGAGCTTCTTTAGGAACAAGACCGACAATTTCACTCCCTTTTACTTTGACTCCTAAGCGGTTTGCTTCCTTTTTAACTTCTTCAAAAGCTACATGGAGAGGGGTAACCTTGTAATTAGTAAGATTCATAGAAACCTGAGTCAAATTAAATTTTTCGAGTGCAACACCCATCCCTTTAACTGATTTTAATCTGCCAGGAACTTTAATGGTTTTGCCATCTTTTTTGAGTATGTTGCCATTTTTGTCGCGTTTTGGATAGCCGCTTTCTCTCAATACTTCGGCTATTTCTTTTGCATAAGATAAATCAGTGGAATCGATGTTTACATTATAAGCAATAAGGAAAAAGCGAGCACCCGTTACAATTGCTCCCAATTTTGGATTAAAGACTGCTGGTCCGTAGTCAGGCTGCCATTCAGGGTCTTTTAATTTTTCTTCGAGTCCTTCATATTCACCTTTTCGAATGTTAGCAAGATTTTGTCTTTCAGGTTTGCGTGCTGAATATTCGTAGAGATAGACCGGGACGTTTAGTTTTTCTGAAATAATTTCAGCATACTTTTCAGATATTTTTACACATTCTTCCATAGTACTGTCGGAAATGGGAATAAACGGCACGACATCGATAGCTCCGATTCTTGGATGTTCGCCTTTGTGATATCTCATATCAATATGTTCTGCTGCAGCTATACTCGCATTGACTGCTCCTTCGAGAATTCCCTCGTCTGTGCCTGCCATGGTTACAACTACCCGATTATAATCTTCATCCGGCTCGAGATTCAATAACTTTACTCCTTTTGTCGAATCGATTGCCGATTTTATTGCTTCAAAAGTTATCTGGTTTTTCCCTTCGCTGAAATTGGGAACGCATTCAATAATTTTCATGATTACTCCATTTCGCGTTTATATATTATTTTCCCTTTCTTAATGGTCATTACGTTTAGATTATTGCCGATACTATAAATTATTTCAGAAATTTCTTTTGCTTTCAATAAGGCAAAGTCAGCCTGTTTTCCAATTTCAATACTACCGAGAAGGTTGTTCATTCCAATTGCTTTTGCTGCATTAATTGTAGTGGCAGAAATTATCTCTTCGACTGACATTTTCATTTTTAATGCCGCCAGACTCATAATAAAATGAAAATCGGCAATATGCGAACTGCCTGGATTAAAATCCGTTGATAATGCAACCGTAGCGTTACGATCGATTAATTTCCTGGCGGGAGCGTAATTATAGTCAAGAAAAAAAGATACTCCAGGCAGCAAAACAGCCGTTAATTCTGAATTTGCAATTTTATCGATCTCATTATCATCAACTATTTCGAGATGATCAACCGAATAGGCCGAATGTTTAAGAGCCACTTCGATTCCACCTATGCTGTGAAATTGATTGGTATGAAGTCTCAGTTTAAATCCCAGCTCTTTTGCCTTTTTAAAAATTAAATCAGTTTCTTCTGGACTGAAAGCTGTTTTTTCGCAAAATACATCTGTAAAATCCGCCAGAGCATTTTTGCTGATATAAGGTAAAAGTTCATCGGTGATTAATTTCAAGTACGCCGAATGATCGTTTTTGTATTCAGGTGGATAAGTATGAGCTCCGAGAAATGTGGGAATAATATCAATCTGTGAATTTTTTTTGAAGTAATTTATTACCTGCAAAAGTTTAATTTCGTCGTAATAGCTCAAGCCGTATCCGCTTTTTATTTCGAGGGTTGTAATTCCCTGAGAAATAAATTTTTTTATTCGGGGAGAAAGGAGTCGAATTAATTCATCGTGCGAAGCCCGTCTTACTGAATTTACAGTTGAAATAATACCTCCACCTTCTTCGGCAATTATTTCATAGGATTTGCCCAATAATCGCATCAAGAATTCTTTTGAACGATTTCCGGCAAAAGCGCTGTGCGTATGGCATTCAACAAAACCGGGCAAAACCAATAAACCTTCGGCGTCGATTATTTCGTCTGCATTAATTCGAGAGAGCGATGAGTTCGGCAGTATATCTTTTATCCATCCGTCTTCAATATAAATCGAATGTCCTGTCAAAATATCCAGATCATTCATTCGCTTGCCCGATTTTGAGTTTTGTCCAGATGTATTAACAGTAACAATCTGATCTGGATTTTTGATTAAAAGATTCACCAAAAAATACCTTAATTTTTGTTTGAATTAATATATAGAATAAAGTCGTCTATTTCTAATTTTTGTTAAAGGGCATAATATTTCGTATTTTTCGAAAATAAAAAAAAGGATCTTACCAAAATGCCTTCAACGTTTAAAATCCTTTTTGTAACCCCTGAGGCAGTCCCATTTGTTAAAACTGGTGGTGTGGCCGATGTATCTTCTGCGCTCCCCCAGCGTTTACAGGAAATGGGTCACGACGTTCGTATTATATTGCCCAAATACGGTGCAATTGACGAACGAAAATTTAAGATTCACGAGGTGGTTAGATTAAAGGATATTACGGTTAAGATTGCCGATAAAGATGTCGTTTTTTCGCTGAGATCTTCATTTTTAGTGGGACCAAAGGCACGCGTACAAATTTATTTTCTTGATAATCCCGAATATTTCGGGAATCGTCACAGTCTTTATGCCGATCCGATTACCGGCGAAGAATTTCCTGACAATGACGAGCGTTTTATATTATTTGCAAAAGCTGTATTCGAACTGATGCTCAAGCTCGGATGGACTCCTGACGTGATCCATTGTAACGACTGGCAGAGTGGTCTGGTGCCTGTTTATATGAAAACAATTTATAAAGACGAGCCGCAATTTTCATCTACTAAAACTTTACTTACAATCCACAATATATTTCAGCAGGGGGAATTTCCTCTCTCCTCATTCGAAAAAACAGGATTACCTGAAAAATTGGCTTCCGAAGAGGGATTGTTCCACAATAACAAAGTTAATTTTCTAAAAGGCGGTATCTTATTTGCAGACAAAATAAATACAGTAAGTGAAACTTATGCCAGGGAATTGACAACGTCAAAGATCAACAGTGCAGGTTTGAATCACTATCTTAAAAAAAGAAGTAAAGATTTATTGGGAATCGTAAATGGTATCGACAGATTGATCTGGGACCCGGAAAAAGACACAAAAATACCCCAGAAGTACTCTATCAAAAAACTCGACAATAAGAAAGAAAATAAAAGAATATTGTCGGAAAATTTCGGCTTTGAATATGAAGAAAGCGTTCCAATCATTGGAGTAATCTCGCGTCTGACGGATGAAAAAGGAATGGATCTACTTCAGAAAGCTCTTCCTCAATTGATGAAACTAAATATTAAGATGGTATTACTGGGAACAGGCGATAAAAAATATACAAAATTTTTCAGTGATGTTGCGACAAAATACCGAGGTAAATTTTCGTGTTTCGTCGGATTCGACGAAGACCTTGCTCATTTAATCGAAGCTGGCGCCGATATGTTCCTAATGCCGTCGAAAATCGAGCCATGTGGACTCAATCAACTTTATAGTCTTAAGTATGGCACAGTTCCGATTGTGCACAAAACCGGTGGTCTGGCAGATACAATTATTCAATTTGATGAAAAGACAAAAACCGGAAACGGGTTTGTATTTGAAAAATATACTGTAACCGATTTACTCGGAGCCGTAAAGAGAGCTCTTAAACTTTATAATGAAAACAAAGAATTGTGGACGGAATTGATGAAGATTGGGATGAGAGGGGATTACAGCTGGCTGAGTTCGGCTAAAAAATATGTTGAACTTTATAAAAAGTTAATTGATTAATGCGACCTGCTTTATTTCTGGATCGAGATGGAACAATAAATCATGATCCGGGTTACATACGCGACCCGGATGTAGTCCGTTTGATTGAAGGTGTTGCCGAGAACCTGAAAAATCTCAAAGAGAGATTTGGTTTCAAACTGATTATAATTTCAAATCAAGCTGGTGTGGCAAAGGGACTGATGACCATTGAAGAGGTCGAAGCGGTTAACAAAAGAGTGAAAGATTTACTCGAACAATGCGGTGTGGTTATTGATGCCATCTACTATTGTCCTTATCATCCCGATTTTGACCCACCAGAAAAATCAAATTGTCGGAAACCTTCTCCGTTTATGATTTTACAAGCTGCTAAAGATCATAATATTGATCTTTCGAAATCTTTTATGATTGGCGACAGAGCAAGCGATATTGAAGCCGGTATCAATGCCAAAATTAAAACAATATTGATTGCAAATGAAAACTGTAAGACGGAGATTGAAAACTTGATTAATGACGGTAAAAAACCCAATTTTGTAGCCACTGATTTTTATGAAATCAACAAATTTATTACCCAAAGTTTTGAGGAGGATAATAATTGCTAAGTAAAATTAAACTGATTATTCCAGTTATCTTCGGATTTTTGTTGGTTTCATGTAATCAGGATCCGACCTCCGTGGGATACGATTTAATAAAAGATGATGCCACTCTTTCATTTCACCAGTTTGACACCGATTCCGTTAATGTGAGACTGAATTCATATACATTTCAGCGCAATTTGTCGCTGGGTGTAGCCAGCAAATTACTTTTGGGTAAGAACGATAAATATGAAGCTCAGGCACTGCTGAGATATGAATTTTCACTGCCCGACTCCGTTATTACTTTGGTAAAGGAGAATAATCTGAACATCGCCGAAGCTTCAATTTACGTAAAGTTGAAGTATTATCTCGGCGGTAAATCCCTGCCATTCAACTTTACTGTTCACCGTATAACCAGCAGCTGGAGTACTGCAAGTTTTAATACCGACAGTCTCAACTTGTTACAGTATGAATCCCGGGATATTGCATACGAAAAAGCAATCGACGATACATCGATTGCCTTTAAAATTGACCCTTCCGTAGTTCTCGAATGGATTAAGTTCAGTGTGGATTCAAACTCTGCCGAACCTAATTATGGAATTCTGATAAAGCCCACTCATGATACTCAGAGGATTGTAGGTTTTAATGCATATCAACTTTTTACGGATTCCGACCTGCCATCTTTGACAATTATGTATGGTAGAAATGAAGTAACGGATACTCTATCGACGCTTCCATCTATGGATCTACATGCCATTAAGGGCGAACCGGAAACGTCGGACAACGACATCGTATTACAGGGCGGTTTGTTCAATAGAGGCTTCCTCTATTTTGACCTTGCTGTATTGCCTAAGAATATAATTATTAACAAAGCAGAACTTGAGTTATATGTAGATGAATTAAAAACTTTTGATGGCGAACCGGCTTCCGATTCAATTATAGTTAAAGTGCTGGGGGACAGTACTAAAAAAACTTATACATCCGACAGTACAATCACGACAATTCTATCGAGGAGTGGCAATAAATTCTCGGGAGATATTGCCTGGATTGTTCAGAAATGGATTTCCGATACTTCTTACACAAATCAGGGACTCGAATTATATCTTGCGGACGAAAAAGAATCGCTTGCAACAATCTGGATTCATGGCACCCACTCAGTGAATGCCGACACCCGTCCGAAACTAAAAATTACTTATTTAAAGAGTAGATAGTTTATGAAAAGAATATTCATTGGCTTTTTTATAATATTAATTTTGCCGTTTATTTCACATGCATCAGGTGGTTCGGTTTATTCACGGTTTGGAATAGGTGATTTATTTTTTAGCTATGATGCACGTAGAATGTCAATTGGTGAACTCGGAATAGCCCTGAAAGATATTGATTATCTCAGCTCTATAAATCCAGCAGGATGGTCTGCCCTCAAATTTACGCGCTTCGAAACCGGTGTTGTTTATCACGGCAACAATATTGCTTCGAATAGTTCATCAGTTTATCACTCTGATTTAATCATTCCGGGATTCATGCTTGGATTCCCGGTTTATCAGAAATATGGAATGAGCCTCGTTGCTGGAATTGTTCCGTATTCGAACGTCGATTACAAGCTTAGAGTGGTAACCGACTCTTCAATTGTAGGCGGATATACGACCGATTATGAAGGCAAAGGCGGAATTTCGAAAGTAATGATAGGCGGAACTTATCAGCTTCCATCTGGAACTGCCTTAGGTTTTTCGCTCGATTATTATAATGGAAAGATCTCAAGAACAACTTCAATTGATTTTACATCAAACGAAGACTTAATAAATGGTTCTTTTTCGGACGAGTATAGTTATATTGCAGCTGGATTAACAATAGGTGCAATTTCGCAAAATTTATCGAAAGTTTTGGGAATGAATATTTTCAGCGACCTGCGATTGGGAGCTTTTTACTCCAGTCCAGTCAATGTTAAAGTTGATAGTGTCAATAGTGCCACTACCGTAATCGGGACAGTAACTTCTTCTGAAGGAACAATATCGGAAAAATTTCCCGTCCGTTACGGCGCAGGTATTTCTTTTTTACTGAAAAACGATTACCGTATACTTGTCGATTATTTTCATCAATCATTTAGCGATTTTACGCATAACAATCTCAGATCCGATGTGATGCAGGACATAAATAAATACAGTCTCGGATTTGAATACAGAAAATCCGACGTTCGATCAAGCCGCTTCTGGGAACTGGTAATGCTCCGTCTTGGTTTAAGCTACGAACAATCTCAATATAAAATTAACGGAGAAGGAATCAATCAGATTTCAATTTATACTGGATTTTCGATCCCTCTGGATGTAGCAAACAGACTTGACTTTGCGTTCCAGTATGGTCGACGGGGTACTAAAGATAATAATTTATTACTCGAAAATATTTATAAATTTTCAGTAAGTTTAAGTATCGGAGAAATCTGGTTTATTAGACAAGATAGATAATAGAAAACAAATTAGGGGATTTACAAATTGAAACACTTAAAATATTTGCTGATAATGACCTATCTTTTAGGCGTTTCTTCATTATATGCCCAGAATCAATTGATGGCTAATTTTTCCTTATTCTACGAATACCACAAGAATAAAGATTATGTCAGCGCTGCACCTTTCGGGTGGAAGGTGATCAATGAAGACCCAACGCAATTTCTTAAATACAAAATATTTCCCAAAATGGAAGAAACACTCTGGTACTTGCACGATAGTACAAATGCTACCGATGAAGAAAAGAGAGCGCTTACAGACACAATCTATTACTTCTACGATAAAGCTATTCAATATGAAACGGATCTTGCAGGGTATTATTTAGCCCGTAAAGCTTACGTTATGGAAGTATGGGCAAACGAATCCAGCGACAAGATTATCCCAATCTACGAAGAAGCGATTGCTAAAGACCCTGAATTACCTGCGTTTTATAAAGATCGACTCGGAGTACTTTATATCAAAAATGCAACTGATGAAAATGGATATAAGTTGAAAGCATTAGACCTTTATTCCAAACTTTCTGAAGCTGAGCCTGATAATCCTGTCTGGATACAGAAATTAGAATCGATTGCTGAAAATATTGATGAACTGGTTGAAATTACTAAAAAGTCGTGGGAACTCGACAAGGAAAATCTTGAAAAAGCCTGGAAATATGCTTCAACCTGCATGAGAGCACAGAATTACGAAAAAGCTGTTGAGCCGCTTGAATTTTTAACACAAAAATCTCCTGATGTAATTAATTACTGGAAACAACTTGCAAGCGTTTATGATAAACTCGATAAGACCGACAAAGCAATTAACGCTTATAAAAAGGTAATTGAACTTCAACCCGACGGAAAAGAAAATTATGTTAATCTTGCTTTGATTTATAAAAGATTGGACCAGCTTTCTGTAGCCAGAACTTATCTGCAGAGAGCGTTGAAAATCGATCCTCAATGGGACTATCCTTATCTTATCGAAGCTCAATTGTATGAACAAGCTGCTCGTTCATGCGACTACGATTTTATGGCTAAGTGTGTTTATCAATTAGCAGTCGATACTTATAGAAAAGCAGCTTCTTTAGGCGGGCAATACGCTACCATAGCAGTAGATCGTATTAAAGCTTTACAAAATTCAGTCCCCACAAAAGAGGACTATTTCTTCAGAAAACTTAAATCTGGCGACGTTATCAAAATTGAAGGTCCCTGCTATGCTTGGATCGATAGGTCAATTCAGGTTCCGTAAAATATTCACAAACTAAAAAATTAATTGCCGCCTCGTAAAATGGGGCGGCATTTTTTTTATTCTTAAGCAATTCTACTGTTTCTAACGCAGTTCAAATTAATGTTAGTTTAACCGAAAGGAAAGCTTTATATTTGTGTGTTAAAAAAAAGTTAGGAAAAATTTATGCTTAATTATCTTACTAATGACCCAGAGATTTCAAAAATATTAAATCTAGAAATTGGAAGACAGGTAAATAATCTCGAATTAATTGCCTCTGAAAACTTTGTCAGTCTGGCAGTTTTAGCAGCTACGGGATCTGTTCTGACTAATAAATATGCAGAAGGTTATCCCGGTAAAAGATATTACGGTGGCTGTGAATATGTCGATATGGCAGAAGACTTAGCGCGTGAAAGGTTGAAAAAGTTGTTCAGTGCTGAATATGTTAACATTCAACCTCATAGCGGTTCTCAGGCAAATATGGCGGTATTTATGGCTCTTCTTAAGCCTGGAGATAAAATTCTTGGTTTAAGCCTCGACCAGGGCGGGCATCTTACGCACGGATCCCCGGTCAATTTTTCCGGACAAATTTATAATGCTGTTTCATATACTTTAAGTAAGGAAACTAAACTTCTCGACTATAACATTATTGAAGATATTGCAAAAAAAGAGAAACCAAAATTGATTGTTGCAGGTGCAAGTGCTTACTCGCGGGATTGGGACTACAAAAAATTCCGGGAAATTGCAGATAAAGTGGGTGCATTTTTAATGTGCGACATGGCGCATCCGGCAGGTCTTATTGCAAAGGGTTTGCTCAACAATCCACTTCCTTACTGCGACGTTGTTACTTCGACTACTCATAAGACTTTAAGAGGGCCTCGCGGTGGCGTCATACTGATCGGAAAAGACAGAGAAAATCCAATGGGTATTAAAACTCTCAAAGGCGATCGGCTAAAAATGATGTCCGAAATATTCGACGGTATGGTGATGCCAGGCATTCAAGGCGGACCTCTAATGCACGTTATTATGGCAAAAGCGGTTGCATTTGGCGAGGCTCTTCAGGATTCGTTTGGAATCTATGCTCGACAGGTAATCTCGAATGCAAAAACTCTTGCCGCAGAATTAAAGAGTTTAGGATACGAAGTTGTATCGGGCGGAACGGATAATCATCTGATGCTTATCGATCTATCCAGTAAAAATATCAGCGGCAAAAAAGCTGAGAATGCCCTTGGAATAGCTGGCATGACGGTCAATAAAAATATGATTCCTTTCGATACGAAAAGTCCATTTGTGACCAGCGGAATTAGAATTGGCACACCAGCTGTTACTACGCGAGGTATGAAAGAAAATGAAATGAAGATGATTGCTTCGTTTATCGACAGGGCAATTAAAAATGCGGATAACGAAGATGAATTAAATCGCATTAACTCAGAAGTTAAAGAACTTTGCTCGAAATTTCCGCTCTATCCGGAATTAATAAACGGTTAGTTAAGTGGCAGAAGATACAAAACTCCGGAATGATGAATACGCGTCTGGCGAAGTCGAAATGACTTTTCTGGAACACCTCGAAGAATTGAGGTGGAGAATAATTTACTCTTTGATTGGAATATTAATTGGAACAATAATCGCGTGGGTATTTATTGATTTTATTATTGACGGCATTCTTTTGTTGCCCGCGCGTCAGTCAAATATAAAACTCCAGAATTTAAAACCGTTCGGACAATTATTTTTATATTTTCAGGTAGCGATAATCGTTGGCTTGATAATCAGTTTTCCGAACGTTGTTTACCAATTCTGGAAATTCATTGCTCCGGCATTAAAGGAAAATGAAAAAAGATATATTACATCGATAGTTCTCTTTACCACATTTTGTTTTCTTGCGGGCGTCGTATTTGCATATTTTGTAATGCTGCCATTGACGCTGAAATTTGCAGCGGAATTTGGCTCCGAGGCGATTGAAAATAATTTTGCAATTGACGAGTACTTCTCGATTATCCTGAGCGTAATTATAGGTGCCGGATTGGTTTTCGAACTTCCAATGCTTTCATTTTTCCTGACCAAAATTGGCATACTAAATCCAGGCATAATGAGACGTTATCGTCGACATTCAATAGTAGCAATTTTAATACTCGCAGCAGTTTTAACTCCTGGTACCGATCCCGTATCTCAGATTATTCTGGCAGTTCCATTGGTTTTCTTATATGAAATAAGTATTTTAGTCTCAAAAATATTCCAAAAGAAAAATTGAGCATAAATACGCTTTCCGATATAATACACAGCGTCGATAAAGAACTAAAAGAATTCAATGCCGTATTTAAAAAGTCATTAAAATCGAATGTTGGCATTGTAGACCTTGTAACAAAATATATCCTTAAACAAAAGGGCAAAAAAATTCGACCCCTTCTGGTATTACTTTCCAGCAAAATATCTGGAGGTATTACAGAACGAAGCTACAGAGGTGCCGGACTTGTTGAATTACTGCATACGGCTACATTGGTGCACGATGATGTTGTGGATAACGCCGATACGAGACGAAATTTCCCGTCGATCAATGCTATATGGAAAAATAAAATTGCAGTTTTAATGGGAGACTATCTGCTGGCAAAGGGACTAATGTTAGCAGTTGAGTATGAAGACCACGATTTTCTAAAAGTAATTACCAATACTGTAAAAAGAATGTCGGAAGGTGAATTGCTCCAGATCAGGAAGACAAGAAAACTCAATAACGACGAGGCTACTTATTTCAGGATTATATCTGATAAAACGGCCTCTCTATTGTCGACGTGTTGTGAAATAGGGGCTATGGCTGCTACGAAGGACGAAAATAAAATAAAAGCCATGCATGAATTTGGTGAATACCTCGGCATTGCTTTTCAAATACGCGACGACATTCTCGACTTTATCGGCAAATCGAGTATACTTGGGAAGCCACTTGCAGGCGACATTCGAGAAAGAAAGCTTACTTTGCCTTTGATATATGCATTAAGTAAAGCCGACAAAGATGAATCTAAATCCGTTTTGAACTTAATTAAAAACGGAGGCAAAAATTTAGACGTCGATACTGTAATAGAATTTGTAAAAAAATACGACGGTATTAATTACGCAGAAGAAAAAGCTAATGAATACGCGCGTAAGGCATTGAGCTGTCTCGATATTTTCGAGGACTCAAACGCCAAGCATTCTCTCTCAGGGCTCGTTCATTTTGTAGTTGAACGAAAAAAATAATTTTAAATGAATTTTTGTTGGAATCTTGTTGTTGTGTATATTTGAATCTTGAATTCAGATAAATATACTCAATATCTTATTACTTTCAGAGACATTGATGAAAAAAAAATATTTGGATTATCTTCTAAAAGTTCGGTTGCCTCTGACATTATTTGTAATTATTTCAACATTTATCATTACCTATTACGTTTCTCGTCCTGAACGGGACGGACTTGGGTACAAACCCGAACAACCGATCAACTTTTCGCACAAACTACACGCAGGCGATATGGCAATCGATTGTCAGTATTGTCATATTAGCGTCGAGAAATCAAGATATGCTTCTATTCCTTCGGTCAATATTTGTATGAATTGCCACACTTATGCCCGCAAGGATAGTCCCGAAATAATTAAACTCACAAAATACTACGAAGAAAACAAACCAATTCCGTGGAAAAGAATTCATAAAGTACCCGATTACGCTTATTTCAACCATAGCGTACATGTTAACAAAGGAATTCAATGCGAAAGCTGTCACGGAGATGTTACTCAGATGGAAAAAATTTCCCAGGTAAGGCAGTTTACCATGGCGGCCTGTCTTGATTGCCATCGAAATCCACATGAAAATTTACCATATCTTAAAGTGGTGAACAACGGTCCGGAAAATTGCTATGCATGTCATAGATAAATGGAGAGCAAATGGAAAAAATTTATAAAAGAAGAAAATTTTTTGAAACGTTCGGCATTTTGTCGTTGGCAGGATTAGTTGCCGGTCTGCTACCTAAAAAGTTATTAAAGTTTATGCGTAAAAATAAAATAGAAGTAAGTATTCATAAAGACGCTGTTAAAAGAGTAAAATAAGGTTTTCAATCATGAACAAAAAAGATTTCTGGAAAAGCTTAAAAGACTATAACGATAGTGACGATATACGTAAGATTAAAGAGAACGAATTTATGGAAGGAGTTACGGACGATTTTGAACTTAGTAAATTAACGAAACTATCACGCAGAAAATTTCTTGCACTCGTTTCTGCAACGGCTGCTATAGGCACAACTGCGTGTACGGATTATCGCGATAAAGGGGAAATTGTTCCCTATAACAAAAAGCCAGAATATCTTCTTCTCGGAAAGGCAAACTACTATGCGTCTTCCTGCGCAGGCTGCTCAAATGCATGCGGCTTGTTGATTAAGACAAGAGAAGGAAGACCAATAAAAGTGGACGGAAATCCAGAACATCCAATTAATCGCGGTAAAGTTTGTGCTAAAGGTCAGGCTTCGATTTACAATTTATACGATCCCGAAAGACTTCAGTATCCACTGATTAATAGAAAAAAATCGAGCTGGAATAGAGTCGATT
The DNA here is from genome assembly GCF_051488685.1 of Melioribacter sulfuriphilus. Classification (NCBI taxonomy): domain Bacteria; kingdom Pseudomonadati; phylum Ignavibacteriota; class Ignavibacteria; order Ignavibacteriales; family Melioribacteraceae; genus Melioribacter; species Melioribacter sulfuriphilus. The sequence goes on from NZ_JBPSEH010000007.1 coordinate 38,547, forward strand.
CGGAAATAGTTGATGCTTTGAAAAAAGCTTCGGATGAAAATAAAGAAATTGCTCTTTTTGTTGGAAGTATTAAATCCCCTTCCACTTTAAGAGTTCTGGAAAATTTTAAAAATAGATATCCTGTTACTAAAATTTATTCTTATCAACTTTTCAATGAAACGACACGCCAAAAGGCATGGGAAATTACTTACGGCACGAATGAATATCCAGCAATTCTCTGGGAAAAGGCAGATGTGATTTTAAGTATCGAAGGCGACTTTTTGGGCAATGAAGGTAATTACATCGAGAATACAAGAAAATTTTCGCAGGGTAGAAATATCGTTAATACCGGTAAACTTAACAGGTTGTATGTAGCTGAAAGCAGAATGAGTGTAACCGGAATGATGGCCGATTACAGATTGAGATTGAGCCCAACTAAACAATTCAAATTTTTAATGGGATTGGTAAATAATCTCTATAAAAAGGGGAGTAAAATTAAATTACCTCCCTACTTCGAATCGTATCTCAATAAATTTGACCTCGCAGAGTTTAAGAATAATGAGAAGGTAAAACTACTGATCGATGATCTGGACAGCAATAGAGGTAAATCTATCGTCTATGCAGGAAGTAATTTAGCTGTCGAAATCCATCTGGCTGTGAATTTATTGAATGAAATTTTGGATAATACAGATTTATATGACTCTAAATATTCGTTTGTAAATTTACTGCCTCTATCGGGAATGAATGACATACAGGAATTATGTGACAAAATGAAGGCAGGGAATGTCGGTGTGGTTATTCATTTAGATACAAATCCTGTTTTTCATCTGCCCTTAGATTATGGTTACTATGAAGCTCTGAAATCTGTTCCGACAGTAATTACAATTACAAGTACAAAAAGTGAAACTGCAGATCTGAGTAATTATGTGCTACCTGAAAGTACTCAATTCGAAAGCTGGGGCGATTTCTATGTGCGTAAGGGTGTTTATGGATTACAACAACCAGTTATTGCACCAATATTTGATACACGCCAGAAGGAGGCTATCCTTTTAAGATGGACGGAAGGAATAAAAGATAAATTTAATGACAGCAGGTACCGCGATTTTATTGCTGAAACGTGCAGAGAAGAAATTTATAACAAAATTAAACCTGCATCAGATTTCAAAGCATTCTGGTATGCAGCTCTCCACGATGGATTTGTCGAATTTAATGAAATTTTTGATAAACCTGAATATAACACTCGTTCTCTCGATGAGCTCATGAAGGCTAAAATTCTGGAGGGGGAATACACATTAATTATTACCGAAAGTTATTTCGTAGGCGATGGAAGATATGCCAACAACGGCTGGTTGCAGGAGTTACCTCATCCGGTAACAAAAGTAACCTGGGACAATTATTTATCGATATCTCCTGCAACAGCTAAGAAAATGAATCTTGATATGAACGATATGGCAGAAGTTGCGTACAATGGTACGAGCCTTAAGCTGCCAATATTTATTCAACCTGGCATGAGTGACGATACTTTTCACATCGAAGCAGGTTATGGCAGAAAAAGTGTGGGAGTTGTAGGTGAAGGAATTGGGTTTAATCCATTGGTATTCCTTACAAAAAATTCAAACAATTCACCTTTCATACTGACGGGGGTGAGTATTAAGAAAGCTGAAGGTAAATACACTTTAGCTTCAACTCAGGAACATCATTCACTTGACGATACATTTGTAAAAGATTTTCATCGTATCAGAAAAATTATTCAGGAAGGGACGCTACCTCAGTACCAAAAAAATCATCATTTCTTGCATGAAGAAAAACACGAACTCTTTAACATTACCGAAGAGTATAAATACGACGGTGTAAAATGGGCTATGGCAATCGATCTTAATAAATGTACAGGTTGTAATGTATGTGTAGCATCGTGTAGTGTCGAGAACAATGTGCCTGTTGTTGGAAAAGATCAGGTTGCAAAAGGGAGAGAAATGCAATGGATTCGAATTGACAGGTACTATTCCGGAACACCAGATGAGCCAATTGTAAGTAATCAGCCTATGTTATGTCAACATTGCGACAATGCGCCGTGCGAAAATGTATGTCCTGTTAATGCAACAAATCATAGCCCTGATGGCTTGAATCAGATGGTATACAATCGTTGCGTTGGTACAAGGTATTGCTCAAATAACTGTCCTTATAAAGTAAGAAGATTTAATTTTTATAACTACAGAGATCATTTCGCCGATTCATATTACGAAAACGAATTAACTTCTCTGGTCAATAATCCTGAAGTAACAGTGCGTTCCAGAGGTGTAATGGAAAAATGTACTTTCTGTATTCAAAGAATAATGGAAGCGCGTTCCGATGCAATAGCCAGAGGCGAGGAATTCTACGGAAAGGATATTCAAACAGCTTGTCAACAAGCATGTCCTTCCGAGGCAATCGTATTTGGTAATGTAAATGATCCGAATTCTGAAATCGCAAAATTAAGAAAGCACGAACTTGCATACCATGTGCTGGAAATATTGAATGTCAAACCGAATATTTCATATTTAGCAAAAATAAGGAATATCCATACGGAGGAAATTCAGTGAGTTCAGTCGACTATACGCATGAAGTTTCGGTTATAGAAGGAAGACCGCCGCTCAGGTCCCTTGACGACTTAATTTCAAAACCGCTGGAGACCAGACCAGATAAAAAGTTTTATATTGCTCTTTCAATTACGCTGTCGATGCTTGGACTGTTTGTTATTGGTCTCTTTATGACTTTTTATTACGGTATTGGAACCTGGGGCAATCAAATTCCAGTAGCGTGGGGATTTGGAATTGTGAATTTCGTTTTTTGGGTTGGTATTGGTCATGCAGGCACATTAATTTCGGCAATTCTTTTTTTGCTCAGGCAGAAATGGCGTACAGGAATTGCTCGCTTTGCAGAAGGGATGACCATATTTGCCGTAATGACTGCAGGAATCTTTCCTCTTATCCATACAGGAAGACCCTGGCTGGCTGGGTATCTCTTCCCTTATCCAAATCAACACTCAATCTGGGTTAATTTTACTTCACCACTCCTCTGGGATGTCTTTGCAGTCTCAACTTATTTCACTGTCTCTTTAATTTTCTGGTACGTAGGCTTAATCCCGGATTTTGCCACTTTAAGAGAAAAGACTTCGAATAAAATAAAAAAAATAGTTTATTCAATATTTAGTCTTGGTTGGAGATTTTCAAACCGGCATTGGCAGCATTACGAAATGGTTTATTTAATTTTAGCCGGATTTGCTACGCCACTTGTCCTCTCTGTTCACACGATCGTAAGTTTCGACTTTGCGGTATCGATTTTACCCGGCTGGCATACTACAATATTCCCGCCATATTTCGTAGCCGGTGCGGTTTTCTCTGGTTTTGCTATGGTTCAGAACGTTCTGATCTTCGTCAGAAAAATTTTCAATTACGAGCATATTATTACAATTGATACACTCGAAAGAATGAATAAAATAATTTTGCTTACAGGTTCGATGGTCGGGTATGCATATTCGATGGAGTTTTTTATTGCATGGTACAGCGGAGTTCAGCCTGAACAGTTCACGTTTATAAATAGAGCTTTTGGACCTTACGCATGGGCTTACTGGATTATGGTATCATGTAATGTTCTGGCACCTCAATTATTCTGGTTCAAAAAAATAAGAAGAACTATTCCAGTGATGTTTGTTATAGCTGTTTTTGTAAATATCGGCATGTGGTTTGAGCGATTTGTAATTGTTGTTACATCTTTGTCGAGAGATTATTTGCCTTCGAGCTGGCAGTATTTTACACCGAGTTTGGTTGACTTTATGATCTTAATTGGAAGCTTTGGATTCTTTTTTACCTGGATATTACTCTTTACGAAAGCCCTGCCAGTCGTTTCAATCGCAGAAGTAAAAGCGGTTGTCGATGGTTCTCAACCTTCTCATAAGGAGCATTGATAGATGAAAGATAAAATTTTATACGGATATGCAGCACTGTTTGATAATCCTGATGATATAATTAATGCAGCAGAAAAGGCAGCCGAAACAGGCTATAAAAAATACGACGTTCATTCTCCGTATCCAATTCACGGAATGCCAGAAGCCATGAAATTGCCGCCGTCGAAGCTTGGATATGTTGCTCTTGTCGTTGGACTTTCAGGAGCATTGACAGCATTACTATTGATGTACTGGATTTCCGCCGTCGACTATCCGATTATGATTGGTGGGAAACCGCTCTTTTCTTTTCCCGCATACGTGCCGGTAATTTTCGAGGTGACTGTCCTTTCGGCTTCAATTGCAACAGTGCTTACAATGCTCTTTATCTTTTTCAAACTTCCGAACAATGCTCATCCACTGCATGGCACCAGCTACATGAAGCAAGTTTCATCCGATAAATATGGTTTGTTTATTCAAGCAGAGGATGAAAAATTTAATGAAGAGGAAGTAAATAGTTTCCTCCTTTCGATAGGTGCAAAAGAAATCATTCCAATATTTTATGACGAAAATGAAGTTGCATACAAACCGAGATTGTTTGAGCCCAAATTTATCATGTTTTTGTTTGCTACCGCTATAATTACATCGGGCGCAACATATTTTACGCTCAATAAATTATTGTATATGGTACCATTTAACTGGATGATGGAGCAGGAAAAATTAACGCCTCAATCGACGAGTGCAATTTTCGCCGACGGGTTTGGAATGAGAACCCCTGTCGAAGGGGTGGTCGCAAGAGGCGAGGCATTTTATCCTTATAAAAATATGCCTGAAGAGGCAGCTGAAAAATTAATAAATCCTCTCCCTATGTCGATGAAAGTTCTTAAACTCGGCGAAAAGAAGTATGACATTTATTGTAGTCCCTGTCATGGTTATCATGCAGAGGGAGACAGCAGATTACGAGGTCAATTTCCTAATCCACCTTCGCTTCATTCAGAAAAAGTAAGGAACTGGAGTGACGGTAGAATTTTCCATGTTATTACAGAAGGTCAAAACGCTATGCCGTCCTATTCAACACAATTGAACGAAGAAGAAAGATGGGCGGTTATAAATTATATCAGAGCGTTGCAAAAAGCTTTGAATGCCAGAGATGCTGATCTAAATTGAGTAAAAAATTCGGAAAAATTATGGATATAGTTTATCAGAAAAAATATGTACCGTCTAAGATTACCAGAACGGGATATATTCTGCTGGTGGCAGGAATTCTACTCTCTCTTTTCGGATATTTAACTGACCTGCAAAGAAGCGCATTTAATAATATTATCTTGTTGACATTCATTATAAGTGTAGGTATGGGAGCTCTGTTTTTTATTGGAACAGAATACCTTTCAGGTGCAGTTTGGAGCGTACCATTTAGAAGAATTGTTGAGTTTGTGGCTGCTTCAATCCTGCTCGTTCCATTTATTGCTTTGCCCGTACTTGCAAATATGGAACAGTTGTTTCACTGGATGCATCCAGAAGTTGTGAAAATGGACGAACTTTTGAAAAGTAAAGCCCCATATCTCAATGTTGAATTTTTTATTATAAGAGTGGCTGCTTTTATTGCAATCTGGTGGCTGTTCTATTTTCTTTTTACTCGAAATTCTTTAAAGCAGGACCAGACAAAAGATCAAAAATTAACAAAAGCAAATACACGATTATCAGCTGCATTTATGCCATTCTTCGCAATTACAATTACGTTTACTGCAATTGACTGGCTGATGAGCTTAGAACCGCACTGGTTTTCGACTATCTTCGGCGTCTATTATTTCTCAGGTTCTGTCCTTGCAGGATTAGCAACCGCTACAATTGCAATAATATTATTATCTGAAAAAGGCTATCTGGTAAAAGGCATTTCGAAGGATAATTATTACAGTTTGGGAGCTTTACTATTTGCCTTTACAAACTTCTGGGCATATATTGCTTTTTCACAGTACCTGTTGATCTGGTATGCAAATTTGCCTGAAGAAACTTTTTGGTTCCTGGCAAGATGGGAGGGTAGCTGGAAGTTTATTAGTATAGGACTGATTTTTATAAAGTTTGTAATACCTTATTTTGGTCTTCTTTCGCAGCCTTCTAAAAAAGATCCGAAACGATTAGTAATTATGTCGTTTATTATATTGTTTGCACACTATTACGATCTATACTGGATGGTTATGCCAACATATTCAAAACACGGTTTTGTTTTTGGCTGGATAGAGATTGGATTTATAATACTTGCAGCTGGTCTGTTAATTTCAATTTTCAGTTTCATGGCAAATAAGCACAACATGGTCGCAATAGGCGACCCGAAATTAAAACGTGGAATAGATTTCAGATTATAGTTATGGAAAAAAAGATAAAATTTGAAGACGAACTTAAATTCAGAGAACTTCTGAAAAATCCTGTGCGTTTGTTCGGTTGGTTCTTCCCTTATTTCTTATTGATTCTTTTAATCGGTGGGATTTATTTCGGTCAGAATCTAATAAATATTTCGTTTAACGAAATGCCAGCTGGACTTAAAGACAGCACTATTGTAAAAAAAGAGATTGTTGAGACAAAGGGTGGAATAATGCCGGCAGTCGATCTGAACAAAGTCAAATCGCCTTCGGATGAATTGATAGCGCGTGGCAAAGAACTTTATGACGCTAATTGTCAATCGTGCCACGGATCCGAAGGTCGTGGTGACGGTCCAGCAGGTGTAGCCCTTAATCCGAAACCTCGTAATTTCCATCAGAAAGATGGCTGGACAAACGGCCGAACAATCGATATGATGTATAAGACATTGCAGGAGGGGATAATTAAAAACGGAATGGCAGCATACGAATACCTTCCGCCTGAAGATAGATTTGCAATTATCCATTATATCCGAACTTTTTCAGAATTTCCACCCGTAACAGACGAAGAATTAAATAATATCGATAACATTTATAAGGTAACAGCTGGCATCGAAATCCCGAATAAAATTCCTGTAAGCAAAGCTATTGATATTCTCTCTAAAGAGAATCAAACATTCGTCGATAGAACTACGCAATTAGCAAAAAGAATAAAAGACTCAAAAACGAATAATTATATTGCTGAAATGATCGTTGAACAAGCATCTGACCTGAATAAACTGGTTTATCTATTTTTATCGGACAGGAATATTTCATATGAAAAATTCAAGACAATTATAAATAACTACCCGCTCTCGATTGGATTAAAACCCGGAATTGGGAAAGTAGGTGAAGACGACTTGAAAAAGATTTATGATTACTTAAAATCGATGAGTTGATAAAATGGTAAAGTTGCTTTTAAATATATTCTTCACAATTGTATTAGTTGCCGGTTCTGCTTCTGCACAAAAGCATGTGGAAATTGGAGTTGACGAACAGCTCGGCAAATATATACCAGAAGATACCTGGTTTGTTACATCGAAAGGAGATAGTGTCAACCTAAAAAGTCTGATTGACAAACCTGTACTTCTGGCATTAGTCTATTATGAATGTCCCGGTATATGTAGTCCAATGCTTAACGAATTAGCATGGACAATCGATAAAATGGACTTAATTCCTGGCAGAGATTACAAAATAATTTCGCTCAGTTTTGACCACCGAGAAAATCCTACAGTTGCAGCAAAGTGGAAAGTAAATTACCTGAATTCGATTAAAAAGAAAATTGCACCAGAAGATTGGATTTTTTTAACGGGGGATAGCATTAACATCAAAAAAGTTACAGATGCTGCAGGTTTTTACTATAAGCCTACAAAAGATAATCAATATGTTCACCCTGCAACTGTTATTGCTCTTTCACCTGAAGGGAAGATTACACGTTATTTATTCGGAGTTACGTTCAATCCTTTCGATGTTAAAATGGCAATGTTAGAAGCAAAAGCAGGCAAAGCCAATCCGACTATAACTAAAGTACTTCAGTTCTGTTATAGCTATGACCCTGAAGGACGCTCGTATACATTAAACATAACGAGAATTGTCGGTACAGTTATGCTGCTGGGAGTAGGACTATTTGCGGTTATACTATTATTTAAAAAAAGAAGTAAGACAACGGAGTAAAGTAACATGGCAAACGGAGTAATTGCAATAGAAGAGAAGAATTTTTATCAGCAGAGCACAAATAGATATTCTGGAATTTTGTCCTGGCTGTTGACAACCGATCATAAAAGAATCGGTTTGATGTATTTATACACCATTTCGTTTTTCTTTCTCGTAGGTGTGATAATTGGAATATTGATGAGGCTGGAGCTGATTGCACCTGGCAAGACTATAGTGGATGCACAAACTTATAATACACTCTTTACTCTTCACGGCGTAATAATGATTTTTCTTTTTATTGTTCCAGGTTTACCAGCCATATTTGGAAACTTCTTCCTGCCTATCCAGATAGGTGCACGCGATGTGGCATTCCCTCGATTGAATTTACTTTCATATTATGTCTACGTTGTTGGCGCAATTCTTGTCTTTATTTCTTTGTTCTTACCTGGAGGACCGATTGATACGGGGTGGACATTTTACATTCCATATAGTGTCAGAAGTTCAACTAATGTTTCGATGGCAATATTAGCTGCGTTTGTACTGGGATTTTCTTCAATATTAACAGGAATTAATTTTATTACAACTGTTCATCGTCTGAGAGCTCCTGGAATGACTTTTTTCAAAATGCCACTTTTTGTATGGGCTACATATGCAACTGCGTGGATACAGATTATTGCAACTCCAGTCATCGGAATTACAATACTATTAGTAATTATAGAACGCACATTTGGAGTGGGAATATTCGACCCGGCACGGGGTGGTGACCCGATATTATATCAGCATCTATTCTGGATTTATTCGCATCCGGCTGTTTATATTATGATACTGCCTGCAATGGGTGTGGTTTCCGAAATAATTCCAACATTTTCACGGCGTACCATTTTTGGCTACAAGGCAATAGCGATATCGTCGCTGGCAATTGCATTTGTCGGTTATCTCGTTTGGGCACACCACATGTTTACAAGCGGTATGAGCGACACGGCTCGTTGGGTCTTCTCTCTTCTTACTTTTATTGTAGCACTTCCAAGCGGTGTAAAAGTTTTTAACTGGGTTGCAACAATGTATAAAGGTTCAATCGATCCTCAGACTCCATTCCTGTGGGTCATGGCGTTCATCTTTCTTTTCTCGATAGGAGGATTGACTGGCTTGGTTCTTGGTTCTCTGGCAACAGATGTTCATTTACACGATACTTATTTTGTGGTAGCTCATTTTCACTATGTAATGTTCGGAGGAACGGGTACAATCTTTTTTGCTGCCCTTCATTACTGGTTCCCAAAAATGTTTGGTAAAATGTATTTCAAAAAAGTCGCAAATATAGCTGTCTTGCTTTTCTTTATTGGATTCAACATGCTCTATTTTACAAAATTTATTATGGGATATATGGGAATGCCAAGAAGATATTACGATTATCTGCCGCAATTTGCTACTTTACAGGAAATCTCAACTGTCGGTTCATGGATTCTTGCACTTGCAATCTTTTTAATGGCTGGAAATTTAATCTACTCTTTACGAAAAGGTCCAAAAGCTACGGCAAATCCATGGGGCGGTGTTACTCTTGAATGGCATATTCCTTCTCCTCCGCCACTGGAAAATTTTAAGGAAATCCCAACCATTACACATGAACCTTACGATTTCAGCCAGCTCAAGGAGATGAAGAATGAATCATAACACCATTGTAGGCAACGAATATAACCATTCAGTAGAGCACGTCCACCGTGACGATGTGGGTGCTAAAATGGGCATGTGGCTCTTTCTCTTTACAGAGGTACTTTTATTTGGAGGTATGTTCCTAGCTTATGCAGTCTATCGATATCAATATTCTGAACAGTTTCGTTTGGCGGCTATGGAACTTAACACTGGTATAGGTACACTCAATACTGTAATTCTACTTACCAGCAGTCTTACTGTTGCGCTTTCAATTGCTGCTATTCAGAAAAAAAATAAATTCTTATCGATACTGATGTTAACTATGACAATTGTCTTTGCATTAATGTTTATGGTAAATAAATATTTTGAGTGGATGGCAAAAATAGACCATGGTATTTTCCCCGGTTCCGAAGAATTGTTGGGAAGACCTAACGGTCAAATTCTCTTCTTCGGTCTTTATTATGTTATGACTGGGTTACATGGGCTTCATGTTATAATTGGTGTTGTAGTTTTGATGTTTATGCTCTATTTTCTTATAAGAAATAACATAACCCACGAAAATTATAACAAACTTGAAAATGCAGGTCTTTACTGGCATCTGGTTGACTTAATCTGGATTTTTCTTTTTCCGCTTTTTTATCTCATACAGTGAGGCATCGAAATGGAAAACAAAAAACATATAATTGGTTACAACACTTATATTTTAGTATGGATTTCCCTGCTGGCTCTGACTACTATTACTGTATCAATTGCCGGTATCCATTTAGGTGATTATACATTACTGATTGCAATGTTCATCGCTGCAATTAAATCGACATTAGTAATTAATATTTTTATGCACATAAAATTCGACGAACCAATATTTAAGGTATTTCTGGGTCTTAGTGGATTTACATTACTGGTAATTTTTGTGTTAACATTTTTCGATTTCATTTATCGTTGAGGTTAAAACATGTCGCCTGTACCGTCAGTACATACGGAAACTGTTGATTTTGTAATGTTATATATTGTCGGGATTTCAGTTGTTCTTCTTCTCGGCATTACAATTACAATGATTTATTTTGTTATCAAGTATAACAGAAAAAAAGGAAGTAAGCCGGTTGATATTCACGGGAACATCTGGCTTGAAATTGTTTGGATTGCCATTCCTACTATTATTGTTCTGTCGATGTTCTATTACGGATATACTGGATTCAGTGAAATTAGAAAAATACCTGAAAATGCTTTTGAGGTTGATGTCACGGCAAGAATGTGGGCGTGGGAATTTAATTATAAGAATGGACTACGGTCAGATACACTCTATGTACCTGTTAACGAGCCAATTGTTCTGAAATTAAAATCGATGGATGTAAATCATTCATTTTATATTCCAGCTTTCCGAATCAAGGAAGATGCGATACCAAATAAAATTAACTACCTCTCTTTTACGGCAATAAAACCAGGGAATTACGACGTCGCATGCGCTGAGTATTGCGGATTAAACCATTCGATGATGTATACTAAAGTTGTTGCAATGGAAAAATCCAATTTTGAAAAGTGGTACAATAATCAATCATCGGAAGAAAGTAAGTAGTATATGGCAGGATTATCTTACGGATTGACTGATATGAAAACATTAGTAATTGCCAGTTTGAAAAATATGTGGGAAGTATTTTTTGAACTGGCAAAGGTCAGGATAACTGCTTTTGTCGCGATGTCCACTTCAGTCGGGTATATCCTTTATGCTGAAACAATTAGCTGGCAAATGTTAATAGTTACATTCGGTGTATTTTTAATGGCTTGCGGTTCATCGATTATTAACGAAATTCAGGAGAGGGAAAAAGATAAATTGATGGACAGGACAAAAGGAAGACCTCTGCCCTCAGGAAGAATTTCGGTTCAAGCTGCCAGTACTATTGCAATCCTCTTGATAATCGCAGCTGGAATAATAATTTTTTACAGCGCAAACTTAACCGCATTGATTTTTTCATTCATTGCGTTGATTTGGTATAACATTATATACACACCTTTGAAACGGGTAAATGCTCTGGCAATAATTCCAGGTTCGCTTATAGGAGCAATCCCTCCTGTTATTGGTTATACTGCCGCAGGTGGTAGCCCCATCGATTTGCAAATTTTGTCGCTTGCTCTGTTTTTCTTTATCTGGCAAATTCCACATTTCTGGCTTCTATTACTGCTTTATAGCAAAGATTACGAAAAAGCAGGTTTCCCTGTACTTACGACAAACTTTTCCGAGTCTCAGTTAGGCAGAATAACTTATGTCTGGATTGTAGCACTTGCTGTTAGCAGCTTATTTATTCCTTTCTATTCTGTCAATTTCAGAATTTACACTTTTATAGCTTTTCTATTACTCAGTGGCTGGCTTATTTTCGATACAAGATGTATGCTTAAATCCTTCTTATACAATAAAACTATTGGCACAAAAAAAGTATTATTCAAAGAAGCGTTTATAAAAATTAACCTGTTCGTTCTTGTGGTCTCCGTAATAATTTCTATAAGTAAATTATTCCTAACAGAAATATAATGGTTCGTATATGGAATTCTTAGACAAATATGTTTTACCCCAGTCTGCACACCATCTGGTTCTACTGAAATATCTTTTTGTTCTAACATTGCTGATTTTTATTCCATACATCAGTTTGCTGATTGGGTCGATGACTTTATCTCTTTTCTTTAAGAATAAAAGTGTTAAGAACGATAGTAAAACTTATTATAAATTTTCAAAGTTCCTGATTGATATGGTAACCTTCAATAAGGTTTCTGCTTTCGGTCTGGGACTTATACCTCTTTTGAGTATAACATTCAGTTTAGCACAGCTTTTGCATCTATCAAATGTTCCTGCGGCCGGCTACCTGCTGATTGCTTCATTAATTTATGTTTTGGCGCTTTTATTTATCTATACATACAAATATAGTTTCCATATTAAAGATATACTTGGGGCAGTTTCGCAAGGCAACAATATTGACGAAGAAATTAAAAAAGAATCTTCTTTTTATTTAGTACGTGCAAATAAACTTTTGAAAAAGTCGGGTGTGGTTGGATTAGCATTGCTGCTTTTTTCAGTATACCTGTTTGTTTCCTCTTTGCATCTGGCGTCAAGTCCGGAATACTGGAATACTGAAACTCATTTTATTAAAATTATTTTTTCATTGCAGACTATAATTGGATTCATTGAGATTGTCTTGTTCTCATTCGGATTAACTGCCGCTTTTATCATTTATAAATTGTATTCTTCCGACAACTTCAAGACAGATGAAAGTTATTACAATTTTATTAAGAATATTGGATTGAAGACCGGTCTGGTTATTTCTGTTATTCTGCCGTTATTTATTATTCTTTCGATTCTGGCTAAATCAAGTTATGCATTGTCATACAATCTGTTTGCTTATACATTGTTAGCGCTCTTTGTTGTAATGTTTATCAGTCTGATGTTTTATTTAATGATTCGTGACGCACAAATTAAATACGCATCGTCTTTGATCTATTTATTTGTTCTCGCTCTATTCTTTATTGTACTGCAGGAATATTCTTCTCTGGACACGGCTACAAAAAAACAATTTGCAATTTTAGCCGCAAATTATGAAGAATATAAATCTTCATTGGAAGAGGAGTATGGATTGAAGAAAGTTGTAATAAACGGTGCAGATATTTACAATGGAAAATGTATTGCATGTCATCAGTTCGACAAAAAATTGGTTGGACCGCCTTACAATGAAACTCTTCCTAAATACGAAGGCAAAAAAGAAGAGTTGGTAAAATTTATTTTGAACCCAGTAAAAATCAATCCCGACTATCCCGCAATGCCAAATCAGGGACTTAAGCCTGCGGAAGCAGAAGCTGTAGCCGACTTTTTGTTGAGTACATACAAAAAGTAAATTTTCTTAGGTACTCTTATAATTCGAGAGTACCTTTTTGTTCTCCCATATCATTCCTGGCTTCTAAAAATAATTTTGAAAAAAGTAATTATAATTTTATTATTCATATCAAAATTTTCGATTTATTTTAACTCTTTAAGTAATCTTTAATTGTTTTATTAAATTAATGAGGAATTATTATGGGGGAAATAATGATTATTCTGCTGGCTGCAATGGTAGTTGCTTGCACTTCTGCAAATGAAAGCAAAATAACCAAAGAAAATTTTGGTTCTGCACCTGACGGTTCTCCCGTCTATCTCTACACAATGAAAAATTCGAATGGAATGACGGTCAAACTTACAAATTACGGCGCTTCATTGGTATCGATTGTAACGCCCGATAAAGAGGGAAAATTTGCCGACGTTATAGCTGGATTCGATTCATTGAGCGGCTATATTAATGATAATGCCTTTATCGGTGTTACAGTAGGACGGTATGCAAATCGTATTGGCAGGGGAAAATTTAAAATCGATGATCGAGAATACCAATTGACAATTAACGATGGCAAAAACCATCTCCACGGAGGTATGAAAGGATTTCATAAATTGGTATGGGATTCTGAAATTGTCTCCAACGACACCCTTTCGTGTGTGGTTATGAAACTGCAAAGTCCAGACGGTTACGAAGGTTTTCCTGGTAACGTAAATGTCGAAGTAAAATTTTCTTTGACAGATAATAACGATTTGATTATTGAATACACAGGTACAACAGATAAACCTACCATATTAAACCTTACCAATCATGCCTATTATAATTTATCGGGTAATTTCGAAAACACAATATTAAATCATGTTCTAAGTATTAATGCTGATAATTTTACGCCGATCGATTCGGAGTTGATTCCAACAGGCGAAATTGCACCGGTTGAAAATACACCGATGGATTTTAGAAAACCAATACCCATTGGTTCGAAAATTAACGACGATTATCTTCAGCTGAAATATGGAAAAGGATATGACCACAACTGGGCTTTAAATAATTATAATGGGAAAGTGAGAAAAGCAGTTACGCTGACCGATCCGCAAAGTGGAAGAGTACTCGAAATTTATACCGACCAGCCTGGTATACAGTTTTATTCAGGTAATTTTTTGAACGGCACAATTGCTGGTAAAGGCGGCATAAAATATAAATACCGTACGGCTCTATGCTTAGAACCACAATTTTTCCCTGATTCTCCAAATAAAGAAAACTTTGCTTCGCCTATTTTAAAACCTGGTGATATCTATCGCCAAAAAACTGTATATCACTTCGATATTATGAAATAACCAATATTTCACAAAAAAAATGGATGGTACAGCTATGAGCGCACTATACACACTCGACTGGATAATAATATTTCTTTATTTTGCTATCATACTGGGCCTTGCCTGGTGGGTAATCAAGAAACAGAAAAAGACCACCGACGATTATTTTTTGGCGGGCAGGCATTTGGGATGGTTTATTGTAGGAGCTTCGATTTTTGCATCGAATATTGGGTCGGAGCATATTGTTGGGTTGGCTGGTTCAGGTGCAACCGACGGAGTTGCAATGGCTCACTATGAACTCCACGCATGGTGTTTACTTGTTTTAGGTTGGGTAATGGTGCCTTTCTATCTTCGTTCCAGAGTTTATACAATGCCTGAGTTTCTTGAACGTAGATTCTCTCCAACTGCACGTACAGTCCTTTCAGGAATCTCATTGGTAGCCTATGTTTTAACTAAAATTGCTGTTGGTGTATTTGCAGGAGGCATTGTTTTTTCTGTACTCCTTCCGGATATAAATTTTCTTGGACTCGATAGTTTCTGGATCGGTTCGATACTCGTAATTGTAATTACTGGTATCTATACGGTTTTGGGAGGAATGGCTGCGGTAGCTTATACAGAAGCTTTACAAACGATTATTCTTATCATCGGATCGTTGCTTGTTACTGCATTTGGATTGCATTATCTGGGTGGCTGGAGCGAGCTTAAAGCTATTGCTGGCTCGGAAATGTTCAACTTGTGGAAACCCCTTGTACCCGCTGGCGTAGAAGCTACATGGGCGCCTGTAAAAGAAGCAGGCAAAATGGCCTGGTATTTTAACGATAATTATCCCTGGATTGGAATGCTCTTTTGTGCTCCTATAATCGGGCTCTGGTACTGGACGACCGATCAATACATCGTTCAACGCGTTTTATCGGCACCTAACGAACGAGAAGCCAGAAGAGGGTCGATTGCTGCAGCTTTCTTTAAATTATTGCCTGTTTTCATTTTCATTATCCCGGGTATAATTTTTTATGCTCTGGCTGTAAGTGGGAAGGTACCTGTTTTTCAAGAACAATTAATCGGTCCGGACGGAAAGATTATTCGCGACAATGCGCAACAGGCATTCCCACTGATGGTTGCTAATATTTTACCGATCGGTGTCAGAGGATTGGTAGTGGCAGGTCTTCTGGCTGCATTAATGAGTTCTTTGGCCGGCGTTTTTAATGCTTGTTCAACTCTTTTTACAATCGACTTTTACTCAAGATTAAAACCTCACGTTACTCAGGAAAAACTTGTCTGGGTAGGTAGAGTTGCTACGACTGTAATGGTAATTATTGGATTGTTATGGCTGCCTGTAATTCGTGGAGGCAAAGGTTTGTATGACTATCTGCAGGGTGTTCAGGCTTATCTTGCACCTCCGATATTTGTTGTATTCTTCGCAGGCATATTTAATAAACGCCTTAATGCTAAAGGTGCACTGGCTGCATTATTCAGCGGTTTTGCGCTCGGTATATTCAGACTTGCTATTGATACTCCTGTTAAACTTGTCTCCGGATTCCATTACGAGCAGGGCTCATTCTTGTGGATTGTTAATAATATTTTCTTCCAATATTATAGCCTCTTGATCTTCCTGGTTAGTCTCGTAGTTATGTATGTGGTAAGTTATGCTACAGAAGAACCGGAATATGAAAGAATAAAAGGATTGACTTTTGGTACTATTACAGATGAACAGAGACAGGAATCGCGTGCAAGCTGGAACGCAATGGATGTTATTGCTTCCCTTATTGTTATACTGATGATTCTGGGAGCCTATATCTATTTCAGCGGATAAAATTATGGCCAAATATACAATAGGATTAGATTTTGGTACTAATTCCTGCCGTTCCCTTATTGTTGAATTAGGGAACGGTACGGAATTAGCCAGTTATGTGTTCCCGTACCCCACAGGGGAAAACGGAGTGATTGTAGACCACAAAAATCCCGAACTGGCAAGACAAAACGCAGCCGATTATTTAACGGGCATTGAAGTTACAATAAAAGAAGCTCTACGTATCGCAAAAGAAAAAAATCCTGAATTTAGAAATGAAGATGTAATCGGAATTGGAGTTGATACCACAGGTAGCAGTCCAATGCCCGTAGATGAAAATGGACGACCATTGAGCACCTACGAAAAATTCAAGGACAATCCTAACGCATATGTCTGGCTCTGGAAAGATCACACAAGTTATGAAGAAGCAGCTTACATCACAAAAGTTGCTCAGGAAATACGTCCTCAATATCTATCCAAAATTGGAGGAGTTTATTCTTCGGAATGGTTCTGGAGTAAAATACTTCATTGTAAAAATATTGATCCCGAAGTTTACGAAGCAGCTTTCAGCTGGGTGGAAATTTGTGATTGGATTCCGGCTGCTCTTGCAGGAAATACAAATCCGTTACAAATTAAAAGAAGCGTTTGTGCAGCAGGTCATAAAGCAATGTTCAGCAAACTATGGGGAGGTCTACCCGACAAAGAGTTTTTGAAAAGGTTGTCACCCGGTCTGGAAAATTTAAGGGATAGACTCTACGACACGGCATACCCTTCTAACGTGAAAATAGGAAGTCTTTCTTCCGAATGGGCAGAGAAGTTGGGCTTGAGCAGGAATACTGCAATTGCCGTAGGTGCATTCGACGCCCACATGGGAGCTGTCGGAGCAGGAATTAAAAAAGGTACGTTGGTGAAAATAATTGGTACGAGTACCTGCGACATCATGATACATCCTTGTAAAGAAAAATTGAACGATATTGAAGGTGTGTGCGGAATTGTTGATGGCTCGGTTATGGAGGACTATTTTGGAATCGAAGCTGGTCAATCGGGCGTGGGTGATATTTTCCTCTGGTTTGTCAATAACCTCGTACCCGATAAATTCGGCAAAACACTCGACGAAAAATTTAAAATATTAGGTGAAGAAGCTGAAAAATTAAAACCAGGTGAAAGTGGTTTACTGGCTCTCGATTGGAATAACGGCAATAGAACAATTCTTGTTGATGTTCGGTTAACCGGACTTTTAATCGGTCAGACGCTTCATACAACAGCGCCGGAAATTTATAGAGCATTAATAGAAGCTACCGGCTTCGGCGCTTTGAAAATTATCGACAGGTTAGAAGAATATGGCGTTCACGTTGAAGAGGTTGTTAATTGCGGAGGACTCGCTGTCAAAAATAAATTATTAATGCAAATATATGCCGACATTACCAATCGAACAATGAAAGTTTCGAGAAGCGAACAGACTCCCGCACTCGGAGCCGCTATCTTTGCTGCCGTGGCGGCAGGAAAGTCAGCTGGCGGTTACGATTACATTATCGATGCACAAAATGCAATGACAGGAATTAGTAAGGTTTACAATCCGAATCCTGAAAATCACGAAATATATAAAGAGCTCTATCGGCTTTATTCACAGCTGCATGATAGTTTCGGAACTAAAGATTATAGAGAAAATCTTTATAACGTAATGAAAGATTTATTAAAAATTAGAGATAAAGTGAGGAGTGGTGAATAATGCTCGAAAATCTAAAAAGAGAAGTATTCGATGCCAATCTTCGTCTGGTCGATTATAATCTGGTAATTTCAACATGGGGAAATGTAAGCGGTATCGATAGAAATAATAACCTGATCGTTATAAAACCAAGCGGCGTCGACTACGATGAATTATCTGCGGACGATATGGTGGTAGTCGATCTGGATGGTAATGTTGTTGAAGGCGAATTAAAACCATCTTCCGATACTCCCACTCACCTTGAGCTCTATAAGGCTTTCCCGGAAATTAAAGGCGTAACTCATTCGCACAGTACTTATGCCACTGTATTCGCTCAGGCGTTAATGGAAATACCGTGCCTGGGAACTACTCACGCAGATAATTTTTATGGTCCCGTTCCACTCACGAGATTTTTAACAGAAGATGAGGTAAAAGACAATTATGAAAAGAATACAGGACTGGTAATAATCGAAAGACTGGCAGATATGAAAATAGAATCGGTACCGGGTATTTTGGTTGCCGGGCATGGACCTTTCTGCTGGGGAAAATCCGCTGCCGATTCTGTAGAAAAAAATTTGATTCTCGAAAAAATTGCCGAAATTGCCTTTAAAACTCTTTCATTGAACAAAGACATAAAAAATTTGCCCGATTACATATTAGATAAACATTTTTTAAGAAAACATGGTCCTAAGGCTTACTACGGACAAAAGAAATAAAAGGGGGGATTTATGGTTGATATTAATAAATACGAAATATGGTTTGCCACTGGCAGTCAACATTTGTATGGTCAAGAAACACTTGCAAAGGTAAAAGAGAATTCGACAAAAATTGTAAATGAATTAAATGCTGATAAAAAAATTCCGATCAAAATTGTTTTTAAAGATGTTTTAACTACTCCCGATGCAATTGCTAACCTAACAATTGAAGCGAATAGCAACGTCAGATGCGCTGGACTTATTTTCTGGATGCACACATTCTCGCCGGCGAAGATGTGGATTAGAGGTTTGAATTTACTGAATAAACCATTTTTACACCTTCATACGCAATTTAATCGTGATATTCCGTGGGACAGTATCGACATGGATTTTATGAATCTTAATCAGGCTGCTCACGGCGACCGCGAGTTTGGATTCATCTGTACGAGAATGGGATTGAACAGAAAAGTTGTAACGGGACACTGGCAGGATCCTAATGTCATTGATAAAATTTCCATCTGGATAAGGGCTGCAATTGCATGGGCAGATTCTCAAGGAGCACGAATTGCTCGTTTTGGTGACAATATGAGAGATGTGGCTGTTACCGAAGGCGATAAAGTCGAAGCTCAAATAAAACTTGGATATTCTGTCTACGGCTTTGGTGTCGGCGATCTGGTTGAATATGTCAATAAAACTAACGAAAAAGCTGTTAAAGAATTAATCGAAGTTTATAAAAGGTCATACAATATAAATGCACCTCTAAGCGAAGGTGATAATAACTATCGAAGGCTCTTTGAAGCAGCAAAAATAGAAATTGGTTTGAGAAGTTTTTTAGAAGAAGTAAACTTTGTCGGATTTACTACAACATTTGAGGACTTGCACGGATTGAGCCAGCTTCCGGGAATTGCAGTTCAACGTTTAATGGCAGAAGGATACGGCTTCGGGGCAGAAGGCGATTGGAAAACTGCAGCTTTGGTAAGAGCGGTTAAAGTGATGTCGGTCGGATTGAAAGGAGGCACGTCGTTTATGGAAGATTATACTTATCATTTCGATCCGCTTAATCCGATGGTGCTTGGTGCTCATATGCTCGAAGTCTGTGAATCGATAGCTGCCGATAAACCGACACTCGAAATACATCCTTTATCTATTGGAGGGAAAGACGATCCGCCACGTCTGGTTTTCGATGTTGCTCCAGGCAATGCTCTCAATGCTTCGCTGATCGACATGGGTAATCGCTTTAGATTAATTGTCAATAATGTCAACGTCGTAAAAACGGAACATGCGCTTCCAAAACTTCCTGTTGCAAGAGCACTTTGGAAACCCGAACCCAATCTCCATACAGCGGCTACAGCATGGATCTATGCAGGTGGTGCTCATCACACCTGTTTCAGTCAATCAATAACATCAGAGTATTTATACGACTTTGCTGAAATAGCTGGTATTGAATTTTTGCTCATTGACAACAACACTGATATCATTCAATTCAAAAATCAATTGAAGTGGAATGAAATCTATTATTCGGGGAAATAAGTATATTTGTACTTCCAAATTTTAAAATTTCTGGAAGGAGTACAGATATGCACCCCGATCCTAAAGCTAAAGCGTTGTTGTTCGATTGCGACGGGACTCTGGTGGATTCAATGCCTTTGCATTTGAAAGCGTGGGAGTACGCAATAAATTTATTCGGCTATGAATTCGACTACAATTTTTTCTTCTCTAAAAGAGGTATGCCTTCTGAGGAAATCATTAAGTTATATAACAATTATTTTGGAACGGACATCGATCCAGAAAAAATTGTTAACGTGAAGAATGAATTCTTTAAACGGTATGCCGACTCAATAAAACCAATAGCACCGGTTGCATCGATTGTGTATGAATATTACAATAAACTTCCGATGGCAGTCGTTTCCGGCGGATCGAAAGAAAATGTAATGCAATCTTTGGCAGTTACAGGACTCGATAAATATTTCGATTTGATAGTAACTGCAGACGACAATCTCAAACACAAGCCCGCACCGGATATGTTCCTCTATGCAGCGGAGAAATTAAAAACAGAACCAGAATATTGCGTTGTATATGAAGATGGCGATTTTGGAGTGGAAGCTGCTAAAAAAGCCGGCATGATGATCGTCGACATACGCGACTTTATAGAAGTTGAATAATACTATGTTGAACATTCTCAAAGCTATTACATTATCCGCAGAATATCTCGAAAAAAAAGGCGTCGAATCGCCACGCTTGAATGCAGAATTGCTGCTGGCTGATGTTCTTAAATGCAAAAGAATGGACCTTTATTTGCAATTCGACCAGCCTCTCAAAGAAGTTGAAATCGAACGGTATCGAGAATTAATCCGACGAAGAGGCGCAAGAGAACCATTACAGTACATATTAGGATATACAGAATTTTATGGTCTGAAATTCGACATTAATCAATACGTGCTTATTCCCCGACCAGAAACCGAGTTGCTCGTGGAAAAAATCATCGATTTATATAAGGATTCGAAATCACTTAAAATATTAGATGTCGGTACTGGAAGCGGGAACATTGCAGTTACTCTTGGTTTGAATCTAAATGATGTTAGAATTGTAGCCATCGATAAATCGAACGAAGCTCTTCAACTGGCACGGCATAATGCCGAGATGCACGGCATTATCGGTTCTATCGAATTTATAAGGAAAGATATTTTTGATGAATACCTTTTCCACGAACTTCAATTTGACATTATTGTTTCCAATCCTCCGTATGTAAGTTATAATGAATATAATAAACTTCAGGAAGAAGTTGCACGCTATGAACCCGATATGGCAGTTACAGATTTCAAAGATGGATTAAGTTTTTATAGAAGAATTACAGAGATGGCAACCCAATATTTGTCGACTGGCGGCAGATTATTTTTTGAATTAGGACAGGGACATGCAGCTGAGGTTGCTTCAATTATGAAGAATTACGACTTTATCAATATCGAGATAATCCAGGATTACCAAAAAATCGATAGAATTATATTCGGGCAAAAATCATGAGAGCTTTGGTACAAAGAGTTTCGGAAGGTTCGGTGACAATTAAAGAGCCAGAGCATTATGCTTCAATTGGTAAAGGGATGGTTATTCTGCTCGGTGTTAAAGAAGGCGACACGATTGAAGATGTAAATTTTGTTGCCGACAAATGTTCCAATTTGCGTATATTCGAAGACGAACATGGCAAAATGAATTTGTCCCTCAAAGATATCGATGGTGAAGTACTGATAATTTCTCAATTTACATTATACGGCGATACCAGGCGGGGCAATCGTCCAAGCTTTACGGATGCTGCTAAACCGGAAACGGCAAATGATCTATACAAAAAGTTTATCGAAAGGATGAAATTCAATCTTGGCGAATCAAAAGTTAAAAGCGGTATTTTTGCAGCCATGATGCTCGTTAAAATTTATAATGACGGCCCTGTTACTCTGATTGTAGAATCAAAAGAAAAAGGCACTATGTGAAATCTCTACTGATGATATTTATCGATGGGGTGGGTATAGGCAAAAAAGACTACGTAAATAATCCTTTCTTCAAATACGACTTTAAAATTTTCAGAGAGCTTTTCGGCACAATCCCTCATCTCGATAATCCATTTCTGGAAGGGAAAAACTCTTTTGTTTTTCCAATTGATGCAACTATGGGTGTACCTGATATTCCACTTAGTGGCACAGGTCAAACGTCTATTTTTTGCGGGGTCAATGCACCTGAAATTATTGGAAAACATTTCGGACCATATCCTTATTCTACTCTGGTGCCGATTATAAAAGAAAAAAACATTTTTATTGAACTGAAACGGAAAAAGAAAAAAGTTGCTTTTGTCAATGCCTATCCGAAACAGTTTTTTGATTACGTAAGGAAGGGTAGACGAATGCTGAGTGTCACTACACTATCCTGCCTGTTGAGTGATGTAAGATTGAATAAAATAAAAGATCTGCACGAAGGGAGAGCATTGAGTGCCGATATCGATAATTACAGATTTGTGCATAAAATGAATTACAAATTAAAAGTTATATCTCCAGAATTAGCCGCCCGTAGACTGATCCGTGTAGCTTCCCGCAACCATTTTACATTATTTGAATATTTTCATACAGACCACCTCGGACACGGTAGAAACCTTGAATTGTTCGACCATACTGTTAAAACGCTCGATAGATTCTTGCACTTTGTTGTTAAGATACTTCCTGATGAAATTACACTTCTTATCTGTTCAGACCACGGAAACTTTGAAGACCTTACAACTCGTAATCACACTCTTAATCCCGCTCTGGGATTAACATTCGGTAAATATGCAGAAAGGCTTGCTTCGCGTATAAAATCGTTGTATGATATAAAAGATTCTATCATGGAGTTATATGAGTGAATAAATATCCGCTAATAAAATTTACCCTATTTTTTATTTGCGGAATTATACTCGAATCCATCATTAATCTTCCAATCAATATAATCATACCACCAATTTCACTTCTTTTTATCGTTGTGTTAATTCAGAATATTAAACGGA
This sequence comes from Melioribacter sulfuriphilus, assembly GCF_051488685.1. Classification (NCBI taxonomy): domain Bacteria; kingdom Pseudomonadati; phylum Ignavibacteriota; class Ignavibacteria; order Ignavibacteriales; family Melioribacteraceae; genus Melioribacter; species Melioribacter sulfuriphilus. The sequence goes on from NZ_JBPSEH010000007.1 coordinate 62,004, forward strand.
GGTCAATTTACGGCAATTTTTTTGTTGTGCTATTAATCATTTTTGTTGGCGCTCTGCATTTTGCTTTCTCTTCATCTGAAAAAGTTGATTACCCCTTTGCTCTACCTAAATACAGGAATGCAATATTGTACGGTAAAATCTGCGGCATTGATTTGATTAAAAATGATAGATTGAATTTTACAGTGCAAGTCGATAGCATTAGATGGAACGAAAATGTTTCGAAAAAGAATATAAAGGTAAGTTGTGCTATACTTTTGACGATGAACGACTTGCGTAATATTTATGATAAAATCGCAGTTGGTAATGGAGTATGTTTGAAAGGTACTTTAATGAAAGCCAGGGACAAAAGAAACCCCGGTGAATTTGATTATCAGGCATATCTTTTTAGAAGGGGAATCAGCGCCCTGTTTTATGTTTATAAGTCAGATAATATTATTTTGACTAATGAAGAAAGAATCCTATTCCCGGATATGGTATTTAAGATTCGCCGTTCAATTGACGATCTGCTCTTTAAGGGGCACGATTTTACTACGGCATCTTTACTGCGGGGCTTGCTTCTTGCCGATAGGAATATGATAGACTATGAAATCAAAGAAAAATTTATAAATGCGGGAGTTATTCACATATTGGCTGTATCAGGTTTACATGTTGGATTTATTGCGTTTATATTTTTTGTATTGTTTCAAAGATTTCATATTACGTTAAAGTATATCCTGACAATTTTCGGATTGATCGCTTACCTTATAATTACCTATGCGCCACCGTCAGTTACCCGGGCAGTTATTATGGCGTCTGTATATATAATGGCTAAATATTTTGGCAGAGATACTTCGCCATTAAATACACTCGCAATTGCTGCTTTTATTATTTTGGTATTCAAACCCGCTGAATTATTCGAACCTGGTTTTCAATTATCTTTTGCAGCTGTGCTTTCAATCGTAGTGTTAACCCCACCAATTAGTAACGCAATAGCTAAGCATGAATTTTTCAAAAAGAGAAAATGGCTGGGAAATCTATTGTTGTTTATGATTGTATCCCTAACTGCACAAATTGGTACTCTACCGTTTACGATTATTTATTTTCACAAAATATCGCTTATTGCATTGTTCGCTAATCTAATTGTGATTCCACTTCTGGGTATTGTGGTTTCTTTAGGAATAGTTACATTAATTTTTTCTGTTATCCTTCCTTCGCTTGGTATGTTCTACGCTTCGGCTACAATTTTATTTTCCCATCTGATGTTTTATGTAACGAACTTTTTCGGGTCAATAGAAATTGCTTATTTGAGAATTAACCAGTTCTCCTGGTATGATCTATCCTTGTTTTATGTTACTATGATATTTGTCGGCGTCTTATTCAACTATTATAAAAATAAATATTTCCGTGCTGCAGTTGTAATTCTTTCTATTGCGACAATGATATTATTTATGAAATTAGATAACTACAAGTATTTTACGGATAATAAACTGAGCATAATGGCGATCGACGTGGGACAGGGCGATGCCTTCCTCATTAGATTACCTGACGGCGATTATATGCTGATTGACGCAGGTAGCTCAACTAATTATTTCGATAATGGAAAACGAATCATCATCCCACTAATGGATTTTCTGGGTATTGACTCAATAAAATACGGTTTGATTTCACATATCGACAACGACCACTACGGCGGATTTATTTCTCTCATTAAAGTGGGAAGGGTGAATTATATTTTCAAACCTGCAGTCGATTCAAGTGACAGATTGGATGTCGAATTAGAAAAACTATTGAGGCAAAAGGGGATTCCTTTTGAGTATTATAAAAAGAAAATAATAAAGTTTTCAAATGTACGCCTATACATTTTGAATGAAAATAACGATGATACAATCTTGGATTCAAACGATAGAAGTGGAATAATAAAGATTGTTTATGGAAACACTTCGTTTCTTTTTACAGGAGATGCATCCCAAAAAATCGAAAGCGATCTTATCAAAAGTTATGGTAAATTTCTCCAATCGGATGTTTTAAAAGTTGCACATCATGGCAGTAATACGAGCACATCCGAAAAATTTCTAAAACTCGTCAATCCCTCCTATGCGCTCATTTCAGCGGGAATAGGTAATTATTTTAATCACCCCTCACCTCAGGTGATTGCTCTATTAAAAAAAATGAATGTAGAGGTGCTTAGAACGGATTTGCGAGGAGCCGTCCTTATAAGGAGTGATGGAGAAAATATTGAAGTTATCGATTGGAAAAAACTGGAAAGTGGGCTTATATTTTGAATGTAAATTACAGTATTTTGTTAACCTCTAAATACGGAAACATCATTGGATGAAACGCCATTTTAATTTCTCGCTCAAGAATTACAATACCTTCGGAGTAGAATCAGCAGCCCGAGAATTAATTGAGTTCGATGAAGAAGAAGAATTGTTAAATTTTTTTCGAAATAACATTCCAGAAAACAAATTAATATTAGGTGGGGGCAGCAATATCCTCTTTACAAAAGATTTTGAGGGAACTATAATACATTACAATAGAAAGGGAATCGAAGTACTGTCGGAAGACAATCATGAAATAATTCTCCGTGCTCATGCAGGTGAAGATTGGGATGCGCTGGTAGAATTTACGGTGCAAAATAATTGGTACGGAATTGAAAATTTATCTCTTATTCCAGGTACCGTGGGCGCCGCTCCGGTTCAAAATATTGGCGCTTATGGGGTAGAGATAAAGGATTGTTTAATTGAAGTAGAAGGTGTGAGTTTATTAGATCTAAAAAAAGAGATCCTTCCGGCTGTAAAATGTAAATTTGGTTATCGTACAAGCATATTTAAGGAAAAGCTGAAAAACCAATTTTTAATAACAGCTATAGTAATTAAACTGAGCAAAGCGAAGAAATTAAATCTCGATTATCGTGCCTTAAGAGAATATTTCCAGAGTAGAAATATCGAAGAGGTTGATATCAACGACGTCCGCAAGGGTATAATAGAAATCAGGCAGTCGAAGCTCCCTAATCCGTCAGAATTGGGTAACGCAGGTAGTTTCTTTAAAAATCCTGTTATTGATGAAGATGCACTCTTCTCTTTTCAATCCTTATACAGAGACATTCCGTATCATAAAATAGGCGAAGCAATTTATAAAGTGCCGGCGGCATGGCTTATCGAAAAAGCCGGTCTTAAGGGAAAACGCATCGGTAAGGTGGGCGTACATAAAAATCAAGCTCTTGTAATCGTAAATTATGGGGGTGCTACGGGTAAAGAGATAATCGATTTTGCTGAAATGGTAAGGAACAGGGTAAATGAAAAATTCGGAATTCAATTAGAATACGAAGTCAATATTATATAGACAAATCAAGAGGTAACTATGTCTCAGAAAAATAATTTACTGAACGGAATATTGAAAGAAATAACTCAGCCTTTCAAAGACCTTCTGCATACATCAAGAGCTTTGTTTGGTTTGAACTTGTCTTATATGTTAGAAGGACTGACTTATTTCGGAATAGTAGGATTGCTGGCAATCTATTTTAATGAGTATATCCATTTAGATGATATTAGAGCTGGGAACATGGTCGGATTTTTAACTGCTGGCATTACACTGAGTATGTTATTTCTTGGTGCAACTGTCGATTGGATCGGTTTGAGAAAATCCCTATTGATTGCTCTTTCTGCAATGTTAATTGGCAGAGTAGTTTTAACTATAGCTCCTACAGTTGGGGTGCCTGGCTTATGGGGTTCCGCACATATTTTGTCTATGATTGGAATACTTGGAATTATTATTGGTTATGGAATTTACCAACCTGCTTGTTATGCCGGTGTAAAAAAGTTGACTGATGAAAAAACTGCTGCTATGGGTTATGCAATGCTCTATGCCCTGATGAATCTGGGAGGTTTCCTGCCCGGTTTAATTTCGCCGCCAGTTCGAAAAGCTTACGGAATCCTCGGTGTGTTCTGGGTTTATGTGTTTCTTACAGTTGTTGGAATATTTGTTGTTTATTTCATAATAACGAAAAGTGCGTACGAAAAAGCTGTAGCAGAAGCTTCAAAAAATAAAAACGAAGTTGCAGAAGACGACGATGAATTGAAGAACATGACTTTCAAAGAAAAAGTACAATTTTATATTAAAAATTTTCCGTTACGAGATTTTCGCTTCCTCTATTTTATTTTCATTTTGATTCCCGTTCAAACCTTATTTGCACATAACTGGCTTACATTACCTCTTTATACGAGCAGAGCATTCGAAGGATTCGTACAGGACAATTTTGAATTTTTTGTAAATCTAAATCCGATATTGATATTCATCCTTACACCGATGGTTGCCGCGTTGACTACAAAAAGGAATACTTATAACATGATGATTATTGGTACTTTTGTAATGGCCACACCTACTTTTATTCTTTCGCTAGGTCCAAATATCAACACTCTGATGGCTTATTTAATTATTATGACAATAGGCGAAGCTATGTGGCAGCCTCGATTTCTACAATGGGTAGCAGAAATAGCCCCAAAGAATATGACAGGCATCTATATGGGAATTGGTCAATTCCCATGGTTTCTTACAAAGATTATAACGAGTCTCTATTCAGGCTGGTTTCTTATGAAGTATTGTCCGGCCGATACTCCACCTTCTCAAATGAACACCGAAACAATGTGGTTGATATATGGCCTGATTGCAATTATAAGTCCTCTGGGACTTTTTCTGGCTAAAAAATGGATGATGAAAGGTTTTAAAGTTAAGCATGAAGGATAGACTAATTTGAGTAGTGTTCAGACCCTCAGTCTAATTATAATTCTGATTACACTATACGGAATTGCAGTAGGGAGGATTCCTAAATTCAGAATGAACAGAGCATCGATTGCGCTTGTTGGAGCAGCTACATTGCTTCTTTCAGGTGCAATCGATTCCGCCGATGCTTATCGAGCAATCGACATGGATACGATTGTCTTGCTCTTTTCAATGATGATTATTAACGGGAATCTGAGACTTAGCGGTTTTTTTAAAGTATTATCTTCGAAGATAGTTAATTTTGCACGAACACCTTTTCAGCTTCTAACTTTAATTATTTTTTCCTCCGGGATACTGTCGGCTTTTTTCTTGAATGACACTGTTGTAATTGTATATACACCTTTGATAATTGAAGTTGTAAAATCGCTTAACAGAAATCCTGTCCCATATTTAATAGCTGTAGCATTATCTGCAAATATTGGCTCGGCTATGACTATAATAGGAAATCCACAAAATATGATAATTGGGATTGCTTCGGGTATTTCTTTTGTCGATTATTTAGTTTATCAAATTTTCCCCTCAATTTCGGGTTTATTTGTCACGCTGATTTTAATGAGATTGATATATAAAAAAGAATTTCACAAAACTTCTTTCGAAGGAATAAAGACAGAAGAAGTTAAGCCGTACAAACCATTGTTAATAAAAAGTACAATTGCTACATTATTAATGATTTTACTCCTTTTTACGGGAATGGAAATACCAATTGCGGCTTTTGCTTGCGCATCCCTTCTGCTGGTTACAAGGCGTTTGAAGCCTGCAAGAGTATTTAATGAAATTGACTGGTCATTACTTGTATTTTTCTCCGCGCTTTTTGTTGTAACCAAATCAATAGAAACTTCCGGCTTAAGCCATTATTTGTCGAGGACTGTAAATCCATACCTGACAGGGAGTGTTTTTTCGTTTTCGATTGCTACTGTAATCCTGAGCAATCTTATTTCAAATGTACCGGCTGTGCTGTTGTTAAAACCCGTAATCTCGGTTATGCCAAATGCGGAACAGTCCTGGCTAATACTCGGTATGGCATCAACATTTGCGGGTAATTTAACTTTGATTGGTTCTGTGGCCAATCTCATTGTCGCTGAGACTGCAAAGAAAGACAATATAACAATTACTTTCTTTGAGTATTTGAAATCAGGAGTTATAGTAACAACTATAACGGTAGCAATTGGAATTATCTGGTTTACATTAATATTTTAGTCTTCTATGACAACAGCTGTGCCACTCGCAGAAACCATCAACATGCTACCAGCCTGTCCTACTGTTTCATAGTCGAGATCAACTGCAATTACCGCATTTGCACCTCTCATTGCGGCTTCCTGTGTCATCTCATTTAGCGCGAGTTCCTTCGCATTTCTCAATTCTTTTTCGTAAGTAGCAGACCTACCTCCCACAATATCTCGTATTCCTGCAAAAATATCTTTGATTATATTAGCACCCATTATTGCTTCGCCGCTTACTATGCCGAGGTATTTAACTATTTTTTTCCCTTCGATAGTATTTGTGGTTGTTATTAACATTTTTTCACTCCTTAACTGACGAATAAATATAATCATTTAACAGAACAACTGCTAACTTCATTCGATTATTTATGTGTCTGAATTATTAAAATTGATTACATTTGTCATATATTAATGCAGGAAATTGAGTTGTAGGGCAGGATGAAATTCGATTTTACAAGAAATTATATTATCCAGTGCATAATGACGGCAGCCAATCAGCTCAGACTAAGTTCAGAAAAGATTGAAGCACTTGCAATTCTCCGCGAGCATCTGTCGAAAGTCGAAAGTATATCTGATGAAATCGAGCGATTTAAAAAGATTACACAGTTGTCTAAACTTGGAATTAAACTTACGGAAATTTATAATTTTACGATAAATGGGAAGATCGATTTTCTTAAATTATCGGATCGATTCAAAGAACAGAGCAGCAATCTAATTGGCGATGTAAGTAATCTACTCGATATCGTTACACCCCAACAAATGAAAGAAATTTTGCAAAAAGCAAGTAGCGATAACGATAAGAACCTCGAGATCGACTTAACAAAAAGGAAATCTGTCGGCCAAGCCGAATTACCCAAGATTAAAATTGAATCGGAAATGCCAGTGCGTACGTCTACCGATGATCTGAAGAAAGAAATTATATTCGACGATCTCGACGCCGAGGCGGAATTTAATTTTGAAAAATATGAAGCCAGGATATTAAGACCGATTAAAGAGATTGATGCTTTTTTGAATCGTGTTTCTCGATATGATTATACAGAAAACGAAATCAATAGTTATATTCGTATAATGAAAGAAAATGGAAACTTGTCGCAAGAAATTGGATTTGAAATAATCTCCAATATGCATTCAATATTTGTACAGGGACTCGAAGCAATCCATAATAAAAAAATTGCACCAAGTAGTTCTGCAATCGAAGCTTTGAGAGCTTGTCTTATAGTTATTGTTGCCGTTGTAAGAGGCAAGGAGGTTGATATAACAAATTATTTAAATCGTGCAGAAAATTTTGGTAAATTGATTTCACAAACAAAAAGGGTGCTCTGATGAATTTATATGCTGTTATTATGGCCGGCGGGGTCGGTTCACGTTTCTGGCCGCGTAGTAAAGAAAGAAAACCAAAACAATTGTTGAGAATTTTTGGTGATAACACAATGATTCAAGATACCGTAAGTCGACTAAATGGATTGGTGCAAAACGAAAATATCTATGTCATTACTAACAAAATTCAGAAGATGAGAGTTGTTGAACAACTCCCGCAAATTCCTCAAGAAAATATTATCGATGAACCATTCGGCAAAAACACCGCTGCCTGTATCGGGCTGGCATCTATCCTGATTAAACATAGAGATCCCGAGGCTGTAACATTAATTCTTCCCTCCGACCATATTATTAAAGATGATCAGGCCTTCAGAAATTGCCTTTCGAATGCTGCAGATTTTGCATACAAAAATAAAGGACTTGTAACCATCGGTATCAAACCAACACGCCCGGAAACCGGCTACGGTTATATTCAATTCGATGAAAAAGAAATAAGTACTAATATTTATAAGGTATTGACTTTCGCAGAAAAGCCCAATTTATCTACTGCCAGACGGTTTATCGAGAGTGGCGACTTTTTATGGAATGCAGGAATATTTGTCTGGCGCGTTGATACTATCCTCGAAGAAATAAAATTATATTTGCCGGATCTATACGAGGGTCTACTCGAAATTGAAAAAGCAATCGGATCAGACGACTTCGAGAAACAATTAACCCATGTCTATGGTCAACTGAAGAGCATTTCCATCGATTATGGCGTAATGGAAAAATCGAGGAATGTTTATCTTACCAGAGCTGAATTTTACTGGAACGACGTTGGAAGCTGGGAAGCAGTTTATGAAATTTCGGATAAAGATGATTACGGCAATGTTCTGATAGGTGATGTTTTTTCAGAATTTTCTTACAACTCTTATGTTTTCTCTCCAAAAAAATTTACCGCCATAATCGGCGCAGAAAATCTAATTGTCATCAATACACAAGATGCTTTGCTCGTATGCAGCAGGGACAAAGCCCAGAATGTACGGGATGTAGTCGATTACCTTAAAATGAATAAAAGGTTAGAACTTTTATGAAACAACTGATTACCGAAAAAGTAATTCTGGATTTAATAAAATCTGGTAAAAACAGTTTATATGTTCACGAAAGTTCTCTTATTACTCCGGCAGCCAGAGATTTGATACTGCAGAAAAAAATAGAAATTATCTCATCACAAAATCACACTACATCCGACAAAAAATCCTTCGAAAAAATTGCCATCGGTTCTGATCATACGGGAGTAAAGGTAAAAAAGCTACTTGTGGAGTATTTGAAAAATAAATACTCAATTGAAGATGTCGGTACATTTAGTGATGAGGCTGTCGATTACCCTGATATAGCTTTGAAAGTTGCCAATAAGGTTAAATCTGGCGAAGCCGATTGCGGAATTTTAATTGATGCAACTGGTATCCCTTCTGCAATTACTGCAAATAAAATTCCCGGCATAAGAGCTGCAACTTGTTACAATGAATTTTCAGCGCGCAGTTCCAGAGAACATAACAACGCCAATATAATTGCAGTAGGTGCCAGCTCGCTCGGCGAAGAAACAATAAAATCGATTATTAATGTTTGGCTTGAAACTGAATTCTTAGGAGAACGGCATCAAAGGCGACTGGATAAAATTACCGCCATTGAAAATTCGATTCTGAAAAAGTAAATGCTCTTTGTTTTTCGAATTAACATAGTTAAATTTGCTCACTAAAAAAAGAGCCTCAATTTGTTTACCGTATTATCAACTGTAGAATCGCTGGAAAGATTAAATAAAAATACCTTTCTGTTAAAAGTAAAAGCTCCACAGCTAGCAACTGCAATAAAGCCAGGTCAATTTTGTAATATCAAAGTTTCAGACACAGATTATCCCTTACTCCGCAGACCTTTCAGTGTTTGCTATACCGATGGGGATATAGTTTATTTTATGTTCGATATTCACGGCGAAGGTACAAGAATGCTCGCTGAAAAAAAATCAGGCGATCAACTTGATATTCTTGGGCCATTGGGCAATGGATTTAATACCGCAGGTGATTACGAAGTTGCAGTATTAATTGGTGGAGGTATTGGTGTTGCTCCTTTCCCGTTATTGATAAAACATCTTGAAGACAAAGAAATTCTAACTTTTGTAGGAGCGAGAAATTCTGAACAATTGATAAAATGGGGAATGAGAAATCTTCTGGTTGCAACAGATGACGGTTCCGAAGGCTTCAACGGAAATGTAATTGCTTGTTTTCAATCGGAAGTAAAAAAATTAGAAAATAAAAAAATCAGAATTTTCGGATGTGGACCCAACCCAATGCTAAGAGCATTACAAAAAGTTGCCGAAAAAAAATACGATTGTCAGCTTTCGATCGAATCTGCAATGGCGTGCGGATTTGGCATTTGTCAGGGATGCCCAGTTAAAAAATCTGAAGGCGAAGGATATTACCTTGTCTGTAAAGACGGCCCTGTGTTTAATTCCGATCAAATAGTTATTGAATAATATGATTGATTTATCCGTACAAATAGGCAGACTCAAATTAAAAAATCCGGTATTGCTGGCTTCAGGAACTGTTGGTTATGGAAATGAAATTGCTGAGTTTACTGACCTGAGTAAATTAGGAGGGATTGTAACAAAATCCTTATCGTTAAAACCAAGAATTGGAAATCCCCCGCAGAGAATATGTGAAACTGCCTCTGGTATGTTGAACGCTATTGGACTTGCAAATGTTGGCGTTGAAGTATTTATAAAAGAAAAGATTCCATTTCTTAAAAAATTAAACACAACGATAATTTGTAATATCGCTGCCAGTTCAATCGAAGAATATGTAGAATGCACTCGGATATTAACTGAAGAAGACGCAATTGCAGCTTTTGAAATTAACGTTTCGTGCCCCAATGTTAAAGAAGGCGGACTCGAATTTGGAAACAACCTGCAAGCAGTAGCAAAAATTACAGAAAAGGTGAAAGCTGTTACCGATAAACCAGTAATAATTAAATTATCGCCAAACGTCTCGAGAATTTCTGAATTTGCAAAAATTGTTAAGGATAACGGTGGTGATGCCGTATCGGCAATAAATACATTAGTCGGAACCGCATTCGACATCTGGACGAGGAAACCAAAGATTAAGAACGTAACAGGTGGATTATCAGGGCCAGCAATAAAGCCTGTAGCATTAGCCAAAGTACTCGAGATCAGTCGCAATGTGGAAATTCCGATAATCGGAATTGGAGGAATTATGAATTGGAAAGATGCCGTTGAATTCATGATTGTAGGCGCTTCTGCATTTCAAATAGGGACTGTTAATTTTATCAATCCGAAAGCAGGCGAAGAAATTATAGATGGTTTAATTGAATATTGTAAAAAAATGTCGATTAATCGAGTATCCGATTTAACTGCTTCGTATGAAATCTGAAAACGATATCGATTCAATACTGACAAAACTCTACTCAATGCGCCAATTTCATATTAAACTGGGATTGGAACGCATCGAAAAATTTCTTGAAGCTCTCGGTAACCCTCACAAAAAACTGAAAGTCTTTCACATCGCAGGCAGTAACGGTAAAGGAAGTACTGCTTCGTTCATTGCAAGTATTTTAATGGCTGCGGGTTTTAAAACGGGTCTCTATACTTCTCCTCACTTAGTGCGTTTTAACGAACGTATTCAGATAAACGGGAATTTTATAGATGATGAATCTATTGCAGATTTTTATCACAAGCACGAAAATTATATTAAGGAAAATGAGATTACTTTTTTTGAAGTTACCACTGCAATGGCGTTCGATTACTTTGCAAAGATGAATGTGGACTATGCGGTAATTGAAACCGGACTGGGCGGGCGACTCGATGCCACAAATTTAGTCGATCCGATAGCATCTGTTATCACATCGATCAGTCTTGAGCATACACACATACTTGGTGAAACAATTGAAAAAATTGCTTTCGAAAAAGGGGGCATTATTAAAATGGGGAAACCAGTTTTTATAGGGAATGTTAGTGAAGCTGCAGCAGGAGTATTGAGCAGAATTGCCCAGGAAAAAAATTCCCCACTATTTTCATTAAATAATTTTGCAGAAAAAGAAAAAGATTTTGTAAATTTGTCATTGAAAAACCAACAATTTCATATTTACAAAACACCGTTAATCGGCTACCATCAACTAATTAATTGTGCTCTTGCATTAAAAACCTTGAACGAAACTCTCAATATTAATGATGGTCTGGTAATCGATTCCGGTATTGAAAGAGTTATTGAAAATACAAACATTCAGGGACGCTACGAAATTATCAACAAAAATCCGAAGGTTATCTTCGATGCAGCTCATAATCCCGAAGGGATAGAAACGTTTTTACAAGAGTTCGAAAAAGAATCTGACAACTATGAAAAAAGAAGCGTTGTCTTTGCAGCCATGAAGGATAAAGAAATAAAGGGAATGATTAAAAAATTAGGAAAGAAATTCGATACTTTATATGTAACTACAGTTGGACTTGATAGATCAGCAACAATTGATGATTTAAGGAATGCTGCTGAAGAAGCAGGAATAAATGCTATTCCTCTTTATGAACCAGCCGAACTGGTAAGAAATTTTATATTAAATAAAAAAAACGAGTGTCTGGCGGTTCTTGGAAGCATCTATTTACTTGGCAAATTAAAATCGGAAATTAATCTATTTACTTGACTATGAAATAATACTAAGTTAATTTTCCAATGAACCTCAGACGACTTCAGCGTTATTTACAACTAAACCATATAAGAATTGACTCTGAAAACCCCATAAAAAATACCATTTAAATTAATCACAATCTGCAGGAAAATAGAAATGCCAATGGACATATCAGAATTGCAATCAAAAAAAATCGTTGACCTTTATAAAATAGCAAAAGAATTCGGTCTTACTGGATACAGCGATTTGAGAAAACAGGAATTAATTTTCAAAATTCTCGAAGCACAATCTCAAAAGGACGGATTAACTTTTTCAAAGGGTGTACTCGAAGTGTTGCCCGACGGTTACGGTTTCTTGCGTTCTGCGGATTACAATTATTTGCCCTCGCCCGACGATATTTATGTATCACCTTCCCAAATAAAAAGATTTAGTTTAAGAACAGGAGATTTTGTAAGTGGTCAGGTAAGGCCACCCAAAGAAGGTGAACGTTTCTTTGCCCTTTTGAGGGTTGAAGCTGTAAACGGTAAGAATCCTGAAGCTATTAGAGAGCGCACACTGTTCGATAATCTTACTCCAATTTATCCAACAAAGAGATTGAAACTCGAATCTGCTCCAGGCGAATACTCGATGAGAATTGTCGACCTGATTGCACCTATTGGCAAAGGGCAGAGGGGATTGATTGTGTCGCCACCCAAAGCTGGCAAAACTATCCTGCTGCAAAAAATTGCAAATTCTATTACCAGAAATCATCCTGACGTAAAGATAATAATGCTTTTAATTGACGAACGCCCCGAAGAAGTTACTGATATGCAACGTTCGGTGCAGGCTGAAGTTATAAGTTCCACTTTCGACGAACCAGCTGAAAGACACGTTCAGGTTGCCAATATGGTAATCGAAAAAGCTAAAAGAATGGTCGAAGCCGGAGACGATGTGGTTATTTTGCTCGATAGTATTACGCGACTGGCACGCGCTCACAATACAGTAATTCCACATAGCGGTAGAATCCTATCCGGTGGCGTCGACGCAAATGCACTCCATAAACCAAAAAGATTTTTCGGCTCGGCTCGAAATACAGAAGACGGCGGTAGCCTTACAATTATTGCAACTGCATTAATCGATACCGGCAGCAGAATGGACGAAGTAATTTTTGAGGAATTCAAAGGCACAGGTAATATGGAATTAGTTCTCGACAGAACATTATCCGATAAAAGAATATTCCCGGCTATCGATATTAATAAATCCGGTACGCGTAAAGAGGAATTGCTCATGACAGAAGAAGAACTAAATAAAGTCTGGATCCTTCGTAAACTTCTATCCGACTTAGATCCTACAGAAGCTATGGAATTTCTGCTGGATAAAATGAAAGGCACACGAAATAATAAAGAATTCTTAGCCAGCATGAATAGTTAACCAGATGACCAGGTTAACACTTCTACTGTCGATTATATTCTTGTTTTTAATTAAGAGTGAATCCTCAGCTCAGTGTCACGCAGGTCTATTTATCGAGAAAAATTTGCTGCGTGTTGCTGACTCAAATTATCTTTACATATCCATCAGAATTCCTTACGAAAGACTCGTCTTTATAAAAAAGCAAAATAACTATGTGTCAGGTTATTCGTTATCACTCGAACTGTTTCAAAAAGACCCCTTCGTTGAGAGGAAAACGATAACCGAAGAAGTAATTGCAAAATCTTACGAACAAACGGAAAGCAATACAGATTATTCGCAGGCTTTTACACATTTCTTGATAAAAAATGGTGACTATTATTTAATACCTACAGTATCGTATCTGAACAGTAATAAAACCGAGATTCTTGATACGATATTTATACGTACTGATGAAAAATATTTTGATCCCGTAATAATTGATTTAAGGGAGTATGATTGTGATGGACGCGAGGGTTATTTAATTGCTAATTACGGAAATCAAATTCCTTTTTCATCAAGGAATTACGGCTTGATAATACCCTTGAGTAATGATATTGCTTCAGAAAATTTAAGGATTAAAATTGAGCAAAATCAAAAAGTCATTTCTGATACTCTAATCGATAAAATTCATAACGGATTTCTATCGATCAATAAATGTAATAACGATCTATATTTGCTGACTAAAAGTGGCAACGGTTCTTATGTATTGATCAATAGTAAAAGCAGTCACCTCTATGAAGGCAAAGCAAAATTAAGCATATATAAAAATGATTCGTTGTTGTACAAAACATTTCTTGAAATATGCTGGATCGATAAACCTACTGTATTGCACGACGTCCGCTACGCTGTCGATATTATGGAAGCTGTATTTGGTAAAGATGCAGCAGTTGAAATAAAGAAGAATTCTTTAGGAACGCTGTTCAACAGTCTTGTCGAATATTGGAATAAACATTATCCTTCAGGAGAATCAGTTTATAACGGTCTGATGAATGAGTTTTACCGACGAGCGGATTATGCCGAGAATAACTTTTCCACAATGACAGAAAAGAAAGGAGCGCTTTCCGACCGTGGAATAGTCTATATAAAATTTGGTAAACCTGATCGGATCGAAAGGGATTATTCCGACAGCATAGTGAAAGAATACTGGTATTATGAAAATATTGACAAGCAATTTATATTTGTCGACGAAAAAGGATTGGGTAATTACAGATTAGAGAAATAAATGCCAAAATTTGCAATAACATGTGGCGATGTTAACGGAGTTGGTCCTGAAATAATATTGAAAGCGATTTTTCGATTAGCATCCCGTCGTCGTAATTTTTTTATTTACATTCCTCACAATATTTTTGAGCATTACAGAAAAAAATTGAATGTCGACATTGCGTATGACGTAATAGAAAACGAAGAACACGCGAATGGAAAATTTAATATTCATATTTGTAATTTAGGTAAAGCTCGTTTGACTGCAGGCAAGCCTTCTAAAGAATCCGGTGAAATTTCATACTACGCGATTCTCAGAGCTGTTAAGGCAGTCGAAGATAATTTGTGCGACGGAATTGTAACTGCTCCCATTTCCAAAGAAGCACTTTCGATGGCGGGAATCAATTTCCCCGGCCATACGGAGCTGTTAGCGCATCTAACCGCTACCAAAGATTATTCGATGGTCTTCCTGTCTGAAAAAATGATTTGCTCTTTGTTGACTATCCATGTCCCCGTTAAAAATGTACCGAAGATGATTAATAAAAGAGTATTGAAAAAAAATATCGAAATACTCTATCGAGTTCTTTCAAATGATATTGGTCTAAAAAATCCAAGGATTGCAGTGCTTGGTTTAAATCCTCATGCAGGTGAAAATGCACTCATTGGTAAAGAAGAAAAATTGATTATTAAACCCGTGGTGGATTTATTTAATTTTGTTGATGGTCCATTCCCCGCAGATGCTTTTTTTGGTGCTGCGTTATATAAGAAATATGACGGAATAGTTGGGATGTATCACGACCAGGTATTGATTCCATTCAAAATGCTATACTTCAATACTGGAGTGAATTATACGGCAAATTTACCGATTGTAAGAACGTCGCCCGACCACGGTACAGCTTTTGATATAGCCGGGAAAGGAGTGGCAATGGAAAGGAGCATGGTTGAAGCTATTTTATGGGCCGAAAAAATTATTCGAAACAGAAAAAAGAATGAAGAGTAGAAAGGTGCCTCAATATTCTGCACTGGCAAAAATTTATGGGCATCTGATGCGTTCAATCGATTATAATGATTGGGCCAAATATTTATTGGATATTGCTGCAGGGCTCGATACACAAAATTGTAAAGTTCTCGAATTGGCTGCCGGTACAGGTGAACTAGCACGTCTTTTATCTAATAAATTCACTGATTATGTAGCAATCGATAGTTCATACGACATGCTTAGTATTGCCAATGCTCAGGTTAAATTAGTTTGTTGTGATATGACATTATTACCATTTAAAAATAAATTCAATCTTATTTTTTCAACATTTGATAGCATTAATTATCTTACAGAAAAAGAAAAGCTTAAAATGCTCTTTGCCGAAGTTGAGAGGTGTCTGGAAACCACTGGCATTTTTACTTTTGATGTTAGTTTGGAGTTCAACAGTATTAAGAATGCAAAATATCTTAACAGGAGTGGTAAATACGGAAAGATAAAGTATACTCAAAAAAGTTATTACGATAAAAAAGAGAGAATTCATTACAACAATTTTGAAATAATAATGGAAGATGGAACTAAATATTATGAAGAGCATCGGCAGAGGATTTACAGTATTGAAGAATATCTGGAACTGATCGACTCTACCGGACTATATGTTGTAAATTGTTTTGATGCGTTTACCTTCAACGATGTAAAGAAGGATTCAGAAAGAGCACAATTTATATTAAAGAAAAAGTCATGTTGATATTTAACCATGTAGATTTTTCATATTCGAATCAGCCTGTATTTCAGGATCTAAACTTACAGGTTGAACAAGGCGAATTCGTCTTTTTAATTGGAAAAAGCGGAATAGGTAAATCAACCCTTTTGAAATTAATTTATATGGATTGTTTTCCGGATTCCGGTTATGTGCAGGTTGGTGAATACTCGTCCGATTCAATTAAAACAAAGGATATTCCATATCTTCGAAGAAAAATTGGAGTAATTTTTCAGGATTTTCAGTTATTAAGCGACCGGAACGTTTACGATAACCTTGCTTTTGTGCTTGAGGTTACAGGTACTCATAGGAAGGAAATAAAAAGGCGAATAATGAACGCTCTTTCTGAGGTTGGCTTAACTCATAAGCAGAAGAATATGCCTGATGAATTGTCAGGAGGTGAAAAACAAAGAGTTGCAATTGCTCGAGCCATTATAAACGATCCTTTCTTAATATTGGCTGATGAGCCGACCGGAAATCTCGACCCTGAAACTGCCGATGAAATACTCTCCATATTAAAAAAAATCAATTCACGCGGCACTTCCGTTATTTTTGCTACACATAACTACGAGTTGATTCGCGCTTACAATGCAAAAATATTGAAATTGGATAATGGTAAAGCTGTTAAAGTTGTTTTAAAGAAAAAAGAAAATTAAAAAGGCAGTCTCAATCCTGTTTACTAAATATTTTATCTATAGACGAGACTGCCAGGTATGTTAGTTGCGGCCTAATTTTTCGAGAATTGCCTTACTTACCTCTTCAATCGATTTTGTTCCATCAACTTCAATAATTTCCGCTTTGTCATGGTAGTATTTGAAAACAGGTTCTGTAGTTTCGTGGTAGACTTTAAGCCGGTTTTTTATTACCTCTTCTTCGTCGTCTTTTCTTTTAACAAAGCTGTCTTCGGCACCACAAGAAGGACATTTAGTGTTTTCATTCAGTGCGTCCTTATTGATTATAAAGCCGCACTTGTTGCAAACGAGTCTATTCGATAGTCGACTGATAATTACATTATCGTCGGCTTCGAGTTTGATGAGATACAATTTTTCGTTATTTAATTCAGATAGAATGCGGGTGAGTATCTCAGCCTGAGGGAGTGTTCTTGGAAATCCATCAAGAATAAAACCGTTTTTGCATTTTTCCTGTTGAAGGGTTTCTTTTACAATACCACCTACAATTTCGTCGGGAACCAGTCCGCCGCTTTGAACAATTTCCTTGGCTTTAAGGCCGAGTTCGGTTTCATTTTTGATTGCATCTCGTAAGATGTCGCCCGTAGAAATATGAGCCAAGTTGAGTTTTGAAGCGAGTATTTTAGCTTGAGTTCCTTTCCCCACGCCAGGGGCTCCGAATATTATTATCTGCATGGCAACTATATTTATTTGTGAATAAAAAAATTTGATTGCGAAAATTAGTTATAAATGTCCTAATTAACAAATTACATCTCAGTTTTTCAGACTTCGTTTCCTTCTAAAAAATTCTTCCAGAAGTGCCCTCGATTCATTCTCGTAAATTCCTGAGTAAACTTTCGGTTTGTGGTTATAATTTCCTGTTTCGATTAAATTGTGGAGGGAACCGCAAGCACCAAATTTAGGTTCGTATGTACCAAAATAGATTGTTTTAATTCTCGAGAGGAGTAAAGCCCCTGTACACATTATACACGGTTCGGCAGTGATATAAATGTCGCATTCATTCAAACGCCAATCGCCTAAATAGTTGGCGGCAGAAGTAATTGCAATCATTTCTGCATGGGCGGTAGGATCTTTGAGACGCTCGGTCTGATTGTAGCCCCGCCCAATAATTTTGTTTTGATAAACAACAACCGCCCCAATAGGTACTTCATTTTCCTCAAATGCTTTTTCTGCTTCCTGTAGCGCAGAAAACATATTCTTATATACAAATTCCGGAAATATCATTTTCTCAAATATTATTTCTTACAAATATAATAATGCAGGAAACATTATTTCAGGTTATTACTCAATTTATAAATGAATGAAATTTTATAGTGTGTGGCAGTTAAATATATCTACAACACAAATATCTGCATTAAAATCTAATTCAACAGAATGAATATAAATTCAGGAGCAATTTTATATTACTAGTGATTTAAATCGTAGGATTAGTTGATTATAATTCACTAGCAGCTTCTTTGTCCACAATCCATCTTAATTTTCCGTTTGTGGGATTTATAAAGTATGCAGGATATTTTTCAGCTCCAGGTTTATGATGAAGTAGTTCACCAAGCACTTTTGCCTTTTTTATGCCGGTTGCGAGAATAATAATTTTTGATGCATTATTTATAATTTTACCTGTGACCGTAATTCTTTTTTGACCGCTTACAGGATGAACGGCTACAGCACAGAAATCTTCGGCATTAAGCAAATTTAACTGATCGGGAAAAATTGAAGCTGTATGTCCGTCTTCGCCCAGACCTAACATCATTAAATCGAAAGAGGGAAGTCCGTTATTAAAGCGTAAGTTTTGTTTTAATAATTGTGAATAATTTGCAGCTTCTTTGGCTGGATCATTTTCGCCTTTTATTCTAAAAATATTTTCATGAGGGATATCGATATATTTTAATAAATTATCGTAAGTCATTTTAAAATTGCTTTCGTCGTTATCAGGCGGTACGCATCTTTCGTCACCCCAGAATAATTTTATCCTTTCCCATGCAATATTTTTACTATAGTCTTCAGCAATTTTTTTGAACAACCTTTTTGGAGTATTTCCACCCGCAAGTGCAATGGTAAAATAAGCTTGAGGCTGAAAATTCTTTGTTTGACTATTAATATAATCAACGGCCAATCGGGCTATTTCATCAATGTCAGTGAAAATGATCAGTTTTTCATTTTTCATTATAATTCACAATAGAGATTGCTGTTTGTTAAATTGCGGCACGGGAAATGCCACGTTTGATTTTCGTCTTCGAATAGATTATCAGCTTCCTTTGGTCCCCATGTACCGGCGGGGTAACCGTAGAGCGGTACGTCTGGATTATTTGACCATTCTTCCAGTATAGGAGTGAGAAATTTCCACGCTTCAATTACTTCTTCAGTACGTGCAAAGAGTGTATTATCACCTCTGATCGTATCATAAAGTAGTCTTTCGTAGGCAGTCGGAATTCGCTGATGCGCCAGCTCAGAGTACCTGAAGTCGAGATCGATATTTTGTACTTCGAAACCGGCCCCGGAAGTTTTGATCCCAATTTCGAGTAGCATACCTTCATCCGGCTGGATTCTCAATATTAATTTATTGCAAGCTTCCTGGATATTATTTCGTTTGAACAGAAAATGTGGTGTCGGCTTGAAATGAATTACCACCTCTGTTACGCGCGTAGGAAGCCTTTTCCCTGTTCTGATATAAAAAGGAACGCCACCCCAGCGCCAGTTATCAATAAAAAACTTTATTGCTGCAAATGTCTCTGTTTTTGAATCAGGTTTTATATTATTTTCTTCCCTGTAACCTTTAACAACCTCATTATTAATAACGGAAGTTACATATTGTCCTCTAACAGTAAATTTTGTTATATCTTCTTTCCTTATTGGCCGCAAAGATTGGAACACTTTCAGGATTTCATTTCTTATAGAAAGCGGTTCAAGTGAGGAGGGGGGTTCCATAGCAATTAAACCGACTAACTGTAGTAAATGATTTTGAATCATGTCTCTCAATGCACCAATTGTATCGTAATAACCGCCTCTATTTTCAATTCCGATATTTTCTGCAGCAGTAACTTCAATATGGTGGATGTAGTTTCTGTTCCAGAGAGGTTCGAATATTCCATTAGAAAAGCGAGTAACAAGTACATTTTGAACGGTTTCTTTCCCAAGGTAGTGATCAATGCGGAATATTTGTTCTTCTTTCCAATCCTTAAGCAAGATATCTTTTAATTCTATTGAAGATGCCAGGTCGAAACCAAATGGTTTTTCTATGATCAATCTTTTCCAGCCGTCATCTGTAGTATTTAGTCCTGCGGCAGCCAAATTGACTGGAATAATTCTGTATAACGATGGTGGAGTTGATAAATAGAAAATAGAATTCCCCGGTATCTCGTATCTTGTACGTAGTTCTTCTATGTATCTTTTTAGTCGTATATAATCCTGATAGTTATTGTAATCTAAATTAATATAAAATAAATGTACTAGGAAATCATCGATTAATGATTTGTCCTCTATTTCTTCTGAGTTCTGGATCGATTCCCTCATAATATTTCTGAAATCGTCGTCAGTAAGACGACTACGAGCTGCACCGAGTATTATATATTTATCTGGCAAGAGGTTCTGTAAATAAAGCGAGTAGAGCGCAGGTATTAATTTGCGTTTTGTGAGATCGCCCGATGCACCGAATATTGTATAAATATGTCTATCGTTGTTCATATTTACTCAAACGAAATATCGATAAGATGTAATTAATTCCGAAAAGTATCAGTTCAATGACCTAAAATCTTTCTCTTAAAATAAAAAAACAGACCTTAAGTGTAAGTCTGCTTTTTTCGTACACCCGGGAGGACTCGAACCTCCAACCTTCTGATCCGTAGTCAGATGCTCTATCCAATTAAGCTACGGGTGCAAATAATTAACAAAAAACATGATTTCTAAGAATTTATTTTACCAGATTCTTATTTTAGTCTATAGTCTGTGCTGCTCATTTAAATAATGAGATAATCACAAGATTACATGTCTAAAGAACATGCCGACACATTAAAAAGTAACGCAATTTCATACAAAAATTAAAAAAAGTGCAACAAATATAAAACGATAAAAGTAAATATTCAATTTTGCGGAAAACTGCGTCAGATATTTAATTGCATTTCCAATTTACAGTATTGAATTAAAGAAATACATCATGCTTTACCTTGAAGATACAAAAGTAGAATTATTTCATCGATTCTTATTGTTTTTATTAGTGTATTCTGCCTCGCAAATTTGAATTTTTTTATTATTCGATTTGTGAAAATTTATGTAATAAAATTGCATACTCGATTGTAAATAATATACCGCCCCGAAAGTATTTTGAGCTATACAAAGATTTTTTCCTTATTTTAATTTTAGAAAATAAAATTTCCTGTTGTGTTAAGAGTTGACAACTATAAAAAGTTTTAAGTATATTAGCGTTTCAAAAAAATGATAATTTGGAGGAATAATGTTTGCTGTTGTAGAGATCGCTGGGCAACAGTTTATCGTAACGGAGAACAAAAAAATTTATGTTCCGAAATTAGATAAAGAGCCAGAATCCGAAGTTGTTTTCGATACGGTTCTTTTGTATAACGACGATAAAAATATTAAAGTCGGCGCTCCAAAAGTGGAAGGCGTTAAGGTGCATGCTAAAGTATTAGAGCACGTAAAGGATGAGAAAGTGATAGTCTTCAAAAAGAAAAGAAGAAAATCGTACGAAAAGAAAAACGGGCATCGTCAGCAATTAACAAGAATTGAAATTACAAAGATAGCATAGAAGGAGGAATAAATGGCTCATAAAAAAGGACAGGGATCATCGAGAAACGGTCGCGACAGTAATCCGCAATATTTAGGAGTGAAAGCTTTTGGCGGCGAAAGAGTAACAGCTGGTTCAATTTTAGTTCGTCAGAAGGGTACAAATTTTCATCCGGGGAAAAATGTTAAGTTAGCTGGCGATCATTCTCTTTTTGCTACAATTGACGGTTATGTTAAGTTTGAACGCAAGAAAAACAACAGAAAGTACGTAAGCGTCTACGAAACTCTTTCATAAAAAAACCCTCCTTAAAGGAGGGTTTTTTGTTAAAAGCCAAGTATGATCATATCATCTACTAATTTTTTAACAGCGTCGACAGAATTATTAAACATTGCTTGTTCTTCATCATTCAGTGTGAGTTCAACAACCTTTTCAACGCCTTTTTCGCCTAAAATTGCGGGAACGCCCACATAAAATCCTTTAACACCGAATTCGCCATTGAGATATGCGCAGGTAGGTAGCAATCTTTTTTCATCATGCAAAATAGCTTTTGCCATTGCAGTTGCCGAAGCTGCAGGAGAGTAGAATGCAGAACCTGTTTTAAGCAGTTTTACAACTTCGCCACCTGCCATACGTGTTCTCTGAACTATTGCATCCATAACTTCTTTTGCCTTGTTGGCATCATTGTACTTTCGTTCCAGCATTTCCATAACTGGAATACCATTTACATTTGCGTATCGTACCAGCGGAACCATTGTATCCCCATGTCCGCCTAGAACCATAGCATTTACGTCCTTAACCGATACTCCCAATTCCCAGGCTATGAATGATGCAAATCGGGAAGAATCGAGTACTCCTGCTTGTCCCATAACTCTGTGGGTTGGGAAACCGCTAACTTTTTGGAATAACGTTACCATTGCATCGAGAGGGTTAGAAATGACTATAACAACTGAATCAGGTGCGTAATTTTTAACATTCTCGGCGACTGTTTTCATTATTTTAGCATTGGTAGTTAACAGGTCGTCACGGCTCATGCCGGGTTTCCTTGGTAGTCCAGCCGTAATAATAACGAGGTCTGAGCCAGAAATATCTTTATAATCATTCGTGCCTTTGATTGATAGATCGAACTGGTCAACTCGCGAGGCTTCTGCTATGTCCAGTGTTTTCCCCTGCGGAAGGTCTTCGACAATATCATATAAAACAACATCCCCTAATTCTTTTAATGCTATTAATTGAGTGAGAACGCCGCCAATTTGTCCCCCTCCAATAAGTGCAATTTTTTTTCTAGGCATGGCTGCTCCTTATTTTAATTGGATTTGTGGATACAATATAGGAAATATGCCTTATAAGTAAAATATTTATTTTAAGTTCAGCACAAGAATGGTTTCAGTTCCTTCGCTGGTAAAATTATATCTCAATTCGTCTACGAAAGATTTGATGATATGAATTCCTCGCCCGCTTTCTTTAAGTAGATTCTCCGGCTTCGTTGGATCCGGAATTGAATCGAGGTTAAACCCTTTCCCCTGATCTTTAATAATTATAATCATCTTTGAATCGTCTACCTTGACTGTAATCCTAATCCTTTTATCGGGATCGTTTTTATTACCATGGATAATACTGTTTGAAACAGCTTCTGAAAAAGATAACGACAGATTGTTAAATTTGTCTTCTGACAGTCCAGCGTCTTTCGCTACGCCGATAATAAATTCGTCCAATGCAGGCAGCAAACTTCTGTCGCTCGGAATTTCTTTATAACATATTTTCTCTGTCAAATTAGATGCTCCATAAAAGACTCTATAAAAATAAAACACAATCTTTACTGGTGCAAATTATAATCGATAATTTAAATTCATACTGAAATTAATCACATTTCTGTTATTGTTTGATGATGATATGAATTCATAGATTCCGTCGAATGTGAAATCTATCTTGTTGTTGATTATATAACGCGCCGAGGCAATGGGACCAATACTTTTATATGTGGATGCAAGTTTCTTTTCAAGACCACTAGCATAATTATATGCATCCAGCAAAAAATATCGTATGCCGAACCCAACTTTCAAACCTTCGATGTCAAAAATTAATTTGGGCTCCGCATAAAATTCGGATAAAAATCTTATAGGACTTGCTGAAAAATTATCCCAGTTGAAATCCCCTTGTTCCGAAAATTTAATATAGGTTGTTACAAAAAAATTTATATTGTTGAAAACAGCTGCTAATGTAGAGTCTTTGAGCAAAAGATGGCGATATGAAAAACTTTTGTAGTTCGGATTTAGTTTTTCATAATCGAATACGGTATAGTTGGCAGAAACTTCGGCGGTATTTACAGAACGAAATTTGTTCGATTCAATTATCCCACCTGTGCCTAATTTGAGTATTCTCTGTACATTATTATTTGAACTTCTCTGGGAAAAAATATAGACAGTTTTATTGAACGTACCTTCCAGATTAATGAATGCCGCAAAAATCCGACTGAGTTTTTTCAGATAGGTTAATGTGGCGGTGCTTAGAAGCTCGTCTCTATCGTCATAGTTTTCGGCACTCGGTGTGTCGTACTGCAGTTTCCTGTGGTATAAATTAAAAGTTAATAAATCATTACTCGTGATTTTGTATAATGAAGAAAGTGAAATGTGAGCAATTTTCGAAAAGTTATTTTTTAGTGCTTCTGTATTGGCTCTTTGATTGAAAATAATCTGACTTAATCCTTCAATTTCACGGGGCTTGTGATTCTCGTCTCGCTCTGAATAAGTAAATTTAAATAGTACTTTCAGTTTGTCAGTTGTATAGTCTACATTTGAACCAAGTTCCAGATTCATTTCCTGAATTTCAGAATCGAATGAGCTGCTTGTTGTGTTAATGATACTAACATACCTGGTAACTCTTTTCACCTGTTTCCAGTAAAGCTTTCCAAGCAATCCCATTTTCAGAGGTGAATTTGATTGACCAAATGTAAGCCTGTCGATAATTTGATAGTTAGCTTCATCTCGTGATTGTATGTTGTTGTTAATTCCGAATTCGTAAGAAGTAATACTGTCGGCTTTAAAATAAAAATCGCGTTTTTGTACGGAATAATTGAATGAAATAAAATTTCTCAAATTTTCAAGTTCGTTATTCAATTCGAATTTTACATACCGAAAGGAATTTTTCCTCGGCGAAATATCTTCGTTCTGAAATTTCATAAACGACGAGAAGATAAATTCATCGATATTAGTTGGAGCTAGGTTAATTTCGGCGCCATAGACTAATCCGTTGTCTGTTTCATCTATTTGATTGTTTGACGATTTACCTCCGAAAGCCGTCATTTCAAATTTTTCCCAAGGCTGAAACCCCGCAAAAAAAGTAGCTTGCGTAACGTATGTTTTGTTGATAGATAGCGGGCGATTGTCTTTGTAAAGATTATTATAAAAAAGTATTCCAGTTCTGAAGTAATTATTAAATTTGTATCGCAACAAAAGTCTAAAGTATTGCTCGTCTTTTATGTTCTTATCGGCAGACTTAACAACTGTCGAATTAAAATTTTCTTCGAGCCCAACAAAAAGGTCGGAAAGGATATAATTGTAACTTAGCCGTGTGTTGAATATGTGTGTGTTTAGCTGTTTGTCGACTGAGTTTCTAAGCAATTTTTCGGATAAAGAATTTATGGAATAAAAAGAACTGTCCTTCAAAACTTGGGCATCGGCTAAAGTATGGGTCGTCCACATTATCAATGATATATAAATGATTACGGATAATATTTTGAGTTTTGTTAACAAGTCAATTTTGCACGGGATTATAAAAAAATGAAAATGTTTTACTGATTGAATTTGGTCTTTTATCTTTCGTGTAACTAATTATTTTCCAGTAGTACTTAATATAAGGTTTAAGATATATTTTATCAGCTTTTACAGTATAAATTGTATCGGGTTTGACATCGAAAAGAGAAATGCTATTTATCATTCCCCCGTTCTCGCTCGTCTGTATAATCAAATCGTATGAAGCTGGGGCAGAAGCAGCTTTAAATACAAATTTATCCAGCCAAATAACAGTTGAATTATCTTCGGGATAAAGAAGAATAGGAGCATTGAGTACGTAATCTGAAACAGCGTCGGTACCGTTGCTTTTGAGTCCTCCTTTGTCAACGCTTACAATTTTGTAATAATATTTTTTCAAAAGTTCAATGCTATTAGTATCAAGAAAATAATTATTTGAAGAAGCTTTAATGGGTGAATGATTGTTAATTGAAAAATTGTCCACGGTGTCTCTAAAGATCTCGTAATGACTGATGTCGCTGTCGTAAGCAGGTGACCACGAAACTTCGATTTCTGGTTTCCCAGCGCGGTTGTAGCCATAAACAAATAAGTAAACTGGATTGTAAGGAGGGAATATATTCAAGGGGCGAGCTGACACTGTATTGCTGAAGTTGCTAATGTTGCCGTAAATATCCTTTGCAGCAATACGATAAAAATATGTTGAGTCGTAATCGAGATTCCTATCGATATAATAATTGTTTGAAGTAAAAGCTATATTGATAAAGTTAGATGTATCGTTAATGCTGCGGAATACCAGGTAGCCATCAATATCGGGCTCATTATTTTTACTCCAGGATAAACCAACCAGACCATCGAAAGCTGAATAGACTCCAAACTTTATCGGAGGAAGAGGTGGTATAGATTCTCCGCCAGGCTGTGTAGGTTCGTTCTCTCGGCAAGCTACAGTCAACAAAATTGTAATTGAAAATAATATGTTTTTACAACTCCTCACTATATCCCCTTTCGGGAACAATTACGGATTTGAATCCTGCATTAAGCAGCTTTGATTTAAACGGTATTTGTTGTTCCAGTTCACCGTGTACCAGAAATATATTTCGAAGTCGACTTTTATCAAAACGCGATACGTAATTAAACAGTTCGTTTGTATCGGCGTGGGCGCTAAATGAATCCATGACTATTACTTCGGCGTTGAGCTGGTATTCATCGCCGAAAATATTAACGGGCGATTGTTTTTCGGCAATTTTTCGGCCAAGTGTATTTTCTGCAGTATAACCGACGATTAAAATTATATTGTCCGGGTTCTCGATGTTATTTGCTAAGTGGTGCAAGATTCTTCCGGATTCGCACATACCGGAGCTCGAGATTATCATGCATGGACCAGAAGTCGTATTGAGCTTTTTTGAATCCTCAACATCCTTAATATAAGTCAATTTATCGAATCCGAAAGGGTCTTTGTGATCGATTAAAAATTGGCTGATCTCAAAATCGAAACATTCGGGATGAAGCCTGAAAATTTCTGTCGCGTTAACCGACAATGGACTGTCTACATATATTCGTATTTCAGGTGCCATTTTATTCTCGAATATTCGATGAATAGCATAAACAAGTTCTTGGGTTCTGCCGACACTAAAGGCCGGTACTATTATTTTTGATTTCCTTTCCCAGGCTAATTTAATAACTTCAGCTAATTTTTCTTCAGTATGTTCTGGATTGTCGTGCGTTTTGTTACCATAAGTCGATTCACAAATGTAATAGTCAACATCGGGAATTTTTTCCGGGTCTCTTAATATAGGTAAATTTGGACGGCCGAGATCACCCGAAAAGCCAATCTGTTTTAATGTCCCGTTTTCATTAATTGTAAGGAAAAGCGATGCTGAGCCGAGAATATGTCCTGCGTCGAAAAAAGTCAACTTGATTCCTGGCACAATCTCAAATTCACGATGATAATTTATTCCGACGAACAATTCGAGCGTTTGTCGGGCGTCGGTTTGAGTATATAAAGGTTCGAATAAATTTTGTCCCCGTTTCTTTCTTTTTTTATTTACGTATTCGACATCTTTCTCTTGTATATGAGCGCTGTCCAAAAGCATGATTGACGCCAGATCACGAGTGGCAAATGTGGAAAAGATTTTGCCGTTAAATCCTTTTTTTACCAGTGTAGGTAAATTGCCTGAATGGTCGATATGAGCGTGAGTTAGTATTACAAAATCGATTTCTGCCGGATTGAAAAAATCAAAAGTGCGGTTGAGTTCAAATGCCAGTTTCCTTTTACCTTGATAAAGTCCACAATCAATTAGAAATCTTTTGCCGCATGCTTCGATATAATGCATTGAACCGGTTACGGTTTGAGCTGCACCAATAAATTGAATTTTCATGATATTCCTTATCTTAGAAGATTTCGGTTGTTACATTCTGATAACTTTATAATTCTTATAACCGTAATAAAATTCTTTTGCCGCGGTTTTGATTACCGTGGCGGTGGGCACCGCAAGCAGCATCCCAATTATTCCGAGCAACTTGCTGCCTATTAAGATTAATATAATTATTCCCAGCGGATGGATGTCCGTACTCTTGGAAAATAAGTTTGGCTGAATAAAGCCGTTGTCCAATGCATAGACTGCCAGGAACATTAATATTATTTTAGGTAGCATCGAAAAATCTCCAAATTGTACTACTGATATTAATATTGCCGGCAGTCCACCAATAATCGGACCGAAATATGGTATAAGATGTCCTACGCCTGCTACAAACCCAATTGAAGCTGAATTGTTGATTCCGAGTATTGCCAGGCCCAGACCACTCATAATCCCTACAATCATGGCATCGAATATCCAGCTTCTTACATATTTGCTGAGCTGAAGCGATATTTTTCTTATTACCCAGTATGATACTTCGAAATATTTATTCGGCATTATATTTATTATGCCTTTTAGTAACAGTGTACTATCCTTCAATAAAAAGTAAGTAACAAACGGTACAATTATTAAAATTGCTATTACAGCAAATAAACTTTCGACGATATTAGTAAGATCACTGATCCATACATTAAACATTCCTTGCAAATCGGCACTTATTTTTTCGGACAGATTAATCGGTCTGAGGAAGGGGAGAGTGCTATGTATTACTTTTTCAACTTGTCCTAATGTATTATCCAGATTTTCTGGAGTCATTAGGTTAATTACTTGTTTCATCTGGTGAACAATTTTGGGAAGTATTATTGAAATTCCAAATATGCTAATTACGCCTGTCGATACAAAAACAATCAACACGGAATATGTCCTTTTAATTCCTTGAGCTTCGATAAAATCCACAATCGGTTTAAATATCATCGAGAGCAATAGTGCGATAATTAGCATAATCCAGATTTCTGCAAAAGTATAGAGAATAAATGCTGCAATCGATATGGTAAGAATCCAGGTAAATAAAGTAGTTAGAGAGTATGTATGTTTGTTTTCCATTTATAATTTCAAAAACGAATTATCTTTCCCAAAATATCGTTAAAAAGAGGAATTATTCAAACTAAATTGTCCATTTTAATTATATTTACAGATAAAAATTTAAAAAAATTAGGAGAAAAAATGTCTGAAATTGCATTATTGAAAAACCTGAGAGAAAAAGCTTCTCAAAAGAAGCGAACCATAATATTGCCGGAATCACACGACGAGAGAGTACTAAGAGCGGCTGAGATAATTACAAAGGAAGGCATTGCCTCAGTTATAACGCTCGGAAACGAGGAGAAGATACGTACACAGGCGTTGGAATTAAAAATAGATTTAACCGGCATAAGAATTATCGACCCGGAGAGGTCAGATAAGTTAAGTGATTTTGCTAATATATTTTATAATTTGAGAAAACATAAGGGGATAACAATTGAAGAAGCTCGTGAGACTGTCAAAAGAGATATCTTCTTTGCAGGGATGATGGTCAGAGAGGGGATGGCTCACGGAAGTGTAGCAGGTTCTGTTGCTACAACTGCAGATGTTACACGTGCTGCAATCTTTTGTGTCGGTTTGAAAGAAGGGATTTCAATTTTATCGAGTTTCTTTTTGATGGCTTATCCCGATAAAGTTTATAGTTTCGCAGATTGCGCAGTTAATCCCGATCCCGACCCAAATCAACTGGCAGATATTGCCATTTCGACTGCAGAGAATCATAGAAAATTAACTGGCGAAGAACCGTATATTGCCATGCTTTCGTTTTCAACAAAAGGCAGCGCTGAACATCCACTTGTAGATAAAGTGAGAACTGCAACGCAACTTGTACGGCAAAAAAGACCCGATTTGAAAGTTGACGGCGAGCTCCAATTCGATGCAGCAATTGTTGAATCAGTTGGTAAGAAAAAAGCGCCTGGCAGTGAAGTTGCAGGCCGTGCTAATGTACTGGTTTTCCCCGATTTAAATGCAGGCAATATTGGCTATAAAATTGCTCAAAGATTAGGAGGTGCTGAGGCTGTTGGTCCAATTAATCAGGGAGTAAAAAGACCATTCTTTGATTTATCGAGAGGATGTAAAGTGGATGATATTGTGAATACTGTTGCAATTGCCTGCCTTATGGCTGATTAACTTTTTGCGCTGTCCCTTCTTGCAAGAAGGGACAGCAACTTTTCATAACGAATATTTTATTCCGATTTCTAAACCTTGCAATTCAGACAAACCTTTTAATCTTCCGATAAAGGAGTAACCTGGATAAAATTTTTTATTCCGAAGTTTTTCAATTTCTCTGTCAAAATCTGTCGTTTTTCCATGGTCGGGTCTCATGGGCATACGGTAATTTTCTATTCCATTTTCCATTCTTCGTTTTTGTTCAAGCAAAAGAATTTTTACTACGTTATACATGTCCACCGACCCTTCCAGATGATTGTTCTCTCGAAAATTTCCATCAGCGTCGATAATTACATTTCTAAGGTGAACAAAATTAACACGGTGAGCTAATTTAGCTGTTATTTCTGTTACGTTATTTTGAACTCCCGATCCGAGTGAACCTGTACAGAGAGTGATCCCGTTAGAAGTGGAATCTACACTGTTTATTATTTCGAGAAGATGGTCGCATGTGCTTACTACTCGAGGCAATCCCAGCAAAGGACGCGGAGGATCATCCGGGTGAATTGCCATCAGTATCCCATTTTCTTCAGCGACTGGTATTATTTCTTTCAAAAAGTCTTTTAAATTTTCAAGGAGGGTAATGTCATTAATTTCTTTGTAGTCATCTAGTGCTTTTTGGAACTCGTCAAGTGTATAGGCTTCAAGAGAACCGGGCAAGCCGAGCAAAATTGTGTCAACGAGTCGTTGCTTTTCGTTGTCATCGATACTAGCAAAATACTCTTCAGCTTTTTTGATAATATCTTCAGAGTAATCTTTTTCAGCACCTTTTCTCTTTAAAATGAAAAGATCGAATGCCGCAAAAACGTGAGATTCGAATCCCGAGACGATTGCTCCGTCCTCAGTATGTATTTTTAGATTTGTACGCGACCAATCGAGTACAGGCATAAAATTATAACAAACTCTTTTAATGCCACACCTGGAGAGATTAATCAGGGAAGTTTTATAGTTCTCAATCAATTGCCTGTAATTTTTTTTCTTCTTTTTAATGTTTTCGTGTACTGGCAGACTTTCTACAACTTCCCAGCTCAGCCCTGGTTTTTCAATTTCATTTTTTCTTTTTAATATTTCTTCCTGTGGCCAGACTTCGCCAGTGGGAATATGGTGTAGTGCTGTAACAATTCCAGTAGCTCCTGCAATTTTAATGTCATCAAAAGTAAGTGGGTCGTTAGGCCCGAACCACCGCCACGAATAGATAAATCCGATTTTATCTTTAAAGTCCATCATTTATACTCCACTGAAAATACTAAATCCGCCGTCAACTGGAATTACAGTGCCTGTAACAAATTTAGAGGCATCGGAAGCCAGCCAGATTACAGTTCCGACTAATTCTGCAGGGTGACCGAATCTTTTGAACGGCGTCATTTTAATAATTGATTTCCCTCTATCGGTGAGGGAACCATCTATGTTTGTAAGTAAAGTACGATTCTGATTTGTAATTAAAAATCCTGGCGCAATTGCATTTACTCTCAAGCCGTCACCAAATTTCAAAGCAAGTTCCATTGCCATCCATCGTGTAAAATTATCCACAGCTGCTTTGGCAGCAGAATATCCAGCAACTCTCGTAATTGCTCTTAAACTTGCCATCGAAGAAATATTAATAATTGAACCGCTGCCATTCCTTGCCATTGGCAGTCCAAATTTTAACGTTGGCAATACTGTGCCGTGTAAATTTAAGTCGACAGCCTTTTTAAAATTTTCAAAACTGAGGTCGAAAATATTTTCTTCGGGCTTTAATGTAGCTTCGGGAAGATTGCCACCGGCTCCATTTATCAGGACGTCGATCTTACCGTATTTTTTGAGTACTTGTTCTTTTGCATTTTCAACGTCAACTTCTTTCAATACGTCACATTTAATATAATCGATCTTTCCGAGTTCTTTAAATGAATTACAGATTTGTTTTAGTTTTTCTTCGTTTCTGCTGATAAGTATTACATTTGCGCCGCATTTAAGGAGACCTTCTGTAATTGCAGTCGCAATTATACCGCTGCCTCCAGTTACTAAAATTACTTTTCCTTCGATACTAAAAAGTGTATTTATATATTCCATTAGATGTAATCCGAATTAATTGTGAATTTTCAATAAATTTTTGAATAAAATAGTTGATATCAAATATAGCTAAACCGATTCAATAAGACAAAATTAGAGTAAATTTATAAAATTATTTTTGCATCAGTGCTCAATACTAATACAAGGTGAAAAGATTTTTTATTCTGGTATGGCGTTATTGTCAAAAATTTATAGATGAAGACATAAATTTATATACCGTTTTCGGGAAAAGGAACTCTGCCAGAAAATTTATTAACAAAATTAAAGGCGGGCAATTTGAATCTAAGGGGATTGTTTCTCAGATAGAACAGAATTAGAGGCCGTCAGCACAGCAGGTTAAAAGGTTTGGGATTCTAATTCGATCGGAACTGAAAAACGTAAGGGTTAATACTTACATCCTTTAGTAAAGATTAAGAAGCCTGATTTCTCACAGTTTGAAAGTAATTTTTTATATTCTTTACCGCTTTCAATAAGCAGATAATTAATTATGAAGGGATATTCGATACTATTTATTTTATTAGTCTCGAATATCATTCGTAAATTTAATTTGCGAGGTTGTTTTAGCAGGAGTTTAGTAAATCATTGGTTGATTCAAGTTATTATATCGTAATGTGAAGAATTAGTTACATAAAACGAAATAAACATATTGAAAGCTTATCATTTGATTTAGTTGAGCTTAGCAAAACGGAATCAAAACGCAAAATCCAAAATTAAAATAGATAAAAGTTACTTTCGCAACCAGGTATATTAGCAATCTGTTGTAATATAATGCTGTAACTAATTTAGTTGTTCAATAAAAAGGTAGAAAATTGTAATACTATCAATATGGATTGCAGTACAGCACTGTTAACCATCTTAATTCTTAAGCTAACCCGAGAAAAATGTCTAGAATTTAAGAGCAAACTTAAGACTTGAAATTCAATCCTTTCCAGATATTCAGAAAAAAATTTTTTTCTTTCGATAATCATTGCAGCTGTAAAATTCAAATCAACATGACTTACAGGACATGGCATTGAGTAATAAGATTTTTGAACATCTGTAAAAAGCATCCGTTATTCGATTACAAAAGGTTTGCTCTACTTAAACAGTTAAGTAATTTCTTTGTTTTAATGATAAAATTTTCTTGACATCTTGAACGAATTTCCATAATATTGAAACGGTACAATGAATATTGTAACAATTAAAAAACGGTTTAATTTCGGTTAATCACTTATAATAGGGTATTGAGGGAAATGTTATTCTAGATAACAAAAATAGAAATTCTTATAGAGTAGTAATTTTTCAAAATAATAATTAATAAAGCGGGGAGTGTTATGAAGATAATTTCTAAAGTTATTTTTACTATCCTATTCTTATTAACCTCAATAAATATGACTCAAGCTCAAGGGAAGGGTCGAATTATTGGAACCGTAATCGACTCAACTACGAACGAGCCTTTAGTAGGAGCAAATGTTCTATTGGTCGGGACAAGTTTGGGGTCGGCAACTGATTTAGAAGGTAAGTATGTAATTGCACAAATTGAGCCGGGCACATATAAAGTATCGTTCCGTTACATTGGATATGTGTCCAAAGTATATACTGTTGAAGTTCAGGCAAACAGAACAGTGCAGCTCGATGTTGCTCTTACAACGCAGGCAATTGAGGGTCAGGAAATTATAATTACAGCTCAAGCACAGGGACAAAAAGCTGCAATCAACCAACAATTGACATCTAATACAATCAAGAATGTAGTCTCAGCAGAAAAAATTCACGAATTACCCGACGCTGATGCAGCAACGGCGCTGAGCAGACTGCCAGGTCTATCGTTGATGAATGGCGACCAGGTTGTTATAAGAGGAGTTCAGGCAAAACAGAATCTTATATTAATTAATGGTATTCAACTGCCATCAACCGACGTCAATACACGCGCCACAAATCTTGGATTTATTTCCGCCAATATGCTTGCCGGTATTGAAGTAGTTAAAGTAGTAACGCCTGATATGGACGCAAATGCTATTGGTGGCGTTGTCAATTTAAGACTACGCGAAGCTCCTTCCGGTTTTCATTTCGACATGCTTTCTCAGGGAAGTTTAAATCACCAGGATAGGACATATGGTAATTACAGATTTTGGGCAAGCGTAAGCAACAGATACTTCGATGATAAACTTGGGGTCTTTATTCAAGGAAACGCTGACAGATTTGACGACGGTTTAGATATGATCTCCTCAGGGTATGAAAGATATGAATTTTTACCTTACGGAGAATCTCCTTACCGTCTGAATAATTTTACATATTCAGATCAACAAAATATAACATCTACATACGGTGGAAGTATAATACTCGATTATAAATTGCCCGCCGGTAAAATATTGCTTCAAAATACTATTTCGAGGGGATTGAACGACAATGCAACTCACAATACTCAACTAGACTTGCAAAACAATAGAGTTATCTATTCACTTAACAGAGACAAATACAAGAGGACATTGTTAGCCAATGCGCTTCAGTTAGAATATAATTTCGGCGATATAAAAGGAGAATTTACGCTTTCTCATTCATTTAGTGATCGCAACACCGATATAAGATATGGCGATCCTGGAGATAATACTAATTTTGCAAATGCTGCTGGTGCCCCATTTGGCTATGATGAAAATGGTAATAAAATTTCATATTCTAATTTAAGAAATACTATCACACCTGCCGAAATATTAAATATTGAGATTGACCCTGCTGACTATCAGGGAGCCGATATATCTGATTGGGCAGTAATTCGTGAGGTGGCTTTCAAACAACATATATACAATACTCAACTCGATGTTACTATTCCTGTTTCATTTACATCCGAATTTTCAGCAACTTTTAAGGTCGGCGGTAAATTCAACAGAACCACACGTTCAAATGACCTGAATCGCTGGTACAAACGAACAGGCGATGAAGATTTCTATGCTAATGTAAGAGATTTCATTCCGGGTAAAACACTCAGTAACCAAAATCAACTTCTCTTTACCGATGTTCAGAATAAAGATTACTCAAGAGGGAAATATTTCTTGAATGGCGATCACCCCTATAACTATGCATTTAACATCGGAATGCTTGACGACTTCTATACAAGAGCACGTTCAGGGTGGGGGCAAGCTGTTCATAAAGATGGGACAGTTTCGGATGATTTCAGTGGTGCTGAAATTTTCTCAGCAGGATATTTAATGGGCACTTTAAATCTTGGAACGAAACTATCAATGATATTGGGTGGCAGATACGAGTATTACAACATGAACTATAATGCTACTAATTTTTATGTAACGCATCCCGTTGACGGAAATGGTAGAATTATTGATACTCTCCATACGGTTGACAGAAATGATAACAACTTTTTCCCCAACGCTCAAATTCGTTACAAGTTTACTAATTGGGCTGATATAAGATTGGCTTATTCAAAAACAATATCACGACCCGATTTCCGGGCAATACTTCCAAATGTTTACTTCTCACCCGGTCTTACAAGTCGTGCAGGAAATCCCTATTTAAAACCTGCAGTATCGACAAATTACGACCTCTATTTGTCATTTTATAACAACCAAATTGGTTTGTTTACAGTTGGAGGATTTTATAAAGAAATTCATGATGTATTCTTCCAGACTAATATCTACTATCAAAATCTTTCTTATTATGGTGTTAGTTTCCCTGACTCTTTATTCTGGGTATCTCAGGGAATTACTCCTCCTGCAAGATCGGATAGAGTTGATACATATATTAACAATCCTGATCCAGCAAAAATAAAAGGTCTTGAGTTTGACTGGCAAACAAACTTCTGGTATTTGCCGGAACCGTTTAATTCGCTCGTTTTGAATATCAACTATACAAGAGTATGGTCTGAAATGGATTATCAACAACTAATTAATCAAGTAATCCGCGAAGAATATATTGATCCAATTACCGGCAGAAAAAAATTCAGAGAAAATTATGTGACTACGGATACAATAAGAACCGCTCGTTTGATTAATCAGGGTGACGATATATTGAATATTGCGCTCGGTATTGACTATAAAGGATTTTCCGGACGTATTTCTTTCAATATGCAGGGGAATGTAATTACTTCTGTAGGCCAGAGACCAGAAGAAGACCAATTCACGGGGAATATCTACAAATGGGATTTCACAATTAAGCAACAACTGCCTATCGAAGGCTTAAGTATATCTTTGAGTGGTATTAATATATTCCATAATCCAATAAAAAATTATAGAAAATTCCGAAGGACAGTGGACGGTCCTATTTTTGATAACGAAGCATCCACGTTATATTCACCAAGGGTATTCGAACTTAACTTAAGGTACACACTCTAATGTGCCTTATATGTTGGTGTAAAAAATGAATACCATGGGGAAGTTATTTAATCATACAACTAATTATTAGGAGGCATGCTATGAAGAAATTATTTTTCTATTTCTTAACTCTATTGCTGCTCTCGTATTCTTCTTCTTTTGCTCAAAGCCTTATGGATTATGTCGAAGAAGTAAGGGGCGATACTCTTGTTATCAAAGACTTTTACGACTTAAACGAGGCTAACTCGCTTACTAATGCTATAACCTTAGACACCGAGGCTCCTGCAGGCAGAGTTTACATGCTCAAGACGGCTGGCTGGTATCCTCTATCTGCTACTCTTACAACTCCTGCTGACAGGCCAACGGTAATTGTTGGAGAAGATGATGACATTCTGGTTCAAAGACAAGCTGCACCGCCGATTATATCCGGATATTCCGACGAGGGTGGCTCCAGTCCAGGCGGTATAACATGGAGTCATGATTTAACTGTAAAAAATACGAGTATTATTTGCGGTGCTCCAGATGGAACCTATGGCTGGGCATTTTTTAACTCTGGTGCTTCAGACCGTAAAGTTGTTTTTCAAAATAACATGATGGAGCATAACTGGTGGGTTTTTGTTCAGTCTAATGCTAATTCGGGTACGAGGCTATATTTCAAAGACAACTATTTTGTCAATATGAGTGGGCGTGCATGCCGTCGTAATGGAGGTGTATACGATAACGTAGATAATAATACGGATACTATCTACGTCGAAAACAATACTCACGTTATGGCTCAAGGTTATATTTATAAATTCAGAAATTATCCTATTAAATTTATCTACGTAAATCATAATACTTTCATCAATTGTTCGAACGTAATTTTTGAAACTCAGGGTGTTCAAAGTAACGCTATCGTTGCCAATAACATTTTTGTTAATAGTAACGTACAACCTTTCAGACCCAATATGACAGAAGATCTATCGGAACAAGCTTATGACGGTCAACCACAGGGCATTATCGACGTTGCTGTTCTACCAGAGAGTATGGAGCAAGTCCCTAGAAAGTGGCTGGTTGAAGCTAACCTGGTTTACTGGGATCCTAGAGTTGCAAATCTGGCAACGGAAGCAAATAGTATGGCTGTTAATGGATTTACCACATGGATGAATCAGGCTATGAAAATGAACGCCCGTACAAAGGCACTTTTCGACGATAATACAAATTATCCATATTTAACAGAAGGTAAGTGGTACGAAAAATTACCAAACTTTACAAATCCCGCAGACCTATTAACTGACCAGGTAGATGTTCTTAAAGAATTCAGTCTTGCAACTATTGATACTACAAGCACAGCAGTAATGCCTTTCTGGAGAGTAAACAGTACTGGAACAGAAAACTTCATTTATTCCGATTGGCCAATTCCTATCGACCTTTCTTACAGTGATGCAGATCTAAAAGTTGGCGGTACCGATGGATTACCTCTTGGTGATTTGAACTGGTTCCCAGATGCAAAAGCCAATTTCATTGCAAATCATTCCAAATACTATTCTGACCTTGTTACTGCATTGGCAGAAGGTCATACTGTAACTTCAGTCAAAGAATTAGGTGGTATGCCGACTCAATTCGAATTATCTCAAAATTATCCAAATCCATTCAACCCGACTACGGTTATTACCTTTACTTTACCAGAGCCGAGTAATGTTACTCTTAAGGTATATAATGCTCTGGGACAGGAAGTAGCAACTCTGGTTGAAGGTTACAAAACTGCACAGAAATACGAAGTTACATTTGATGCTTCCAATCTTGCCAGCGGCTTGTATATCTACACCTTACAGACTGATAATTATAAACTGTCCAAGAAAATGATGTTGATCAAATAATAATAACTTTCTAATCGTAAAACCCCGATAATTTTTATCGGGGTTTTATTTTTATTAAATTCACATTATCAAATAATTAGTCAGCGTTTTTGAAAGTCGTCATATCGATTCCCGAACAGGAGAAAATTTATGCGTTATTTTAGATACTTATTTCTTTTAGCAGTGGGGGCAATTTTACTCAGTGGCAGCATATCAGCATTTACATTTTCCTCAAACGACTCAATTGTTGTAACATATGCCGATAAATATACTTTTACTATTTCTGAACTAAATAAATATATAGTCGATTGGTTATATGACAAAAAATATAAAAATAGAGAAGATGTATATCGTAATGCTCTACATGATATGCTGATTAATCAGTTAAAAAGGATGGACTTTTTTGATAGAGGTTTGGGAAACGATACTAATTTAATCAAAAGTATAAGCCGTATAGTAAATGAAGGATTGGTTACAGAATACTTCAAATCTCAGTACCTAAATAAATACACTACTGAAGAAGCAGTGAAAAATGTTTATAACACGATAGGTAGAAAAGTCGTTTATAGACAAATAGAACTAATAAAGAGTGAGAACATTGCACAGCAGCAACTCGATTCGTTAGAGAAGAAAGCCATACAGATAAAATTGGAAATCGAAAACGGGAAAGATTTTAACGAACTAATTAAAAAATATTCCTCGAATAACAATCCAATTACTCAGCAAGTCGATTGGAAACAAGCACTCCTTGATCCGGTAGCAAATGTCGTATTTAAATTAAATGAAGGAGATGTGCGAATAATAAATACACCTAGTTCTCTTAAAATAGTTGAAATTACGGAAGTAAAACATGTGACTGTAGAACCTTACGATGTTGCTAAAAATGAAATTTCAACGTACCTGAAAAATATTTCTTACGCACCTGCATACGAGGAATTTGAAAATGACAAAATGAAATTAATCGATGAAAATAAAGTATGCTGGGATACTACTGCCTTAGAACAAATTGCTTCCTGGTCAAATACACCTGATTTTTATAAAGACAAATATTCACAAGTAATCTCAGAAGAAATTAAAAAAGGGAATAACAAAATCATTTTAAAGTATGACGATCTTTCGGTTGATTACAAAAAGTTTGTTTATCTGTTAGACAACATTCTGATTCTTAACAATAATGGAAATATTACAATTGAAATATTGAAGAATTTTCTGCTTGAAGCTGTGAGAACAGATATGATTGTAAAGAAAGCTGAGCGCCTGAACCTAAAAGAAAAAATTTTCAATGCATTTACAGACGATATTGTATTAAAGAATCAAATAGTTTATCTATACAATCAGGCAGTAATTGAATCGAAAATCCCGCCGGCTACGGATGGGGCTATTTACGATTTCTACTTAAAGCACCAGAACGATTTATATTACCAGCTTGAAAAAAGAAATATTTTAGTTATGGTCTTTACTTCAAAAGAAGAAGCTGAAGAGGCTTATAAAAAAATTAATGACGGAATTCCATTTGAAAAAGTTAAAAGTGCCTATCTGGTAAAGACGTATATTAAAGAACGTAACGGAGAAATTAGGTCTTTACAAAAAGAAGAAAAACCTTTATTTGGAAAGGTAGCATTCACATTAAATGAACTGGAAGTTACAAAACCAATTGAATTTACAGAAGAAAATCAAAAAAAGTATGCCCTTATTAAGTGCTATAAAATCAGACCAGAAAAGCAATTAACTTTTGAAGAAGCCAAAGGTTCAGTCATTGAAGACTATAAAAATTATCACAGAAATGAGATTAAACAAGAGGTTGAAAAATATTTAATGAAAAAATACAATCCTGTGGTTAACGAAAAGGTATTGAAAAAATTAATCGACGGCATTTCATAACTCATTTAATCTTTTTTCTACTGAAAAAATTTATTCAGATTTAAGTGATGAACTGTTTTATTGTAAAAAAATCCGTTAGATTGTAGAATAATAATCTGTGAATAATTTGGACAATAAAAAATACATTCAAAAGAAGGTATTAGCGGATAGTAAAAATTTTACTCCCGAACAGCTATCTAAAAAGTATAATCTTTCCATAAAAGAAATCAAAGAAATATTAAATTCATCATCACATAAGTATCCTAAATGGTTTTACGTAATCCTTGTAGCTATTCCGATTATATTTTTAGTTCTATTAGAATTATCACTCAGAGCCTTTGATTACGGATATAATCTGGAACAATGGGTCGATGCCGGCAACGACAAGCTTATAATTAATCCAGAAATTGGCAGAAGATATTTCCCGAGTGGCAATTTTGTTCCGAATACAATTGAAGATATGTTTGACCTCCATAAAAAGCCAGATGCGTTTAGAGTGTTTGTGCTGGGCGGAAGCAGTGCCCAGGGTTACCCCTTTAATCCGATGGGAGCTTTTTCACGTTATATTCGCAAAAGATTGGAGCTTGTATATCCTCAGGCGAAAATTGAAATTGTCAATATCAGTATGACAGCAGTCAATTCATATACGATTCTGGATTTATTACCAGGAGTATTGGAACAAAAACCGGACTTAATATTGATCTATGCTGGACATAATGAATACTACGGTGCTCTGGGCGTTGGTTCCGTTGAGTCGTTCGGTACATCTCGGAATCTGGTTAAGTTGATGCTATTTCTAAATAAATTCAAAACAACACAATTGTTGAGAGATGCAGTCAATTCAATACTATCCTTATTTTCTTCAGATGATAGAAAGTCGCGTGGCACTCTTATGTCGGAAATTGCAGAAAATAAGTTAATCCCGATCGATTCAGAAGAGTATTTTAAAGGCGTGGAACAGTTCAGAAATAATTTAGATGAAATTTTACAATTAGCCAAAGAAAAAGGAACACCTGTAATATTAGGAAAGCTTGTATGTAATTTGAAGGACCAAAAACCTTTTGCGTCAATAAAATATCGTGGAAATAAAACTGCCATCGAAATTTATGAAAATGCAAAAAAGGAATTGGAAAAAAATAATTTTTCAAAAGCCGAATCGTTATTTGTGCTGGCTAAAGACCTGGACGCTCTCAGATTTCGGGCTCCTCAGGCATTGAATGAAGTTATTGATCAGCTCGGAAATAAATATAAAGTTGCTGTTGTACCTCTTGATTCAGTATTTAACAGCGTGAGTCCCTTTAAAATAGTTGGTGACAATCTCTTTGTTGATCACCTGCACCCGAATTTGCAGGGTTATCAATTGATAGGAAAATCATTTTATGATTATATGTACAAATACGGTTACTTGAATTCGCTCGGCAAAGAACAATTTCCATATGAGAAACAGGACAGCATCACACTGGCAAATTTTGTTTTCACTCCATTGGATTCTGTATTGGGTATTTATTATGTAAAACTGTTAAAGTCGGATTGGCCTTTTACCCAAAAAAGGAGAGGAAAATTTAATCAGCATGATTTAATGCGAATATTGAATCCAAAAGATTTCATCGATTCAATTGCCGCAGCAAGAATTGAAAACAAGATATCATGGGTCGATGCGCACTTAATAGCAGCGACTTATCATCTTAGAAGAGATGAAATTAAAGACTACCTTAAATATATGGATGTAATTATTTATCAATATCCAATTCTAAAAGATCTCGACGGTGCTCTAAGATTTTTTTATGCACAAAATAAAATTAATCTAAACGATTATACACCACGTAGAAACGGATTGATGGCTCTCTATATCGGCAACTACGACAATGCAATCAGATATTTGAAACTGGCTGATAAATCGGAGCCTGGTAACTCGGTTATTTTATATAATCTGGCATTAGCTTTTTATAAAAAAAATAATTTCGACTCAGCCACTGTTTATATTAATAAATCCTTAAGGCTAAACCCGCACAACAAAGAAGCAGTGGAGTTAAATAGGCTAATTAAAAAAAATAAAAATAGTCGTATCTCATTTCCTGGAGCACAATGAAAGGTAAAAGAATTTACTTCATTTTGTTAGCACTTTCTATCTCGATAATCAGCTTCGAAATAGTATCGACTCGTATATCATCAGTAATTTTCGTCAGCAACTATGCATTCTTAATCCTATCGCTTGCTATGTTAGGTATTGGCCTGGGAAGTATATATGCACATTATAAGATTAAGAAAAACGATGCAGAAGAAATTATTTTATTATTGAAAAAGTTGATTGTAACTTTGAGCCTTTTTCTTATACTGTTTATCTTATTGATAACGCTCTTCAAAATAACTAATCCATATTTTTACTTCTTGCTGCAAACCATACCATTTCTATTGGCTGGTATTATTTATTCACAAATTTATAAAGTATTTTCATTAGAGGGTTTTCGATTATATGCCTATGATCTGGCTGGAGCAGCCATTGGTGCGGCAATATCAATTATCCTTCTTGATTATCTCGGAGCTCCAAATAGTGTATTGTTCATTTCTGTAGTATTGCTGTTGACAACGATAAATATATTACCCGGTAAATTATCTCCGAAGGGTAAACTATTGAGTAACATCTTTTTATTATTGTTCGTGGTGCTGCTTCTTATTAATAGAGAAGCTAAACTGCTCGGGGAAATTCCGATAGGATATTATCCCGAAAAAGATTTTTATTTTGTTTATCCAGACGCAAAATATATTTCCGAAATTGAAGAAAGCAGATGGAGCATCAACGGTCGTTCGGATCTAGTTAGGTACAATAATCAAGATATAGTTAAACAATTATTTGTGGACGGTTCAGCAGGCTCGCAAATGTACCGCTTTAATGGCGATGTTAAAAATCCCGGTAGTAAACTTGGCAAACTCTTGGTACAACATTCCACTTCAATTCCTTTTTTATTTCTCAAAGAGAATGAAAAAAATAAGATGCTTGTAATAGGACCTGGGGGAGGAAAGGAAATTTTAATAGGTTTAATCGAGGGAGTTAAAAATATATACGGAGTTGAAGTTAATTCAGATTTTGTTCAGATTGTCAAAGATTATAAAGACTACAACGGTGGTATTTATACCGATTTTGATAATGTCACTATTAAAGTAGATGAAGGGCGTAACTT
Organism: Melioribacter sulfuriphilus; assembly: GCF_051488685.1. Lineage (NCBI taxonomy): Bacteria > Pseudomonadati > Ignavibacteriota > Ignavibacteria > Ignavibacteriales > Melioribacteraceae > Melioribacter > Melioribacter sulfuriphilus. The sequence goes on from NZ_JBPSEH010000007.1 coordinate 105,323, forward strand.
TATTAAGCGCACTGATGAATATTTCGACATAATAGTAATGGCCCTACCTTCCACAGAACAATTACAAAATATTGATAACCTTGCATCAAACGAAAACTATTTACTTACAGTAGAAGCTATAAAAGATTATTTAAACAAACTATCCTTATCCGGTAAGTTGATTTTTACGTTACATAACAGATGGGAATTAATCCGACTATTGGTTACAGCACTCTATGCGTTTGAAGAAATGGGTATTGATAATCAGGCTGCGTTAAATCACTTTGTTATAATTGGACAGGATTATGCACCTACTCTTGTAATAAAAAAAATGGCATTTTCACAAGAAGAAATAAATGATATCAAAAATACCGCGCAAAAAATTCCTCGTAGTTTACCGCAGGTAACTTATCTTCCATACAGTTGGGATAAGTTAGAAAAATCGCCAGAAAATCAATTCTTGCTGGCAATCAAAGAGAATACCTATTCTGTTGATGATTTAATAAAAAATGATAAATATGATATATCTCCTGTACGAGACGACAGTCCATTCTTTTATAAGATAAACCGCGGTGTACCCGATGATTTTGAGAATCTTTTTTTAGGAATCTTGATTATCGGTTTCCTATTTATAACTATTCCCTTAGTTAAAGTAATCCGAAATAATAAAGAAAAAATAAATCGGACAGTGCTTCTTTTCGCGCTTCTGCTTTTTGTTTGCATAGGAGCAGGTTTTATGATTATTGAAATTGCTTTGTTTCAAAAATTAATTCTTTATCTGGGTGTCCCTACGATATCGTTATCTGTTTTGCTCTCATCTATGTTGATTGGAATGGGATTAGGAAGTTTTTACAGTCATAAGATAATCAAAGAAAAAATTTATCATCGTTTAATTATTATCTCTTTACTGATTATCGCATATGGAATATTATTATTCACAACTTATTCTTCAATACTGAGTGGAGTAGTTGAATTAAGTCTATTTTATCGGGCTTTAGTAATTTTTATTTTATTACTACCTTTAGCTTTTCTACTTGGCTTCCCGTTTCCCACAGGAATTCAGTTACTTAAACAAAATAGTCTTTCAAACTACATCCCGTGGTTGTATGGTATTAATGGTATTATGTCCGTAACAGGCTCAGTCTTAGCTGTAATCTTATCAATGACGTTTGGATTTGCAGTGTCTTTTATGGTAGGTTTATTTTTCTATTTAGTTATAACTCTTGGTGCATGGAGAGCAACTTGCAATAAATAATAACTGGAGAGGTAAAATGAAAAAATTATTTCTTCTTATGGCGATGTTATTTTTAAGTCAATTTACACTATGGTCTCAGACATTGAAAATCAATGAAAAAGAATATTTTGAAACTCGTGGTGTGAATTTATTGGTTTTCAGCAATCAATATACAGGCTACTTTTTTGACGAAAAAACCGCAGGTATCGAATTGATCCATCATGGAGTCAGAACTGCTACAGGAGGTGCTGTGCGTCTTCAGCCCACACCAGAACAGTGGGACCAGATACCGATGGTTGTTGAGAGAAAAGTAGATAGAGAGAATAACGCAATAGAAGTCTTACTGAGATACAATGAGTTCGACTTTAATTCCAGAGTAAAGGTCGAAGCGTACGAAGACGGTGTTCTTATAGAAGTAATTTTGGACGAACCTTTACCCGAAAAATTAGTAGGGCACGCCGGTTTTAATATGGAATTTTTACCTTCGGCTTATTTTGAAAAAACCTATTTAATTGACGGTAAGCCTGGAGTTTTTCCTTTGTATCCGACCGGTCCGGTTAAAGTCAAATCAATCGAAGAAAAAATTCCACAATTTGCAGGCCATTCTACTTTTGACGACAGGGGACGCAGAGAATTTATCGAACCATTGCCGATTGCTGAGGGTAAGGTTATTGTTCTCGCTCCTGAAGATCCTGAACGCCAAGTAACTATTAAATCGCTTACGGAGAAGCTAATGCTTTTTGACGGCAGAAACTTGGCTCAAAATGGCTGGTATGTTGTAAGGTCGTTATTGCCTGCAAATAAGAGTGGAGTAGTTTTAAAATGGTTCTTAAAAGCAAATTCAATCAAGGATTGGATACGTGAACCAGTAATTACGTATTCTCAAGTTGGATATCACCCCGATCAGAATAAAATTGCTGTTATCGAACTGGATAATAACGATACACCACTTGAAAAAGCTGCTCTTTATAAAATTGACGAAAGTGGAAATACAAACCTCGCCTTAGAAAAGAAAGTTGAACAATGGGGTGAGTTCCTCAGGTATAAATATGTTACTTTTGATTTTAGTGACATTAAGGAAAGCGGATTATACTGTATTAAATATGGAGAATTAACAACCAAACCTTTCCCGATAAGCAAGGATGTTTATAAATCAGCTTGGCATGCTACGCTGGATGTATGGTTCCCTGTCCAGATGGACCATATGTTTGTCAACGAAGCTTACAGAGTATGGCATGGCTTACCCAGCCGGGACGATGCGCGACAGGCTCCCGTTAATCATGTCCATTTTGATGGCTACCGTATGGGACCCAGTACAGATACTAAATACAAACCCGGCGAACATATTCCAGGACTCGATGTTGGTGGTTGGTTCGATGCGGGTGACTTTGACATTCAAACTGGGCATCATTGTACCGCAATAATGAGCTTTGTCGATAGCTGGGAAAAGTTTCAAATTGACAGGGATCAAACTTATATCGATCAAAAAATTAAATATACTGATATTCATCATCCCGACGGGAAACCCGATTTGTTGCAACAGATTGAACACGGCACGCTACAACTTGTAGCTCAACATAAATCTGTCGGGCATGCCTTTAGAGGGATTGTTGTGCCAAATCTTCATCAATATCACCATCTCGGTGATCCATCTACTATGACAGACAATTTGATCTATAACCCCGAGATGGGTGTTAATGAAAATGATGGCAAATACAGTGGAGTTAATGACGACAGGTGGGCATTTACAGGTAAAGATACTGCATTGAATTATTCCTCAATAGCTGCATTGGCTGCTGCATACAGAGCCCTGAAAGGATTCAATGATTCGCTTGCCAGTGAAGCATTGTCGATAGCAGAAAATGCATGGATTAAAGAACATAATGAATCTGGCTGGGAAATAAAAGATTCCGGCAGGTTTGCATTGAACAGAATTAAAAGTGAAATCGATGCAGCATTGCAATTGTTGATTTCAACCGGCAATAATAAATATAAAGAACGATTTGAACAGCTGATTTGGGATGCTCTCGATTTATCACGTATTCTTTATATCGAACCTGCTGTAAAAGCCATTCCATTTTTCAACGATCAGTATAAAGAAAAGCTCGTTCCGTACGTACAAAAATATAAAGCGGAGTGTGACGAATTCTTTAAGGAAAATCCATACGGAGTATTAATTGGAAGGCGCCCCTGGGCAGGCAACCATGAATTAATAAGCTGGGCAATCACAAATTATCATGTCAATAGAGCATTCCCCGAGATTATGAGTCCCGAATATACATTCAGAGGATTGAATTATATTTACGGCCTTCATCCTTCATCGAACATTTCCTTTGTTTCGGCAGTAGGAGTTCACTCAAAAAAAGTGGCTTATGGAGGAAATAGGGCTGATTTTACTTTTATTGCCGGCGGTGTTGTTCCTGGATTATTAATGTTGAAACCGGACTTTCCCGAAAACAAAGAGGACTGGCCTTTCCTCTGGGGCGAGAATGAATATGTAGTTGATATTTGTGCCGAGTATATCTTCCTCGTTAATGCGGTCGATAATTTATTGAACGGTAACTAAATTTATATGGGCTGTCGCATTATAATGGGACAGCCCATTTTTTAATATTCGCCTTTTAAAGCAATTGCATAAATTTGATAAATGTCATTCCGCTCCAATTTCCTCAATGTGCCGAGTGGTGCTTGTAATGCAGCATTATCTGCAAGTTTTGAAAGATCGGTTTCCTTAATACCGAAATCTGTTAGTTTTACCGGTGCTCCAATCAACTTATAATATTCTACAATTTGTTTTATTGTCTGTGTACCTTCATTTATATCTTCACTGAATACTTTTTTACCGAGTTTAATTAGCTTTTCATTTATAAGATTAATGTTATAATGCATCCAAGCAGGAAACATAACAGCCAGGCCAGCTCCGTGAGCAATGTCATAGAACGCTGAGATCGAATGCTCGATTGAATGAGTTGCCCAATCACCATAATTTCTGCCAGCTCCGACTATTCCATTTAATGCCAGAGTGGCAGCCCATGCTAAGTTTGCGCGAGCGTTATAATCATCCGGTTTTTCAATTAGTATCTTTGTACTCTTTATAATAATTCTTATTAGGCCTTCTGCAAGTTCATCCGGTAAATCTGTCTCTGGAGTGCCATCAAAATACAATTCAAATATATGAGAAAGCGCGTCAATAGCACCATATACTGTCTGTTCTTTTGGTAGTGTAAATTGTACTGTCGGATCGATTATCGATACTTTCGGATACGAAGCCAATCCGGCTGTAAATGCCCACTTTTTATTCTCCGATTCATTTGTTATGACTGCGTAGCCATTCATTTCAGAGCCCGTTGCTGAAAGGGTAAGTATAGAAAATATAGGCAGGGAATTTGTTAGCTGAACTTTTCCTTCGAATGCATCCCATATATCGCCATTATAAATGGCTGCAGCACCAATTGCTTTTGCCGAATCAATTACACTGCCACCACCTAATGCTAAAATGGCTTCGATTTTATTTTCTTTAACATAACTCGCTGTTTCTCGCACAAAACTCAATATGGGATTCGGTTTAACTCCTCCTTTTTCGATATATCGGATATTATTTGCTTTTAACGATTCAATCACTTTATTGTAAACTCCGTTTTTGAAAATAGAGCCTTTACCATATAAAAGAAGAACGGATTTAATATTATAATTTTTTATTTCATTCCCTATCTTTCCAATTGTTTCCCGCCCAAAGATAATTTTAGTAGGATTTTGATATACAAAATTATTCATACGGTTAACCTCCGGATTAGTTTATTAATTATTCGTGCAAAGATAAAAAAAGTGTCATAAAATGAATAATTTGGTAGGAAAATACGATTTAATAACGACTAAAGTTTTATCCTCTTTAAGAATTTCAATCAAAAAATGATTTGATTTTATGAGGATATAAAAGTATTTTTGGATGTTTTAGAAGAGTATTAAACCGTTTTAATTTGGGGAGCTCAGAGCAGGTATCTTAAATGAAGAAAATAACCATCGTAGATGTAGCCAAAAAAGCAGGGGTATCTAAAGGAACCGTATCAGCTGTTATTAATGCTAAGAATACTGTAAAACCAGAAACACGCGACCATATCCTCCAGATAATGAAAGAGCTTAACTATAGACCCAAAGGAGTTGCACGTAATTTAAAAAATGGCAATCAGGATAAGGCTATCGGAATTATAATTAAAGACTTGAATTATCCTTTCTATACTGCAATTGCTTCAGGGGTTAAAGAATATGCAAATTCAAAAGGTTATTCGGTTGTAGTTACAAGTTCCGAAAATAACCATGAATCCGAAATTAGATTTTCTCATATGTTTTCGGCTAAAGACATTAAGGGTGCAATTATTGCTCCGATTGTTGAGGGAAGTTCAGAAATTGAGCATTTATTTAAATTGAAGATGATTAATTATCCTTTCGTCCTCCTGGAAGATGTAAGAGGTATTCAGGCAAATGTAGTGGCCATTGATAACCAGAATGCAATAAAAAAGGCTGTTAAATATCTGATTGATTGTGGACATAAAAAAATTGTCCACTTTGCTGGGCCGCCTCAGTCTTCACATACACAGGAACGAATTGAAGGATTCAAACAGGCATTCAGCGAAAGCCCTTTGATTTTAAGAGACGATATGATCGTTTCGATCGGTTCGAAATTCGAAGAAAGCTTTGGAAAAACAATCGAATATTTTAAAAACCGTAAGAAAGAAAATTATCCCACCGCAATTGTATGTTTTAACGACCAGCAGGCTTTAGGAGTAATGATGGCACTCAAGGAACTACGAATAAAAGTGCCAGAAGATATTTCCATTGTTGGTAACGACGATATTTATTATGCTCGCATCTATCCGGTTCCGCTGACTACAATAAGAGCACCTCAACATGAAATAGGAAGAAAAGCTGCTGAAATACTGATTAGAAATATTGAATCGAATGTTTTATTGCCCCCGGAAAAAGTCGTACTCGAGACCGAACTTATCATTAGAGAATCTACAAGAGTATTGAACGGATAATTATTACTGTTTTTCTCCACCTGCTATATGATAATACTCGTAAATGATTTTAGCTTTTGCTTTCCCGATGATACCAGAAAGTTTTTCTATATCTGCCTGTTTTATTTCATCAATAGTCATTTCGCTCAGTAACTTTTCTGCTAATTTTTGACCTATTCCTTTTATATTGAGTAATTCAGTGGTTATTGTTCGCTTGCTTCTACGTACACGATGGAAAGTGATGGCGAATCGATGCGCTTCGTCTCTTATCTGTTGCAGTAATTTCAAAACAGGCGAAGCTTTTGGAATAATATGGGGCTCTTTTTCGCCTGGTAAATAGATTTCTTCGAGCCTTTTTGCCAGTCCAATGATATCGTAATTTTGAGCTCCTAATTTTTTCAGAACTTCGATAGCGCTGGACAATTGCCCTTTGCCGCCATCGACCATTATCAAATCGGGCATCGGCTCACTACCATCAATCGCTTTGGAATATCGCCTCTCGATTACTTCACGCATACTGGCAAAATCATCGGGACCGACCACACTGCGTATAATAAATTTTCTGTATAAGCTTTTCTTTGGCTTGCCGTCTATAAATACTACCATGCTTGCGACAGGGTCACTACCTTGAAGATTGGAATTGTCAAAGCATTCGATTTTACGAGGTAAATTTCTTAGTCCCAATTCTTTCTGCAGAGCAGCAATAACAAATGGAACACTCCCTTCTTTTTTCATTCTCTGCAGTTGAATCTCTTTGAGTTGAAGAATTGAATTTTGTTTGCACATCATCAATAATGATTTTGCCTCGCTCATTTTCTTCGGCACAATAAAACGACATTTAAAACCTGCTTTTTTACTTAACCATTCTATTAAAGTTTCACTCTCTTCGGGTTCTTCTTCAAGAATAATTTCTTTGGGAATTTCCACAAAATCGTTGTAATAAAATTTAATAATCGACGCATAAAGTGCTTTGATATCATGTGCCTCTCCAGTCATCGGAATAGCATCAGAAATAGCCAATGTCAATTGGCGTTTACCTACTAATTTGCCTGACCTGATATTCAATACCGTAGCGGCAACATCTCTTCCCTCATACACAGCCGAAATAATATCTCTATCTTCTTTTTCTGTGGATACTACCTTTTGTTTGGATGAATATACCTGCAGTTGTTCGATTCGGTCGCGCAGTTCAGCAGCTTTTTCAAATTCCAATTTCTCAACTGCATTTTGCATTTGCTGTTGCAACTCGTTAATTAGATCGTCGGTTTTGCCTTTCAATACTTTTATCACTTGCATTACCAGCTGTGCGTATTCGTTTTCTGAAATTAACCCTTCACATGGTCCGTCGCATTTTTTAATATGATAATCGAGACATACTTTGTATTTTTTTTTCTCAATTGTTTCTTGAGTAATATGGTATTTGCAGCTCCGGATCTTAAATATTTTGTTAATTAGGCGGAGCGATTTCTTCATGCTTTTGACATCTGTATAAGGACCAAAATACTTCGAGCCGTCGTTAATTACATTTCGTGTTGGGTAAACTTGCGGAAACGGCTCATTCGATATTTTTATGTAAGGATAAGACTTATCGTCTTTTAGATTAACGTTGTAACGAGGTTTGAGTTGTTTTATCAGATTATTTTCAAGAACAAGGGCTTCAATTTCATTATCAGTAATAATTAATTCGATATCTTCAATTTTGGAAACGAGTGCTGCAGTTTTGGGTGAGTCTATATTTTTATGAAAGTAACTTCTTACCCTATTGCGTAGATTCTTTGCTTTGCCGACATAAATAACTTTACCGTTTTTATCCAGAAATTGGTAAATGCCCGGTAAATTTGGAAGATTATCTAGTTTATTTTGTAAGTTTTCTTTCATATTATAAAAATAATTTAAAGGGGATAACAAGGCAAGGAAGGGAAGTTTCCCTGCCCTGTTACTCAGAATTTGTAGTTCTTCGGTATAACAACGATGCCCGTTTCGGATACTTTGAATCGCTTTTTATCTTCTTCTGGATCAAAGCCGATTTCTGTGCCTTCGGGGATGTGTACATTTTTATCGATAATTGCCCGTCGTATCCTCGAATATCTACCGATGTTACAATTGTCCATTATAATCGAATCGGTAATGTATGTGTAACTGTTAACCCTGACATTAAAACCGAGTATCGATCTTTCGACGAGACCTCCGGAGATTATTGTTCCATCTGTTATAAGCGAATTGATCGCACGTCCGACTCGCTCGCCTTCGTGCGAAACTGTTTTGGCAGGGGGAAACTGTCTTTGCTCAGTTCTTAAAGGCCAGTGTGTATCATATAGATTAAAATGGGGATTAACACTGATTAAATCCATACTCGCTGCGTAGTAACTTTCTATTGTCCCAACATCTACCCAGTACGGTTCTGGTTTTTTATTTTCGTCGACGAAACGATAAGCCTTCAAATTATAGTTTTTCTTCAGCATATATGGAATTACGTGTTTGCCGAAATCTAGACTCGGTACTTTTTCTTCTTCCATTTTGTACATTACTTCTTTTAATGCTTTTACGTTGAACACATAAATACCCATATTGACAAAACTTTGGTCTGGGTTATCAGGAATTGTAGGCGGGGACTTCGGCTTTTCAATGAACGACTGGACTGTGTAATCTTCCGAAATTTGAATTACTCCAAATCTATTCGCTTGATCTTTCGGAATATTTATAGCTGATAAAGTTAAATCGGCTTTTTTTTCAATGTGATACTGAATCATTTTTAGATAATCCATTTTGTAAATATGGTCGCCCGATAGAATCAATACCCAATCGTAAAGATGATCCTCAATCAAATTGAAGTTTTGATAAATTGCATTTGCCGTTCCGAGATACCAATCGCTGCTTGTTTTAAATTGTGGTGGAATTGAATAAATAAATTCTCCTAATTCAGGGTTAAAAATATTCCACGCTTCATATAAATGCCGATTAAGCGAATCGGATTTATATTGCGTCAATACGTAGATTTTTCTAAAACCTGAATTCAGGCAATTAGATAATGTGAAGTCAATGATTCTGTATTTACCTCCGAAAGAAACGGAAGGCTTTGTGCGGTCTTTTGTCAATGGAAATAATCTTTCTCCCTGACCGCCTGCAAGAATCATGGTTAATGTTTTTCTTAATATTTCCGAACCCGTGTATGCCATAGCATCCTCGACTATTTGCATTAAAATATATTCAATTAATATTTGATTGGCAACGTCAGAAATAATTAATTTTGTGTTAACACTAACTTTTTATTCCGCATAATGAAAAAATTTCTGATTCCGTTGATTATCCTTGCCTTATTAGCACTTACACTGCTGATTGGCGCTTTTGTCTTTTTTCCAGAAGTTCGTAGTTACAAATCGTTTTCTTTTTCTGATGACGATTTAGAGGCAGCACCAGTTTCTGACATCGACGTTCTCCATTATAACATTAAAATTAGTTTACATCCAAAAGATAAATATATCATTGGCGAAGCCGGGGTTTTATTTCTTTTAAAATCAAAAGAAAACAAAGAATTAAAATTTGATTTCTATGAAAACATGCATATTAATCTTGTCAAACTCAACGGTAAGAAAGTAGAATTTGAAAGGAATAATAACGAAATCATTATCGAATTAAACAGTACATTACCGGACACATCAAAACTCGAAGTTTATTACAAAGGGACACCTCTTCAAAAAGGTTTCGGGTCGTTCAATTTCGAGCATTTAGAAAATTCTTATTTCGTTTATACAATGAACGAGCCGACATTCGCATCCACATGGTTTACGTGTAACGATCGCCCAAACGACAAAGCGCTGGTTGATATCTATATTGAGAACGATTCGAATTATGTTTCGCTTTCCAACGGTAAGTTGATCGAAGTAAATAAAAATGCCGATAAAAAAATTTATCACTGGAAAACTTATTATCCTATTTCAACTTATTTGATCGCTATTTATTCAGGGGATTATCAATCGTATTTTACTAATTATATTTCTACTGGTGGTGATACACTCAGCCTTCAATACTATTCACTCAAGAATAATTTTGAAAAAGCTTTGAAAGATTTCGAAGACCACCCTGACTACCTGAAAATTTTTGAAAAATTGTTCGGCGTTTATCCGTTTACAAAAGAAAAGTATGCTGTTGCGGAATTCTTATGGAAATACGGTGCAATGGAGCACCAAACTCTTACTGGTATCGGTTCCAATTTTATAACCGGCAGAAAATTCTTTCAGGATATGCTGATTCACGAACTGGCTCATCACTGGTGGGGAAATGCTGTTAGTCCTTCCACCTGGAGGGATATCTGGCTTAATGAAGGCTTTGCAACTTATTCCGAAGCTCTTTACTGGGAAGCTAAGGCGGGAAAGTCTGCTCTGATTTCTACAATGAATTCAAAGATATCTAATTTCAACGATACACCTCTCTATAATCCCGGTTTTAGATTATTCAGTAGAACTATCTACGATAAAGGCGCCTGGGTACTTCATATGCTTAGAAATGAAATTGGCGATAGCCTATTTTTTGCTTCTCTCAGGAATTACTTGAATAAATATAAATATAAAAACGCTTCAACAAGAGATTTTCAGAACATTTGCGAAAATACTACTGGTATGAATCTCGATTATTTTTTTAAACAATGGGTTTACGAAGGCAGGGGCATTATAGAAGCTGAAATTAGATGGGAAAGTCATAAATTTGAGGATAAATACAGGAACAAAATTTTTATCGAACAGTTACAAAGTGGTTACAAAAACTATATCTTCCCGCTGCAATTAAAACTGGTCGGGAAAAAAGAATCGGACATTAAACTCGAAAAACTCTATATTGACAATAGATTTAAGTATTTTGAACTGGTCACTAATTTCGAACCTGTTGAAATTATTTTAGATCCAGAATCAAAATTACTTGCTAAGTTTACGGTAGAAAAGAAAAATGATTGATTCCACCTATTTTTTTATATCGGATGTTCATCTCGGACTCGGCTTAAAAGAGAAAGAGAGAGAAAAGGAAGAAAAATTAGTAAAGCTTATAAATTATGCAGTTGAAAACTGTGACGAACTTTTTATTCTCGGTGACCTGTTCGATTATTGGTTTGAATACAAGCGTGTAATTCAGAAAGGATATTATAAAACTCTTGCCGCCTTGATTGAATTTTCCGAGTCAGGTAAAAAGATTCATTATTTTATCGGGAACCACGATTTCCTCCATCGTAACTTTTTTCGTGAGGAAATCGGAGCAATTTTATACGAAGAACCAGCGGCTTTTATATTGAATAATAAAAAATTTTACATCGGACATGGAGATGGATTGTTACCGAATGATTCGGGTTACAGAGTTCTTAAGTGGATTTTAAGAAATAAATTTTTACAGCGACTCTATTCCGCCATTCATCCTGACCTCGGGATCAAAATTGCCAGCAGAACAAGCAAAACGAGCAGAACATATACTTCGAGAAAGGATTATGGCAAGAACGATGGTCTTATCGATACTGCGAAACAAAAAATTGACGAAGGTTATGATTACGTGCTATTCGGGCACACCCACATTCGATCCGAGCTCGAATATAAAAAAGGAAAATATATCAATCTCGGTTCATGGCTCGATAAACCTTGTTACGGCAAATTCACCGATACATTTCAAATAATCGATTGGTAAGATATGGCTAAAACTATTAAGAAAAAAAGAAAGACACTAAGATATTTATTGATTTTATCAGGATTTATTCTGCTTGCTTCTTCAATACTTTTTATTCAATACATAATTGAAGGTCTTCCCTCACTTGAGGAGCTGGAAAATCCAAGACCAGAGCTTGCAAGTAATGTTTATAGCAGCGATGGTGTTTTAATTGGACAATTCTTTAAAGAAAATAGAATTGAAGTAAGTATAAAAGACATTCCTCCTCATGTAATCCACGCTCTGATTGCAACAGAAGACAGGAAATTTTATGACCATTGGGGAGTTGACCTCGAAAGGTTTATAAAAGCAATGATTAAAAATGTTCTACTGGGTAGGAGAGAAGGTGCCAGCACACTCACTCAACAGTTAGCAAAAAATCTGTATGACCTCAAGATTGAAAACGAAACTCTTTTTGATACTGGCATAAGAAAAATTAGAGAGTGGATTACAGCCGTTCAGATCGAAAAGAATTATACTAAAGACGAAATACTTGAAATGTATTTAAATGTTCAATGGTTTGGTCACGGAGCATACGGCATTGGTATGGCCTCGAAAATTTATTTTGACAAAAGCGTTCAGGAGCTTACCGTACCTGAGGCTGCAATGCTTGTGGCTATTCTGAAATCGTGGGTCTATTACGATCCTTATAGTCGTTACGAACGTGCTTTGCAACGCCGTAACCTGGTTATGGAAAAAATGGTAGAAATGGGCTACCTGAGCAAAGAAGACTACGATAAATTTAAACTGAAGCCAATAAGATTGTCATACGAAAAAATAAAAAATGGTATCAGAAGTACAATTGCTCCTCACTTCCTGGAACATATTAGAAGACAGATGGAAAAGATTGCCGCAAAATACGGATATGATTTATACAGGGACGGTTTGAATATCTATACTACACTTGATAGCAGAATGCAGGAGATAGCAAATAAAGCTGTAGAATTACACCTGAATGATTTTCAAAAACAGTTTGACAGAAGCTGGAATTGGAGCGCCTATAAAGGTGATCAGAATGAACTGATAGAGAAGGCAATCAAAAATAGAATTGAATATATAACGGCTCAAAATGCAGAAGAAAGAAAAAAAATTTATAACAGTTTAAAATACAATCGAAAGTTTATCGATTCAGTTAAACAAGCAGCGACACGCATTGAAGTTGGTTTCGTAGTTCTTGATGTTAAAACCGGTGAAATAAAAGCTATGGTTGGAGGACGCAATCAGAGATTTCTTTACGGCTTAAATCACGTAACTCAAATTAAAAGACAACCCGGTTCTGCCTTTAAACCGATTATTTATTCTGTTGCCATCGACAATGGTCTTTATCCAGCATATCCGATATTGAATCAACCTTTTAATTACAATGGATGGAGTCCTCGTAATTTCGATTTATCAACTGGAGGATTTACAACTTTAAGAACAGGACTGGCGCAATCTATTAACATAGTCGCTGCCCGATTAATAATTGAAGATTATGCGCCGCTCTGGAAAATCGGTCTTTTTGCAGAAAAGATGGGTATTAAAAGTAAGCTCGATTTATTCCCATCGATAGCACTTGGAACTTCGCTTGTTTCTCCTCTGGAAATAACAACGGCTTTTGCAACTTTAGCCAACCGTGGTATCTACAATGAACCAATATCTATTCTCAGAATAGAAGACAAAGACGGTATTCTTATCGATAAGTTCACCTCCGAAACACGGGAGGCAATTCCCGAAGAGACTGCATATTTAGTGACGGACATGATGAGAACCGCCGTTGACAAAGGCACCGGAGTTGCAATTAGATATCGTTTTAATTTTCAACGGCCGGCTGCAGGAAAAACCGGCACTACACAAGATTATGCAGATGCCTGGTTTATCGGTTTTACACCACAACTGGCAGCGGGTGTCTGGGTCGGTTTTGACGATCAACAGGTTTCTTTTACAGGTGATTACGGACAGGGTGCAAGAGCTGCTCTCCCGATTTGGGCAATTTTTATGCATGATGTTTATCAACAACTCGATCTGCCCCTTGAGGATTTTCAAATGCCTGAAAACGGTAATATCGTTACTGTAAATTATTGCAGGGAATCGATATTTGAACTTGGCAATCCGAGACTTTACTCAAGAGATTGCAGGAATGGTGTCTATACAGATATATCGAACGTTCGAGATATTCCGGGTACATACGATTCCATGCGCGACAACTACGTAAAAATTCCAAAAAAACATGCTACTAAAGATACTTTGGAATCAAAAGATACCGTTTCTATTTTTCGATAAATTTTTTACATTTGGTTCCGTAATTTTTGCCCGGATGGTGGAATTGGTAGACACGCTAGCTTCAGGAGCTAGTTGGCTTACGCCAGTGCAGGTTCGAGTCCTGTTCCGGGCACCAGTTCCTGAGTTTATAATCAATTTTATTTATTATTCCTCCGAAATTAGCTATCTTGTCTCACCATAATTTTGTTGCTGTGTGATTAATAAAATAATTGATAGCGAGTATTTAAAGGCGCTCGAATTTACCCGAAAGCACTATGAAAATTTTCCAGTAGCCTCGATTCTTTTACCTCAGCGCCTGCGTAAACATATTGCGATAGTCTATAAATTTGCACGTATGGCTGATGATATTGCAGACGAAGGCGATACTGAAATTGCTGAAAGACTCGAGAATCTAAGATTTTACCGTCTGAAATTTTCAAATGCCCTTGAAGGTAATTATAACGATAACTTCTGGGCAGCTCTCGATAACACGATCAAAAGCTTTAACCTTTCAGAAGGAAATTTTTTTAATTTGTTAACCGCTTTCGAACTGGACATAACTGTAAATCGATTTAATTCTTTTGAAGATATTCTGAAATATTGCTCAGACTCTGCCAATCCAGTCGGAAGAATTGTTCTCGAATTGTTTAATATTCGTGATGATAAAATATTCAACTATTCCGATTCAATTTGCACGGGATTACAATTGACCAACTTTTATCAGGATATTTCAATTGATTTCATGAAGGATAGGCTATATATTCCGCTCGATGAAATGAAAGAATTTCAACTTGATCAGGATAAATTACTTTTCTTTAATGACGAAGAAAAAGTTAGATTCAAGGAATTGATGAAAATACAAGTGGAGAGGAATAGAAAATTTTATGAAAATGGCAAAAATCTAATTCCGGCGCTGAGAAATCACCCTAATGCCACAAGAGGTTTAATATGTCAGTTGAAACTTACGCTCCTTGGCGGGAATAAAGTTTTAGATTATATTGAAAAAAATAATTATGATACAATTGAAAAAAGACCCACATTGAAAGTTTACGATTTTATACTGTTGTTTATTAGAGCATTATTCAAATGAAAGACGAAGCCAAACAAATAGCACAAAAGAGCAGAAGTAGTTTTTACTATGCATTCTCTCTGCTTGAATCAGAAAAACGTGATGCCATGAATGCAGTCTATGCATTTTGCAGAACAACGGACGATATAGTTGACGAAACAACTGAACCTGATGATATTAAATACGAAAAACTAAGAATGTGGCGCCTGGAATTTGAGAAAGGGTTGCGCGGCTGTTCGAACTATCCTCTTCTCAATAAATTAAATCTGATTATAAGAAGATTCAATATCCCAATCGATCCCTTTTTTGAGTTAATTGAAGGGATGGAAATGGATTTACAAAAGAAAAGTTATCTCAGTTTTGATGACCTTCTACAGTATTGTTACAGAGTAGCCTCGACTGTAGGACTAATGTGTATCGAAATATTTGGATATAAAAATCATTCCGCTAAAGATTATGCCATTAACCTCGGTATTGCATTACAGTTAACCAATATTATACGTGATGTTGGTAAGGACGTTGAAAACAATAGGATTTATATACCCAGATATGACCTTGATAAATTTGATTACTCAATTGAAGATCTGAGAAGAAAAAAGTATAACGATAAATTTGTTCAGTTAATGAAATATGAAAGCCAACGCGCGGAATATTATTTTCAAAAAGCAAATAATTCTCTGGATTTTGAAGATAAACCCATGATGTTTCCAGCCCGAGCAATGCAACATATTTATGAAAAGTTATTAAGAAAAATTCAAAAAGCTAACTATGATGTCCTGAATAATTATATTAGAGTTTCTTCCGGTGAAAAAATTGCCCTCTCTTTAGGAACGTGGATAAAGTATAATCTCGTTTATTGATTATGAAAATTATTGTAATAGGCGGAGGACTTACCGGTTTAGCCGCTTCTGTTTTTCTTTCTGAAAAAGGTTTCAATGTTACCTTACTCGAAGCTTCTCCCAAACTGGGTGGCCGAGCTTATTCAATTTACGATCCTGATTCAAACGTCGAATTCGACAATGGCCAACATTTATTAATGGGATGTTATCGCTCAACAATTCGTTTCCTGAAAATTATTGGCGCCCAGTCAGAAATTAAATTACTACCACTAAAAGTGCCTTTCATCGGGCCGAATAACAAAATATCATTTCTAAGAGCCGTAGACGATTTTTACCCGCTGAATTTAATAGACGCAATTTTGAATTTTTCCACAGTTAATTGGAAAAGTCGCTTAAAAATTTTTACTCTTCTATTAAAAGTTAAATTTGATAAAAGTAATTCAGAACAGAGTGAGAGTGTTTACCAATGGTTAAAAGCAAATCGTCAGACTGAAGAGGCAATTGAATATTTCTGGCAGGTATTGTGCGTGGGTGCATTAAATTCAGACATAAAAAAGTCCTCAGCTTTGATTTTTAAAAATGTACTGAGGAGGATATTCTTTTCTGGAACGGATGGATACAAATTTATCCTCCCCCGCAAAAATTTAAGGACGATGTATATCGATAAATCAAAAAACTTTATTTTATCAAATGGCGGCACAATTTACATGTCCGAACGTGTACTTGAATGCGATATTGAAGAAGGAGTAATTAAAAAGATTATTACAACTCGAAAAATTTATGATAATTTTGATTCAGTAGTTTTTGCAGTACCGGCGCATGCCCTCCATAAAATAAAATTTAGAGGGCATCAATTAAAAAATATTCCAGCATTTGAATATTCTCCTATCTTAAACGTTCACCTTGTCTTAAAAGAAAATCCTTTTACTGAACCATACTATGCTTTGCTTGGGACAGATTTCCACTGGCTTTTCAATCACGGCAAATATATATCGATTACCAGCAGCTCTGCAGAAAAATTAATAAAAAGAAATAATGCGGATTTATTATCCGAATTATACTCGAATTTAGAATTATTTTTTCCTATATTTAACAGAAAATTAGTGCAAAATGTAAAGGTCATGAAAGATAAAAGAGCAACATTTGTTCCAGATAATAATAGGTTGAAAAAGAATAGCGTTTTTGGTTCGGATATAAAAAATTTGTTTATAGGAGGCGATTGGACTATACCAGAGCTCCCAGCAACGATTGAAAGTGCTGTTCTGAGTGCAGAAATAATATCTCGCAATATTGAAAATTTATATCGAGTAAACGACCGTTTGTGAATAAAACACTCAAATAAATTACGGAGGGATTATGTCGTCACTAAAGAAAAAACTCGAAGAAAAGATTCTACAGCACAGACCGCGAACTGAACGTCTACTAAAAGAGTATGGTGATGTAAAGGTAGACGAGGTAAAAATCAATCAAGTCATTGGAGGTATGAGAGGAATTAAATGTCTGGTTACCGATATTTCGTATCTCGATCCTTTCGAAGGAATTCGTTTTAGAGGGTTCACTATTCCAGAAGTCCTCGAAAAACTTCCTAAAGTCCCTGGTGCTGAAATGCCTTATGTCGAAGGATTTGTTTATCTTTTATTGACGGGCGATATTCCTACAATGCAGGAAGTTGAAGAAGTGCACAATGAATTTAATGCCCGGAAAAAAGTGCCACAATATGTATTCGATATTCTCCATGCAATGCCCAAGGATTCTCATCCGATGACAATGTTTGCTACAGCCATCATGTCGATGCATCTCGATTCTGTATTCGATAAGGAATATAGGAAGGGAATTCATAAGTCCGATTATTGGTCTGCATACTATGAAGATGCTATGAATCTTCTTGCCAAAATTCCTGAAATTGCAGCTCATATTTACAGATGGAAATATAAAAATGGCGATATAATCCCGAGCGACCCAGATCTTGATATGGGAGGCAATTTTGCTCATATGATGGGCATCGACAAACCGTACGATGACGTAGCTCGCCTTTATTTTATACTTCACAGCGATCATGAAAGCGGTAATGTTAGCGCTCATACAGGACATCTTGTCGCCAGCGCATTGTCCGATATTTATTATTCAATTAGTGCTATGTTGAACGGTCTTGCCGGACCTTTGCATGGACTTGCTAATGAGGAAGTACTTAGATGGCTCCATGGCGTAATGGAGTCTATGGGTGGCAAAATTCCGACAGAAGAAGAAATGAAAAAGTTCGTCTGGGATACACTTCAATCAGGAAAAGTAATACCTGGATTCGGACACGCTGTATTGAGAAAAACTGACCCACGATATATGGCACAAAGAGAATTTTGTTTGAAACATCTACCCGATGACCCGATATTTAAATACGTCGACCTTTTATTCAAAGTTGTTCCCCCAATTTTATTGGAACAGGGGAAAGCCAAAAATCCATGGCCAAACGTCGACGCACAGTCGGGTGTTATTCAATGGCATTATGGAGTAAGGGAATACGAATTCTATACGGTTCTCTTTGGAATTGGAAGAGCTCTTGGAGTTTGCTCCAATATAATCTGGGCACGTGGACTCGGCTATCCGATTGAACGTCCCAAATCGGTTACAACAGATATGCTGGAAGAAATTGCATTCGGAAAAAAATCTTAATGAATTCTGGGGCTGTCTAAGAATTGTCTCTTTGAGAGATAAAGACACTTATTACACGATTTTTAACGAATAATTAAGTGAGCTTTTACTATACGGACAGCCCTTTTTTATATATATGAAAAGAGAAAATTTATTTTACCTACCAGTAATTTTAATGTCGGTAGCGGTAATAACGCTGGCTTTGGCTTTAATTTTCATTAAACGCAAAGAAGAAAATCTGAAAATATTCGTAGAATTTAAAAATCCTGATTACAGGATCTTTATTCCCGAAATTCCACTTCAACTCGATTTTTGCGGGGAATCCGTTCCAATGCAAGTCGCAGATGTCTATGAACGGGTCGAGCGTGAGATATTGGTTAATATTTACTGGAATTCTTCAACCCTGCTAAATATTAAAAGAGCAAACAGGTGGTTTCCTGTAATAGAACCGATTCTTAAAAAGTACGGTGTCCCTGATGATTTCAAATATGTAGCTGTAATTGAAAGTAATTTAACGAATATGGTTTCATCCGCAGGCGCGGCGGGATTCTGGCAGATTACTCCACCAGCTGCAAAAAAATATGGATTGGAAATTTCTAATACTGTTGATGAAAGATACGATGTCGAAAAAGCTACCGAAGCTGCATGTAAATATCTCAAAGATTCTTACGCAAAATATAAAAACTGGACGATGGCAGCCGCCTCTTATAATTATGGTATTAACGGTATTGATCGCCAGATTAAAAGGCAAAAAAGCAGTAACTACTACGAACTTTACCTGAATCAGGAAACTTTTCGTTATGTAGCTCGTATTGTGGCTTTAAAAGAAATTATGACTCATCCAGAAAAATATGGATATTTTCTTGAGGAAAAAGATCTGTATAAACCGTATAAATACAAAATTGTTAATGTAAGGTATGGTATAAAGAACCTCACTGAATTTGCCGAACATCACGGCACTACATATAAAAAACTCAAATTATTGAATCCCTGGTTACGGGATAGTTATTTGCCCGCGCATAATGGTAAGGTCTATCGCATTAAAATTCCTGATGAGTAGTCTTTTTGCACTTTTTTTATAAAAAATTTCCAACAGATATAGACAATTTTTTTTATTTTTCATTTCAAAAAATTTTATAGAAAAATTAAAAAAAATGGCACATAAGAAGAAGGTAAAGTATATATTTGTGACCGGCGGGGTAGTTTCATCGTTAGGAAAGGGAATTACGGCCTCATCGCTCGGACTCCTCCTTAAATTGAGAGGGTACAGTGTAACAATTCAAAAATTTGATCCCTATATAAATGTCGATCCAGGGACAATGAATCCGTTTCAACACGGCGAAGTTTATGTAACTGATGACGGAGCTGAGACGGACCTTGACCTGGGACACTACGAGCGATTCCTCGACGTTGATATGTCCAGAGCAAATAATACGACTACCGGACAGGTTTATAATGAAGTAATTACAAAGGAGCGCAGGGGAGATTACCTCGGCGCTACAGTTCAGGTCATTCCACATATTACTGATGAGATTAAAAGAAGGATGAGATTGCTGGGTGAAACTGGCAAATACGATATTGTTATTACAGAGATTGGTGGAACTGTCGGCGATATCGAAAGTCTTCCTTTTATTGAAGCAATGCGTCAGATTATGCTCGAAAACGGGAGAAAGAATGCCATTAGTGTTCACGTTACACTTGTGCCGTATATTTCTTCAGCTGGCGAAATGAAAACCAAACCGACTCAACACAGTGTAAAAAATTTACTTGAACTCGGTATACAACCCAATATTCTAGTTTGCAGGTCTGAAGAAAAACTCTCTCATGAAATCCGTGAAAAAATTGCTCTCTTTACAAACGTTAAAACCGAAGCTGTAATTTCAGCTTATGATTGCTCGACAATTTACGAGGTCCCTTTAGTCTTATACGAACAAGAATTAGACAGAATTGTATTAGACAGGCTTAAACTACCGGACATTACTATTAAACTCGATGGCTGGAAAGAATTTGTTGATAAAGTTTTGCATGCCGAAGAAAAAGTTAGAATTGCTGTCTGTGGTAAGTATATTGAAAATAAGGACGCATATAAAAGTATATCCGAAGCCTTCGTGCATGCTGGTGCAGAAAATAATTTGAAAGTTGAATCCGAATTTATTTCTTCTGAGGAAATTGAACTAAAAGGAGCAGAGCCTTTATTAAAAGATTTTGACGGACTATTGATTCCAGGAGGATTTGGCGAACGTGGGATTGAAGGTAAAATTAAAGCAATTCAGTACGCACGAGAAAATAAAATACCTTTCTTCGGTATTTGTCTGGGGCTCCAATGTGCTGTTATCGAATTTGCCCGCAATGTGTGTGGCATTAAATCAGCTAACAGTCAGGAATTTCGGAGCAAAAATCCCTACAATGTAATTCACATTATGCCCGACCAGGCAAAAGTGAAAATGAAGGGAGCAACGATGCGTCTGGGTGCTTATCCCTGTATAATCAAAAAGAAGACTAAAGCGTACGAAGCTTATAAAAAGCAAAAAATTTCAGAACGCCATCGTCATCGTTATGAGGTTAATAATAAATTTCGAGATATCCTCGAAAAGCATGGTATGATTTTCAGCGGCTTGTCGCCCGATGAAAAATTAGTTGAAATGATTGAAATTGAAGATCATCCCTGGTTTGTTGGTTGCCAATTCCATCCGGAATTAAAATCGAGAGCTACAAAGGCACATCCTTTATTCAGGGAATTTGTTAAAGCGGCATATAATTATTCCAGGGAGCGAAAGTGAGCAAAAAATTATTTTTCATTTGCCTTTCATTCATTCTTTTATCAAACACATATTCTTATAGTAAAAGAGAACTGCTGTTAAATCAGGGACTGAATAAAGCTTACAATCTCGAATTCAAAGCAGCCGAAGAAATTTATAATAAAGTAATTGGCATTGATCCCGATTTACCAGACGGATATTTCAGGATTTCACAACTTTATTTCTGGTCTTTTCTGGCTAGTCACGACATTGGACAATACTATGTATTCCTTAAATTTGCCGAATTGGCCGAAAAAAAATTAGACTTCATTTTATCTAAAAATCCGAAGAATGCTTTTTATACTTATATGGCAGGAAATTTGGCATCACTAAGAGCCATGTCTTATGCAATTAATAATTCGGCTGTCGATGCCTTGTGGTATAGTAAAAAAGCTGTTAAACTTTTCAATACTACCTTAGAAATTAATCCTAAATTTTACGATGCTTATCTTGGACTCGGCCTTTTCGATTATGCTATGAGCTTTGTCCCCGAATTTTTGGGTTGGACTTTAAATATAGCAGGTTTGTCATCCAATAAAGCAAGGGGACTGAGATACATTAAACTTGCTTACGACAAAGGTAAATACGACAGAACAGAAGCTGCCTTCCACCTCTCGAAAATATATGTCGATTATATTGCTGAATATGACAGCGCTGAAATTTATATTAAAAATCTCGTATCCAGATATCCCGCCAATAGTTTATTCCTGTACCAGCAAGCTCTCATTCAGTTTAATAAACGCAAGCTTGACTATGCGCTCGGTTTATTCAATAAAGTACTCAAAATTAATAAAGAACAATTCCCACAAATTTCCGCACTAGCTCGATTCAGAATAGCAAATATTTATTTTTATAAAAACGAATTTTCTAAAGCACTCGAGAATTTTGATTCGTTTTACCAAACTGCAAGAGAACCTGACTATTTGAGCGAAAGTTCTCTTAAATCTGCTCTCTGTCTTAAGTTTCTTGGAAACAGTGATTCATTTTTTGTGTACCTCAATCGAACTAGTGAAGGGAATCCTGATCTTTTTGAAGATGCGTATGCTATTAAACTCGCATCTTATTTTAAAGAAACAGGCGTGACTGATGAAGATTTATTCTTAATACGAATGAATAACAATTTACATGCTGGCAAATATAAAATTGTGTATGATTCCTTGAGTGTTTATGCAGATTCACTGAACGGCGTGAAAAAAGGTTTTGCTTTTCTTTATCTTTCTGAAGCAGCTTACCATTTAAAAAAATACGACGAAGTTGTTTATTATGCCGAGAATATCCCAAAAATTAATTTTAGCAAATTCAAATGGATTATTCCGAAATCGTATTATTTAATTGCCGCTACGCATTATTCGAAGAAAAATTATAAAAAAGCTTCTTACTACTTGACTTTAGCTAAAGATAACAATAAATATGATTTCGTCGATTACTTAGAAGCGTTAATAGAAAATTTGAATAGAAAACTAAACAAAAGTATATAATGGCAAGTAATTTTATCGATTGTGTATGATTAATATTGCGGTGTTTGTGTCGGGACGGGGTTCAAATTTCAGAGCCATTAACGAAAAAGTTTCCGGTGATAAAATTAAAATCGTTGCTCTAGTCAGTAATCGTATCGATTGCGAGGCTGTCGACTATGCAAAAAGAAACAATATTCCGGTATACTTTGTCGCCGAGAAGTCTTCCGACAAATTTGTCAGTTACGATGAATTAACAAATATATTTAAAGATAAAAACATAGAACTTATTGTTCTCGCCGGTTTCTTGAAAAAACTACCCGATAAGTTCGTAGATTCTTTTGAATACAAGATTATCAATATACATCCCGCTCTTCTTCCTTCTTTTGGTGGGAAAGGAATGTATGGAATTAATGTGCATAATGCGGTATTTAATTCATCCGCAAAAGTCTCGGGCGCCACAGTCCATTTCGTGGATAAAATTTATGACAATGGCAAAATAATTATGCAAAAATGTGTTGATATTTCAGATGTGAAATCTCCACACGAAATTGCTGAAAGGGTTTTAAAAATTGAACATGAAATCCTTCCATATGTGGTACAAAAATTCGCCGAAGGTAAAATTGTCATTCAGGGTAACAGAGTAATTATTTTGGAGTAATAAATTGAATAAAATAGCATTAATAAGCGTTTCGGATAAATCGAAAATAGTTGAATTCGCTTCTGAACTTATTAACAATGGATACGACATACTTGCAACGGGCAAAACAGCAAAGACTTTGATGGATAACGGTATCAGGTGTACAGAAATCAGCGATTTTACTTCTTATCCAGAAATTTTCTCGGGACGTGTAAAAACGCTGAATCCAAGAATATTCGGCGGTATTCTAATGCGCCGTGATGTCGAGGAAGATATTCAACAAGCTCGTGAAAACAATATTTTGCCAATCGATATCGTTTGTGTTAATCTGTACCCTTTTCCCGAAGTTGTTAATCGCAAAGACATTTCGCTCGAAGTGAAAATTGAAAATATTGATATTGGTGGACCGAGCTTGATTAGAGCTGCTGCGAAAAACTATAAATATGTATCAGTACTAACTAATCCGAACCAGTACGATTCCTTTATAGAAGAATTGAATAAAGGAACAATTAGTATTGAAACACGCAGCAAACTTGCAGCCGAAGCTTTTTCTCATACTTCGATGTACGACACTATTATTGCCAACTTTTTCGAAAAAGAATTTTTATCCGAACCGACAGCAATACGATTGAATTACAAGACTGCCTTTAATCTAAGATATGGAGAAAATCCACATCAAAAAGCAACATTATTTGGTAATATTTCTGAATACTTCGAGATTTTACACGGCAAAGAATTGTCTTACAATAACATAATTGACCTTACAGCAGCAGTCGAACTGGTTTCTGAATTCGATAAAACGGCATGCGCTATTATAAAACATACAAACCCGTGTGGTGCATCGATTGCAAGCTCGGTACTTGAAGCATACGAAAAAGCATTGTCGGGCGACCCAGTATCTGCATTCGGAGGAATTGTAGCATTCAATAATGAAGTTGATTTTCAAACTGCACAAAAATTAAACGATATTTTTCTGGAAATTATTTGTGCTCCTTCTTACACCCAAGAAGCTCTTGATGAATTAAAAAAGAAAAAGAACAGAAGATTAATACTTATTAAAAAATATCCTGCTGATGACCAGCAAGTAATCAGGAGCGTTCCTGGCGGACTATTGGTTCAGGATAAAGATAATTCAAAAATTTCCGATGATATGTTAAAGGTAGTAACAGAAAAAAAGCCGACGCCATCTGAAATTGAGGACCTCAAATTTGCGTGGGCGGTTTGTAAACATACCAAGTCGAATGCAATTGTCTTTGTAAAGGATGGCAAGGCACTTGGTGTCGGTGCTGGACAAATGTCACGAGTTGATTCTGCTAAAATTGCTGCAATAAAAGCTAATCAATTCGGACATCAACTCGAGGGTGCAGTGGCAGCATCTGATGCTTTCTTCCCATTTGCCGATGGATTGCTTGAAATTGCTAAGTATGGAATCACGTCAGTTATTCAACCGGGAGGTTCGGTACGTGATGAAGAAGTTATCAATGCAGCAAATGAAAATAATTTATCGATGATATTTACAGGAATTAGAAATTTTAAACACTGACCTCTATTGAGAGGTGGGAGGATATATGGGATTATTCGACTTTTTTACGACAGATCTAGCTATCGACCTCGGTACCGCAAATACTCTTATCTATATAAAGGGTAAAGGAATTGTGCTCAACGAGCCTTCGATAGTAGCTTACGACAGAAATACCAAAAGAATAATAGAACTTGGAAATAAAGCTAAGGAGATGCAGGGCAGAGAACATCGGGATATAAGAGTTACTCGACCAATGCGCGACGGAGTTATAGCAGATTTTGAAATTGCAGAGGGAATGATAAGAGCGTTTATTAAAAGGGTTACATCGAGCAGTTTTGCAAGCAAAAGAGTTGTTATTGCTGTCCCCAGCGGTGTCACTGAAGTAGAAAAACGTGCAGTACGCGATGCGGCCGAACATGCAGGTGCAAAAGAAGTTCATCTAATAGCCGAACCAATGGCGGGCGCTATCGGTATCGGTATTGACGTAGAAGCCCCTGCGGGAAATATGATAATTGATATCGGCGGTGGAACAACTGAAATTGCAGTTATTGCTCTGGGCGGTATTGTAAACGAGGAATCAATCAGAATTGCAGGCGACGAAATGAATAATGCCATTATGCAATTCTTCAAGAAAAACTATAATCTATTGATCGGTGAACGCACTGCAGAAGCTATCAAATGCGAGGTTGGGTCAGCTGTTCCCCTTAAAGAAGAAGTGACAATACAGGTTAAGGGAAGAGATCTTGTGGGCGGTATCCCGAAAACAACCGAAGTAAGTTCCGTTGAAATCCGCGAAGCACTCAATGAAAATATTATACAAATTGTCGATGCTGTCAAACAGACTCTCGAGCGCACACCACCAGAATTATCGGCAGATATTCTCGATCGAGGTGTAATGTTGACTGGCGGAGGCGCTCTCTTGAAAGGCCTGGACGAAAGAATACGAATGGAAACCAACTTACCTGTTCACGTTGCTGATGACCCTCTTACAGCGGTTGTGAGAGGTACGGGGAAAGCTCTGGAAAATATCAATAAATATTCGAAAGTTTTTTTGCGTAAAAGAACATACTGATGATAAGATTTTTGCTTAAGATAATTAATAGCTATAAAGAATATTTTCTGCTCTTTCTGCTTTCTACAATTAGTTTGCTTGTACTCTCTTTTAATGATAATCCACAATTGATTCGACTGAAACAATTCGCCTTCGGAAATTTTGCGGTTGTAAGCGAATTAATAAATTATCCTATTTCGTTTATCAAGAAACGCGAATCAATAGAAGAACTCAAAAGAGAAAATGCCAGACTGATGCTTGAATTGAGTAGACTTAAAAATCGAGTTGATGAAAATAAAGAATTGAGAGCAATATTTAATTTAAGAGATTCGCTGAACTATCCACTTGTTGCCGCAGACATTATTTCTAAAACTGTCAACGATATTGATGGTTCATTCATAATTAACAAGGGTTTGAATGACAGTATTTATGTTGGTATGCCTGCCTTGTGTTCCAGCGGTCTGGTCGGAATTGTTACAAACATTTCAAACGACTATGCGGTTATAAGAAATCTTTATAATACTAAGCTAAAAATCGCCGTTACAATTAAGCCATTAAATATTAACGGAATTATGACTTGGGACGGCAATCAACTGATAATTAAAAATATTCCGTCTACATATGATGTACAGATTGGAAGCTCGGTCGAAACATCCGAATTTAGTACTATCTTTCCTCCAAATATTCCAATTGGGAAAGTAATTGAGAGGGAAGATGTACCTGTCGGAGCCTTACATAACGTTACAGTAAGTCCTCATAGCGACATTCGTGCACTTTATAATCTTTTTATAATGCGTATTGTACCGGATAAAAAACTTGAAGACATAAAACTCAATCTTATAGCTAAATGATAAAGCAAATACTAATACTGATGTTTTTATTTACTTTGCTGGCTGCTTTACAGATGACAGTGGTACCTCTTATTAGTATATCAGGAATAGCACCTAACTTATTGATTGTATTAATTACATTTTATGCTTTGAAGAACGGTCAATCTTTTGCAATTCTTTTGGGATTTACTCTTGGACTTATGTTTGATTTGATTTCAGGAGGTGTAACAGGAGTTAATATGTTTGCCATGACTATAAGTGGTTTTATCGCAGGTTATTTTTATAATGAAAATAAAATTGAAATAAATACCGCAACGATGAATTTTTTCTATATAAATTTGATAGTTGCTACTGTCTATTCTTTTTTATACACACTAATTGCTGCGGCAAGACCAGAGCTTAATCTATTTATTCTTTTGATCGAAGGTGGTTTTCTACCTGCTGTTTATACTTCAGTTTTTGCATTGCCTGTATTAATTGCAATGCCTAAAAGGGAATTAAGATGAAAGAACAAATTTTCGGACAGGATGTTCGAAGGCGATTATTATTTCTGGTAATAATCGCATTCTTTGTTATTTCACTTATTCAATTGTTTAACATGCAGGTGTTACAGGGTAGCATTTATACTGCCAAAGCCAACGAAAACAGTATTAAACCAATCTATGAGACCGCACCGAGAGGTATATTTTACGACAGAAATAAAAATGTACTTGTAGGAAATAAGCCATCTTTTACATTGAGAATTACACCCGATAAGTACGACACCTCCCTTAATCGTCATTTAGAAACCATGCTCGGTTTCGATAAAGGCTATATCAAAAGTCTGCTCAAAAAGAACAGACATATGTCGCCTTACGTACCAATCAGAATAGCGAAAAATGTAGATTACAAAGTTATAGCCTGGTACGAAGAAAATTCGGAAAAGCTGCCTGGTGTCGATTATGTAATCGAAATGCGCAGAGACTATTCTTTTGGAGTTCGGGGATCTCATCTATTTGGATACTTGAGAGAAATCAATAAAAACCTGTTGGACAAAATGACTGGTTATAGTTTAGGAGATGAAATTGGTTACGTTGGTATAGAAAAAAAATATGAATCAGTACTCCGCGGTGAAAAAGGCATAAAATACCTATTGGTCGATTCTCATCAAAAAACAATCGGCAGATACAATTCCGGTAAAAGCGATGTAGCTCCCATTAAGGGATTCGATCTAATGCTTACAATCGATAAATATACCCAGCAAGTTGCCGAGTCGTTGTTTACAGATAAACGAGGTGCTCTTGTTGCAATTGAACCTGGCACAGGCGAAATTTTGGCTATGGTTAGTTCACCTATGTACGATCTGGAAAATTTCTCTTCAATGGATTTTTCGAAGGTTTGGAAAGAACTCAATGAAGACGAGGATAAACCCTTGTTTAACAGGGCGACAATGTCAATCTATTCACCGGGCTCTACATTTAAAATGGTTTCGGCAATAGCTGGAATTGAAGAAGGGATAATAACTGAAAAGAGTCGCTTCTATTGTAATAGCGGTTACTATTTTGGAAATCGTTTCTTTAAATGTCTCCATTATCACGGCAGTGTTGATCTTATAACTTCAATTGAGAAATCGTGTAATGCATACTATTATCAACTGGCTCTTAAAGTTGGTCTTGATAATTGGTCGAAGTATGCGGCTAAATTAGGTTTCGGAAGGAAAACCGGAATTGATATAGGAGAAGAAACTGCCGGCTTATTGCCGACAAAAAAATATTATGAACATGCTTTCGGCAAAGATCGGTGGCCAAAAGGAATTTTGTTGAGCTTGGGTATCGGGCAAGGCGAGCTCAGTGTTACACCTCTCCAGTTAGCACAATATGTAGCACTAATTGCAAACTATGGTAAATCTGCAAAGCCGCATCTGGTTAAAGGCTTCTACAAAAAAGGAGTATTCCAGAAAATTGAACCTGAATATTATGATGCTGGAATTAGTAAAAGTACTTTTGATATAGTTAGAAATGCGATGTATCTCGTAGTCAACGGAGCTGGCACAGCAACTAATATTAGATTGCCGGATGTAAAAATTGCAGGTAAAACCGGTACAGCTCAAAATCCTCATGGCGATGACCATTCCATCTTTATTGGTTTTGCGCCGTATGAAAATCCTAAAATTGCTGTTGCTGTGGTAGTTGAAAATGCTGGCTATGGTAGCACTGTTGCCGCTCCGATTGCACGGGACGTAATTAAAGCTTATCTAAAAAATCGTATTGAAAAAGAGAAAAAAATAATAAAAAATGAAATCGTCGCAGGAGTGAGCAAAATTGAAAATTGATTATGAATTAAACGATCGATTCGATATTTTATTTTTTGTATCTATTTTTCTTTTAATATTATTTGGATTGGCTGCAATTTACAGTTCAACTGCAAATCATCCTACTGCGTCACAGAATTTCGAGAAGCAGTTAGTATTTAGTTTAATTTCTTTGCTTGCATTTCTGGTAATTTATAATCTTCCAGAACAAGTTTTCAAAAATATGGCTTTATCTTTTTATGTGGTTTCGTTATTAATGTTGGTTGTGGTTTTATTTGCAGGGAAGACTGTCTATGGTGCCCGGAGCTGGCTCGATTTTGGCCCAATTGGATTTCAACCCTCTGAATTTGCAAAAATTGGAATAATACTGGGCATATCCTACTGGATATCTTACAAAGAGAGGGATATAAATAACATTAAAGATATAGCAATAGCAATTGGTATCGGGTTTTTCCCGGCATTACTGATATTATTGGAACCAGACACGGGTACTTCAATAATATTTATCATACTTACCATTTCAATTGTCTACTGGAGCGGCATAAGTTTGTTTGCACTATTCGTTGTACTTTCACCTATAGTTGTTGTTTTTGCTTCGTTACTTGGACCCGTATACTTTATAATTTCACTAATAGCAGTAATTATAGCCCTCATTATTTTTAAGAGAGATTTGTTCAACAGTATAGCCATTTTTATGCTGAATTTAGGAGCGTCCTTCTTTTTCGAATACGGTTTCCGTTTATTAAAACCTCATCAGCAAAAGAGAATTGAAACATTTATTAATCCCTATGCAGATCCACTTGGCGCAGGTTATAATGCATTGCAGGCAAAACTTGCAATTGGTTCTGGCGGCTTATTCGGTAAAGGTTTTATGCAGGGCAACCAGACACAGTTACGTTTTATACCAGAACAATGGACCGACTTTATCTATTGTGTGATAGGCGAGGAGTTCGGCTTTATTGGAAGCACAATTGTATTACTCCTTTTCTTTATAGTTTTTATGAGACTGCTATATTTTGCGTCTGTATCTAAAGATAAATTCGGCTCGCTAATAATTATTGGAACATTGTCACTTTATTTTTCCCATTTTGCCATTAATATCGGGATGAATCTGGGTATAACACCAGTGATTGGGATTCCGTTACCATTTTTAAGTTACGGTGGTAGCTCTTTGTTGGTAAATATGGTTTTAGCTGGAATTGTAATGAACGTCTATAAAAACAGAAAATTACATACTTGAGGTACTTATGATTCTTTCAGATAAAAAAATATTAGAAGAAATAGAAAGAGGGAATATTGTCATTGAACCTTTCAAACGTGAAAATCTGGGCTCGAATAGTTATGATGTTCACCTCGGGAAGTGGTTGGGTGTGTATAAAGATGATATACTTGATGCCAAAAAACATAATGAAATTGTTCTATTCGAAATACCGGACGAGGGTTTTATTCTTCTTCCGTCAAAGTTATATCTCGGCGTTACGGAAGAGTACACGGAAACTTATAATTATGTGCCATTCCTCGAAGGTAAATCGAGCATCGGCCGTTTAGGTATTGATATTCATTCCACAGCAGGCAAAGGCGACGAGGGCTTTTGTAATACATGGACACTTGAAATAAGTGTAAAACAACCTGTAAGAATCTATGCTGGAATGCCAATAGGACAGATTATTTATTTCAAATTAGACGGCCAGGTTGAAGTTTCATATAATAAAAAATCTTCCGCTAAGTATAATAAGCGTACTGTATATCCCGTTGAATCGATGATGTTCAAGAACTTTAAATAAAATGAGATATAAATGACTGCCCAGGAAAAATTATATAATAAAATAAACTCAGGCCTCCATGTTTGTGTAGGTCTTGATACTGATTTGTCTAAAATACCAGAATACTTTAAGAAGGAACCGAATCCTATACTGGCTTTTAATAAAACTGTAATTGAAAATACGTATGAATATGCTGCAGCGTATAAAATTAATTTTGCTTTCTATGAAAAAGATGGATTAGAGGGAGTAAGAAATTTGCTCGAAACAATAAAATTGATACCTGAAGATATACTTATTATAGCCGATGCAAAAAGAGGGGATATCGGTAACACTTCCCATTTTTACGCCGAATCGATCTTTAATTATTTTAAGTGTGATGCCATCACACTTCACCCTTATATGGGATTTGATTCACTTCAACCTTTTTTCGAATTTGAAAATAAATTAAATTTTGTATTAGCTCTTACCTCAAACCCGGGTTCTGAAGATTTTGAAAAGCTAAAACTTGCAGATGGTAGATTTTTATTTAACGTTGTTATTGAAAAACTGAATAAGTGGAATATCCGTAATAATATAGGACTTGTATTTGGTGCTACCAATCCATTGGAACTTCGTAATGCTATCGATTCATTTGACAATATGCCTGTGCTATTGCCTGGCGTAGGTGTTCAAGGAGGAAGTTACGAAGAGGTGGTGTCGATATTCAGAAATAAAGGAAAGCGCAATTTCATTGTAAATATTAGTCGAGGATTGCTTTATTGCGATCAAACTGATAAATTTCCAGAAACATTGAGAGAGAAAATAATAAGCTATATCAATTTATAAAATTGTGGATTTTACTAAAATAATATCTTAATTTTATAAGCAATCGAATCATCAGTTCATTCTCAATTAAAATTGGCGGACCAATGGGTTCAGAATCAAAATTTCATGAAGGGTATCTCTACGAAATCTGGCAGAAATTAGATCACAACACAATTCTTGAAACACTTAACGGAGAAGAAATTGCAGTCCTCGACTGTGGTACACCAAACCATGAGTCTGCCGGCCCGGATTTTAAAAATGCCAGAATCAGAATAGGCAATCTGACATATGTTGGTGATATTGAAATCGACTATGACTATGCAGATTGGAAACTTCATGGACATAATATCGACAGTAAATACAATAGCGTTATACTCCACGTTACATTCGAAAATAAAAATAATCATGGATATGTTTATACGAGAAGCGGACGTAAAATTCCCTCGATTACAATAGCAAGTTTAATTAGCAGCGATGAGGTTAAAAAGATTAAAGAAACACACTCCGAAGAAAAGAATAATATTTCAGGCATTCTCAAGTGTTCTGCAGTTGCGTTAAATGCGCCCGCCGAATTGCGTAATTCACATTTGTACAAGTTGGGAATTGAACGTTTTAACAAAAAATGCAATAAAATTTATGAACGTCTGAAAGAGATTCAATTTTTGAAGGATGCAGGTATTAAAGAGCCGGTCGTTGGTTATGATTTAACGGAAGAATTTCAGAAAAGAGAATTTCATTATAATGATTTCCATCGTAAAGATGTTTGGCAGCAATTATTATACGAGTTGCTATTCGAAGCGTTGGGTTATTCGAAAAATAAAAATCCAATGGTTGCTCTGGCGAGAAAAGCCGATATAGAATTCCTTTTGAAGATTGAAAAAGACGGCATATTAGTACAAAAATACGAGTCGGCTCTTCTGCATATCTCCGGGTTGCTTAATTCACTTCCCAAAGTTATTGATGAAGACACAACTGATTATCTGGATAAATCCAGGTTATACTGGGATTCCATTAAACCTTTTTATGACGGTGACTATTTGGAAAATAATCAGTGGCAATTTTTTAGAATCCGTCCGCAGAATTTTCCAACTGTTAGAATTGCAGGCGGAGCCAGAATTATTTATCAATTGTTGCATAACGATTTGATTGGAATTATTATTAAAAAGATCAGGGAGATTCATAATCTCAGTGTACTTATAAATTCAATAAGGTCGCTCTTTGTAATAAAATCAGACGGATACTGGAAACGACATTATGTATTATTGGGCGAGCCATCATCGACTGAAATAAAATATTTTGTGGGAGTTTCGCGTGCCGATGAAATAATGATTAATGTTATACTACCATACTTCGCAGTTTATTTTAAGATATACGGACACGAGCAACTGACAGATAAATTAGTAAAAACATATGGAATTTATGAACAAAGGGATGAGAATCAGGTAATTCATAATGTGGCCAATGCTTTAGGAATGCAAGATAAAATTAAGAAAACGGTATATGCACAGGGAATGATAGACTTATTTAGGAATTATTGCTCTAAAAATAAATGCCTCGAATGTGAGATCGGTAAAGTTGTATTCGAATAAACTAATTATTCCCTTTTAATCTATTTATTTCGTCGCGTAATTTAGCAGCTCTTTCGTAATCCTCTTTTTCAATAGCTTCTCTTAATTGATCCTGCAACTCGGCTAATCTTCCTTCTTTCGATAGAGGTTTCTTTTCGGGCATTGGCTTTGGTTCTTCAAATTCATCATCATCTTCTTCTTCTGGATTTGTACTTTCCTCTAAGTCTTCACTTGAAGGAACGAAAGAAGCTAATCTCATAACGTCTTCCGAAACATAGATAGGCGAACCAGTTCTAACTGCAAGAGCAATTGCATCGCTTGGACGGGAATCGAT
The DNA here is from genome assembly GCF_051488685.1 of Melioribacter sulfuriphilus. Classification (NCBI taxonomy): domain Bacteria; kingdom Pseudomonadati; phylum Ignavibacteriota; class Ignavibacteria; order Ignavibacteriales; family Melioribacteraceae; genus Melioribacter; species Melioribacter sulfuriphilus. The sequence continues at coordinate 139,079 of NZ_JBPSEH010000007.1, forward strand.
TTCATGCGTTAAAGATGAGACTTCAAGTTTTATTTTGGCATAAAATGTATTGTCTCTTAATTCGTCTATTAGAACTTCGGTAACACTAGCTCCTAAGTGGTCTAAAAGAATTTTCATTAAATCGTGTGTTAATGGACGCGGTGCTTTAATTCCTTCAATTTCAAGGGCAATCGATTGGGCTTCGAAAGAACCAATGATTATTGGTAACCTACGTAAACCATAAACTTCTTTTAATAAGAGGGCATAAGCCCCTCCAGTAGAGGGGCTGGCAGATAATCCTAATATTTCAACTTGAACTTTATCCATAGTTAAGAATTCTTAATTTTTTTAATTTCTTCAATCATAGCAGGAACAATTTCAAAAAGGTCACCGACAATTCCATAATCTGCAATTTGAAAAATTGGAGCGTCTTTGTCTTTGTTAATTGCAACAATATACTTAGATGATCTCATCCCTGCAAGATGTTGAATTGCACCAGAAATGCCGAGCGCAATATATAGTGTTGGCGAAACCGTCTTGCCAGTTTGGCCAACTTGTTCACCATGCGGTCGCCACCCGGCATCCACAACTGCTCTGGAAGCTCCCGTTGCCGCTCCTAACAACTCGGCTAACTCTTCAACAAGTTTGAAATTTTCTGGCGCTTTCATACCTCTTCCACCGGATACTATAATATCAGCTTCGGCCACATCAAGTTTAGTATCTGATTTTATTATTTCAACTACTTTTGTTCTAATATTTGGGTTTTCTACGCCTTTTACTTCTATTGTGGCAGCTTGTTCCGTAATTTTTTCTGCCTTGAACACATTTGGTCTAAGAGTAAAAATCTTCTTATCGGATTTAATTTTAACATCTGTTAAAGCTTTTCCTGCGTATACGGGTCTTGTAGCAATAATTTCGCCGTTATCTACCTTCCAATCGATAACGTCATTGACAATCCCACAATCAAGTTTCGCGGCTATGCGCGGTGCCAGATCCCTTCCCATCGATGTGGCTGAAAAAATTATTATTTGAGCATCGATTGATTTAATCAAATCCAGGAGCGAATCTGTATAAGCGCTGGATGAATAGTTTGCAAGCTGTTCGTTTTTTATGTGATAAACCTTACTTAGTCCGTAATTCCCTGCAAAATCTGGATTCTCAACTTCACTGCCAATAACCACACCTTCAACTTCTGCATTCAAGTCCTTAGATAGTTTCCACGCAGCAACGGAGACTTCATATGAAGATTTTTTAATTTGTCCATCTCTTTGTTCGAGAAAAACTAGAATTTTATTTGCCATAAGTCACCTTTAGATAACTTTTACTTCTTCTTTTAACAGTCGGATTAATTCGGGTACAGCTGTAGCATCTGTTCCGATAATTCTGCCAGGTTGTTTTGCCGGCGGCTTTCTCATGCTGATAATTTCGGTATAGTTTAAGCAACTTTCAGGAATCTTTTCATCGATTATTTTTTTCTTTGCAGCCATAATACCTTTAAGCGATGCATAACGCGGTTCGTTCAAACCTTTTTGAGTTGTTATAACCACCGGTAATTCTGTTTCAACAATTTCTCGCCCGCCTTCAATTTCTCTCTCTGCTCTGACTTTATTTCCATCGATTTCCAAGCCGACAACAACTGATACCGAATTGTACCCAAGCAACTCAGCGCACATCTGGCCTACAGCTCCGTTATCATAATCGACCGATTGTTTACCGAAGAAAACTATTTCCGCATTCTGAACTTTAATTTCGGTTGCTAAAATTTTAGCAACGGAAAGGGAGTCGTATATTTCATCTGTTTTTAGTAATACAGCATTATCTATGCCCATCGCAAGAGCTTTTTTAATCGATTCTTTGTTGTTGTCGTTACCCAAACTTATTACAACAGTTTCGCCTCCCACTTTTTCTTTTGTTTTTAAAGCTTCTTCTACGGCAAATTCGTCATAAGGATTTACGACAAAGGTCACACCTGCAGTGTCAATTGATTTATTGTCTTGGCCGACACTAATTTTTGAGGCAGTATCTGGTACATGATTAAGACAAACGGCTATTTTCATTTATCCTCCTAATAATTCTATAGGACATTTAAATATATAACGGTGAGTCGAAAAATCAAAAATCAATATACTAAAAAACTATTGAGAAGCATATTTAAAATAAAAAAAGAGGCTTAAAAAAGCCTCTTTTGAAACACAAAGAAAAAAATATTTTTAATTATCGAACTTTGATTTTACCGGAAGTAATCAACTTAGCCAATTCGCCGGTACCATTTTTTGCCAATGTTCTCAGTGCGCTTGTGGTCAATTTAACTGTAACAAATCTGTTGAGTTCTTTAACCCAGATTCTCTTTTTCTGCAAATTTGGCAAAAATCTTCTTTTTGTTCTATTGTGAGCGTGCGAAATATTATGACCACTTACGGGACCAACTCCTGTAACTTGACATCTACGCGCCATTTTTATCCTCATTATTCATTATTATGAGATGCAAATTTAATAATTTATTTTTAATTATAAAAAGGCTCGGGTGAAAAATTATTTGCGGTTTCCAAGCTCGCTATCGAGAAAGAGTAAACCGCTTTTCTGGTCGCCAATAAATTTCATTTTTTCGACTATCGATTTAACAGAAGCTACTTCTTCAACTTGCTCATTTACAAACCATTGCAGGAAATTTGCAGTAGCAAAGTCATTTTCATCATCGGCTAATTTTGCCAGCTCGTTAATTTTATTTGTAATGTGAAGTTCATGTTTTAATGCGTCTTCGAATGCCTCGAGAGGAGTGTTCCATTCAGTTTTCGGTTTATCGAGTTGTTCCAGATTCACTTTTTTACCGACTTCATTTAGGTAATCAAAAATTTTCATTGCGTGTCCATATTCTTCTAAGGATTGTTTTTTCATCCAGTTTGCAAAACCATGCCAATTTTCTACTTCGAAATATGATGCCATTGATAAATATAGATATGAAGAAAAGAATTCTTCTTTAACCTGGTTATTAAGAGATTTTGCCATTTTTTCTGAAATCATTTTACACCTCTTTTTTTTGTAAATAAATTTTTTTTACTATTAACAAATTTAAGTAAATTTAGTTCATTATCATGAGATATTTATGAAAATAATTAAATTCTTGTTGACATTTTTTGTTTTGTTTACAGCTTTTAATTCATTGATTATTTTATTTTTTCGATTTTTTAATCCTGCATCAACGGCATTTATAAATGAAGAACTCCAGTGGGACGAATTTTTTAAGAAAGACTATTCTGAAAATTACTCGCCTGTCAATTTATGTAATATCTCAAAATATATGCAATTGAGTGTGGTAGCTTCTGAAGATCAGCGCTTTTTCGAGCATTGGGGATTTGACCTTAAGCAAATTCAAAAGGCATTAAAGGAAAATAAAAGAAGAAGAATTGCACGGGGTGCAAGTACAATTTCAATGCAAGTTGCGAAAAATTTATTTTTGTTTCGCAGTAAAAGCTTGATTAGAAAAGGAATCGAGGTGTATTATACTCTATTAATCGAACTATTATGGAGCAAAGAACGAATTTTGGAAATATATCTAAACAGTGCTGAGTTCGGGCCAGGAGTTTATGGTGTAAAAGTAGCTGCTTTAAAATATTTTCGTAGAGTACCCAATAGACTTAACATCAATCAATCGGCACTTCTTGCAGCAACATTGCCAAGTCCTAATAAAAGGAATCCTTCCAGAGTAACTCCCTATTTACTCAGAAGGCAGGGTGAAATAATAAGACAGATGAAATTACTCGGAGGAGTCGAATTTATAAAAAGAAATGTTAATTGCTCTTCGCTTTTTTGATATCGCTCAGCATTATACATTTAATCATAACAGATTCTATTTTTGAGCCTTCTAATATGGGAGACGTATACTTCACAAGTTCGGATATATTATAAGAGTAGCTTTTCAATACGTTGTTGTTGATATCATAAAAAATAATTTGAATGATGCTGTAGCGTTTAGAAGGCTTGTTTATAATAAGATAAGTTTTAGTTTTATATATTTTTTTGTCGATTGATTCAATTGATATAGGTGGGTCGTGCTCTTCTAAGACCCATACATAATAATCGTCGTCGTATTTTTTAAGTGAAGATGCGTCCACATAAATTTTACTTTCCCTGTAGTTTTCTACAGGTACCCAATTCTCGGCATCGGTTTGTGCCAAAAGAATTATCAATTGAAGTATATAAATTAAGTCAAGCAATATTCATTTAATAAAATGAGCGGAAAGGGTGGGATTCGAACCCACGAACCGCGTAAACGGTTACACGCTCTCCAGGCGTGCCAGTTCAACCACTCCTGCACCTTTCCGGATTTCAATATTTATTGTAATCGAAGGTCAAATATATTAATTTTTTCAAATTATCACTATATACGATTACAAATTTTTTATTATCTTTACGACGCTATTAGAATGAAATTGCAATAGAAGATAAAACAATTTCATCAAAGCGATACAATTTAACATATACAGGGTATTTGAAAATTTTTTTGGAGAGGTGCCGGAGTGGTTGAACGGGGCGGTCTCGAAAACCGTTGTCCGCCGTAGGCGGACCGAGGGTTCGAATCCCTCCCTCTCCGCCAGGTAAAATTTGATTATACTACACAGCCGAAATTCAAAGTCTTAAAAATTAACGATGCTCCTCAACAAATACTTAAAGTTTTTGACGACGACCTTCACATTCATTTGAGATAAATTAACCTTTATATAACCATATTAACTTTAGCTTTTCCTTATCGCGTATATTTAGATAAATCTTGGTGAGTTAGAACTATTTCGATTTCAAAAATGCCGTCGAAACCTTCATAATTTTCTTTGAATTTGTTGTAAGTATCCAAACACCATTGTTTGTCGAGTTCATTTTTTTCGGCAACAAGATTTAGCCAGTTTAATTCATATAAGTGAATATCGCCGTCGGACAGTGCAAGTTTTAGTCCATCTTTGAAAAAAAATTCGGCAATTTCTTTATTTTCAAAACGCGGTGGGTCTTCGATTAAATATTCGTTCTCAAGCAAATCTTCCATTACTTCTTCACAAAATTCTTCTCCAAAACCTAATGCTTTGCCTAACGACTTGAACATATTTTTTTCTTCATTACTTAATTTTTTGTCTTTCTTGATTAGAATTAAAATACCTTTGAAATAATTACTTCTATCTATCAGACTGAGTTCCACTATTTATCCTCTTCTTATTGAAAAATTGATTGATTTTATTCTTTATTTTTTTGTTAAGTTCCTCTGCCCATAAATATTCGGTGCCTAATATACTCAAACCTGCAGGTATAATTAAATAAGCAGGTCCGGGAATAATAATCATTATAATCCCAAGCATCAATAATGTCCCACCTGTTAGACTAATAATTAATTTTTTTAATTTCTTCTTTGTCATAGAATATCAATGATTATTTATAAATTGGTTTAACATTCAGATTATAAAATAGAAATGACCATAAATCTGTGTAAAGGTCGATTGATTTAGAAATACTAGTGCCGGCGCCGTGTCCAACTTGTGTTTCAATTCTTATTAAAATGGGGTTTTCGCCGGCGTTGGCGTTTTGTAATGCAGCGGCATATTTAAATGAATGAGCAGGGAACACTCGATCGTCATGATCGGCTGTTGTAATTATAGTAGCGGGATATTTCCTCCCTGGTTTAATATTATGCAGTGGTGAATATTTAAATAAATACTTGAATTGTTGAGGATCGTCGCTCGATCCATATTCTGAAACCCAGGCCCACCCGATCGTAAATTTATGAAAACGTAGCATATCCATAACGCCAACCATAGGAATGGCAACTTTGAATAGCTCAGGTCTTTGATTAATTACTGCTCCTATCAATAACCCTCCATTAGAAGCGCCTTGAATAGCTAAGTTTTCTGAAGATGTATATTTGTTTTTTATTAGCCATTCTCCAGCTGCAATGAAATCATCGAACACATTTTGCTTTTTTTCAAGCATTCCGGCTTTATGCCATTCTTCACCGTATTCACTTCCGCCTCGCAGACAAGCCATTGCAAAAATGAATCCATTCTCAAGTAGTACTAAATTAGGAACAGAAAATGAAGGTAACATCGGTATATTAAAACCGCCATACGCGTATAGAAGTGTGGGATTGCTTCCATCCATTACAATTCCATTTCTATGGACTATAAACATGGGCACTTTTGTACCGTCTTTACTCGTGTAGAAAATCCTTTTTGTTGTATAATTTTCTGGATTGAAATCTAATTCTGATTCAATAAATATTTCCTTTTTCAGCGATAGTGTACTCACTTTATATATTGTAGGTGGATAGGTGAAAGATGTAAAAGTAAAGAAAGTAATGGAGTCTTTCTTTGAACCACTAAAACCGTAGACAGAACCGATAGTTGGCAATTCGATGTCTTGTAAATAATGACCTTTAATATCATATACTTTTACCACATCACTTGCATCTTTCATATAAATAACAAATATCTTATTGCCTATTATTGAGGCATACTTTATCGGTTCGTTTCTTTCGGATATTACGGTTTCAAATTTACCATCAAAACCTTCGGGATTAATTTTAATTATTCTTTTATTTGGTGCATTTAAGTTTGTTAGCAAATAAAATTGGCCATCAATTGCATCCAGAAATTCGTATTCTGCATTGAATTCGTTTATTAATTTTACTATTGTACCATCCTTTTCCAGATTTTTGAACCATAATAAATTATTTGAAGAAGAACCCTCGTAAACATTTATAACTAAATATTTTTCGTCGTCAGTTACTACGGCGTCCAAAAGGCGTTTGGGATTTGAGTCGCTCAAAATAAAAATGTCCTGAGATTGAGGAGTTCCAATTTTATGATAGTAGAGCTTATGAAATTCATTCACGCTTTTCAGTTCCTTTCCTTTTTCAGGCTCGTCGTATCGGCTGTAAAAAAATCCGTTTTTATACCATGCGTTGCCAGTGAACTTTGCCCATTTAATAGTATCGTCGATAATTTTCTTTGAATTTAATTCCATGATATAGAATTCACGCCAATCTGAGCCACCTCTCGATATTCCATAGCTCATGTAATTATGATCTTTAGAAAAATAGAGTCCAGTTAATGAAACCGAACCATCATCAGAAAATTTATTAGGATCCAATAGTATTTCTTCATTGAATCCAGGTTTCTGAATGTAATAAACATTTTGCTCTTGTAGACCATCGTTTTTTGAATAGATTAAATTATTGCCAACAATAAATGGGGTGGTGTAACGCTTATAATTCCATAATTCTTTTAATCGTGTTCGCAACTTTTCTCTGTACGGTATTTTCTCAAGATAATCCTGAGTAAATTTGTTTTGGGTCTCAACCCACTTTTTTGTGTCGGCAGATTCCATATCTTCAAGCCATCGATATGGGTCATCGACAACTACTCCGTGGTAATAATCCTTATGATCTATTCTTTTTGATTCAGGATAGTTAGTACCTTGCGCTAAATAAAAAGAAGTAGATAAGAGTAAAAACGAAAGCATAGATGTTTTTATTTTCATAACTCAACTCTTTATTGTTACCCTAAGGAGATAACTTTCTTAAAGATACCAGAAGAATTAAAAATATCCAAATTATTGAATAAATTTTAATTATAATAATTCTACCATATAATATGACATATTTGTTGAAAAAATATAAAAAAGTACTTTTTTATTTTTTTTATAGGAATTACCTGCCAGGACTAATTATTAGAGGCAAAGAAAGTAGGCATATTAACTTAGTATGCTTAATTTGTAGCAAGTCGATAATTATTAAGTGAACATAGTTTTTTTGATAAAAATTTCTGTTATTGATTTTGTTTGCTTAACAATATAAGCGTATCTATTTTTGATATAAAAGAAAAAGGGAAACATAATCCCTGAATAAACATATTCAAATAATGAGGTTTTTATGAAATCCAAAGAGTTTAATCCTTTTGAAATGGCTCAAGCTCAATTCGACAAAGTTGCCGAATTACTCAATTTAGACGAGGCAACACGAGAACTATTAAGAAATCCACTTCGGGAATATCATTTCAGTATTCCTGTTAAAATGGATGACGGTTCTACAAAAATATTCAGAGGATTCCGTGTACAGCACAACGATGCGCGCGGACCTTCCAAAGGCGGAATCCGTTTTCACCCCCAGGAAACAGTCGATACTGTAAGAGCATTAGCAATGTGGATGACCTGGAAATGTGCAGTCGTTAACATTCCATTAGGTGGGGGAAAAGGCGGTGTTATATGCGATCCACACCATCTCAGTATGAATGAACAAGAACAAATCTGTCGCGGATGGGTACGCCAGATGGTTAAAAATGTAGGTCCAGTAAATGACGTGCCTGCACCTGATGTAATGACCAACGCACAGCATATGCTCTGGATGCTTGATGAATATGAAACAATCACAGGCGGGAAATACCCCGGCTTCATAACAGGGAAACCTGTGGGAATGGGAGGTTCTCTAGGCAGAACTGAAGCAACCGGATATGGTGTTATCTTTACTCTAAGAGAAGCTCTAAAAGAAATGAATATCAAACCCGAAGATACTCTGGCTTCTGTACAGGGATTCGGAAACGTCGCACAATATGCAATAGAATTGTATACACAACTCGGTGGAAAAGTTATTGCAGTAGCCAGCTGGGATGAACAGGATAAATGTTCTTATACCTTTAGAAAAAAGGATGGAATTAATCGCGATGAATTATTACGCATTACAGATAAGTTCGGTGGTATAGATAAAACTAAAGCCAAAGAACTTGGTTACGAAATTTTGGATGGAGAAGCGTGGATAGAACAAGACGTTGACATATTGATCCCTGCCGCACTCGAAAATCAAATTCATGAAGCTAATGTAAATAAAATCAGCAAACGCGTTAAAATTATTGCAGAAGGAGCTAACGGGCCAACAACTATTGAAGCTGATAAGGTGCTTCAAGAAAGAAACATTTTTGTTATCCCCGATTTTCTGGCAAATGCAGGCGGAGTTACATGTAGTTACTTTGAACAAGTTCAATCTAATATGAATTACTACTGGGAAAAAGAAGAAGTATTAGCAAAACTCGATACAAAAATGACTAACGCTTATTTATCTGTAAGCGAACTTGCTCGTAATAAAAAGCTATATATGCGTGATGCAGCTTATGTAATTGCAGTTAGTAGAGTGGCTCAAGCTTGTAAAGATAGAGGCTGGGTTTAATCTTTAAAGTGGAAAACTAATAAAGCCGGGTTATGCCCGGCTTTTTATTAAATGAATAATATATCAAAATTTTTCTCTCATAATTCTCACTTGATTATTGGAAAAGACGAAGTGGGGGGAAAAGCTGCAGGACTTCTATCAGCTTCTTCTATTCTACATAAAATAAAAAAAGAAATCCCTCCCACTATCAATTTATTCATACCTGGAATGGTAATAATTGCTTCGGACATATTCGATAAATTTATTGAACGTAATGAATTATTAGAGTATGCAATTGACGAGGACGACGAAAGATATCTGAATAAAAAATTTTTAAGTTCTGTTTTCCCAAATGAGTATTTGGGGGAACTTTATAGCATATTGAACGAAGCAAAATTCCCCCTCGCAGTCAGATCTTCGGGGTTGCTGGAGGACTCACAAGATGAGCCATTAGCAGGTATTTATAAAACAAAAATGATTAATCCTCAACCAGGCGCGCCGAATTTACGCTTTAATAGACTAATCGACTCAATAAAATTTGTTTATGCATCGGTTTACTCGGAAGCTGCTAAAAATTATTTTTCTGTCTCAGGTTATCCAATCGAGCGCGAAAAAATGGCAGTAATATTACAAAGAGTTGCGGGAGAAAAACATTATAATCGTTTTTATCCAGACTTTTCAGGTGTTGCCAAATCTTATAACTTTTATCCCTTCGGCAAAGCTCGTCCAGTAGATGGAATCGTTCATCTTGCATTGGGCCTGGGTAAAACAATTGTGGACGGAGACATTGTTTGGTCGTATTCTCCTGCATTCCCTAAACACAAGTTGCCATATAAAAACAATAAAGATCTGCTAAATTTAACTCAAAAAAAATTCTGGGCAATTGATATAAGTTCTTCAGTAAAATACGATCCTCTTAAAGAAACAGAATTTTTATTACACGAAGAACTATCTACGGCTGAATATGATAATGTTTTAAAGAACCTTGCTTCTACTTATGTAACTTACGATGATAAAATTATTATGGGCTTAGGTTATCAAGGCCCTCGAATAGTTGATTTCTCACCCTTGATTGAACTGAACATGTATGGCTTCAACGATTTTATGAAAATATTATTAAATAATTTTGAAACAGAATACAAAGTTCCTGTAGAGATTGAATTTGCTTGCTGGCAAGATTATAAAAACTCCATACTGAATTTTGCTTTTCTACAGGTGCGCCCCATGAAAAAATATACAGATCCTATTGAGGAGTTCGAACTAAATGTAGACAACGTTGTGTTGAAATCAAATAAAGTATTGGGTAACGGCATCATTGAGGGAATAGATGATATTGTTATTGTAAAAAGAGAAAATTTTGATATGAAGAACTCGACTATAATAGCAGATCAAATATCGCAGATGAATAAAAAATTTATCAAGGAATATAAAAAATATATACTGATTGGTTTTGGCAGGTGGGGAACTGCAGATCCCTGGCTCGGAATCCCTGTTGAATGGTCAAATGTAAACGCCGCAAAAGTGATTATCGAAATTAATCTAATGAATCTAAACGTAGAATTCAGTCAGGGTTCTCACTTTTTCCATAACCTGTTAAATTTGGATGTTCCTTATTTTTCATTAAATTATGATACTGATTATATCGATTGGGAATGGATTGAAAAACAGAGAACAATTGATGAATTGAAATTTGTCAAACACATAAAAGCCGATAGTAAATTAATAGTAAAAGTTGACGGTAAAAAAGGAAAGGGAGTAATTCTAAGATGAGCACGGAAAATAAACCAATTGATAATTTGATGACTGAACTTCAGGAAAGAGCTAAAGAATTAAATTGCCTTTACACAATCGAAGATACATTAAATAGGTCTGAAATATCACTGAGGCAGGCGTTCCAGACTGTCATTAATGCGATCCCTTCAGCTTTTTTTTATTCAAATTATTGTAAAGCAAGAATTGTTTATGGCGATATAGTTTATCAGACAGAAGAATTTACCGAAAGCAAATGGAAAATTTCTGAGGATATAAAAGTTCAGGATAAAGTTGTTGGACGTCTTGAGGTATATTACCTGGAAGGCGTTCCTGTCAAAGAAGGTAACTTATTCTTAAAAGAAGAAATTCGTTTAATTAGAATTATTGCCGACAGACTGGGACATTTTATTCTTCACAATAAACTTAAAAATGTCATTAATGAACTCCAAAATGCACGTCAATCCGTTGGTAAGACTGCACGAGGCGAGTGGAAAGTTGTACTTGATATGATTCGCAAAACTGATCCAAATTTATTCATGAGTTTAATGCGGAAATTACTTCATCTTTTATGCTGGAAGGGTGTAGAAGAAGCTGAACTTTTGATGAAACATACAAGTATTGCACGAAAAATTAAAATTGGTTTAAATGACGACATTATTGAAGAAGATGAAAATAAACCCTCTAAGGTGGAACGTATTGTAAATTACGACGAATATGTAGATACAATTCAACGCTTGGCGGACGAAAATTTACCCGACGAAGTTATTTTAAGTAAAATTCAGAAGTGGATACAGGAAGATAAATCGAGTGCACTTATTAAAGTAGTGGATAATCAGGATACATCATTGACCGAAATTGCTGAAGCACTCAGAAAATATTATCACATTGCTCCCGAGAAATTTGAATTGCCACCTCAAACCATTAAGGGTTTGAGAGTATCTTTGCTTCGTAGATTTTTTACAGACCAGCTTAATTTTATATCAATTGCAAAAGAATATGTAAAATTAACCGATTTCTATCGTCTTATCGACAAAATGATATTTCCACCTCAAAGCCATGGAAAACTTGGCGGAAAAAGTGCGGGTCTCTTTATTGCTTACCATATCCTAACAAAAGAAGCGGAAAAAAATGAATTATTGAAAAATATTAAAGTGCCAAACACATGGTATATTACTTCAGATGGAATTCTTAATTTTATGCAACACAATAACTTAGAGGAAGTATTTGAGCAAAAATATAAAGAAATTGATGAGGTTAGAATTGAATATCCTCATATAGTCCAACTCTTTAAAAATTCAGAATTTCCGACGGATATTGTAAAAGGTTTGTCAGTTGCGTTAGATGATTTCGGAGACGTGCCACTTGTAGTTCGCAGTTCAAGTTTACTTGAAGATCAGATGGATGCCTCGTTTTCAGGTAAATACAAAAGTTTATTCCTGGCTAATCAGGGGAGCAAGTCCGAGCGCCTTGCTGCTTTAATGGATGCTATAGCTGAAGTTTATGCTTCAACATTCAGTCCCGACCCAATCGAATACAGAGCAGAGCGAGGACTACTTGATTTTCACGAAGAGATGGGAATAATGATTCAGGAAGTGATAGGTAAACGTGTCGGAGATTATTTTATACCTGCTTATGCCGGCGTAGCATTCAGCGTTAATGAATTCAGGTGGTCGCCACGTATTAAAAGGGAAGACGGGCTTTTGAGAATTGTTCCTGGCCTCGGCACAAGAGCCGTTGACAGATTGAGTGATGATTATCCGATTCTAATTTCTCCTGGTCAGCCCTCCATTCGAGTCAATGTTACTCCAGAGGAAGTGATTCGATATTCACCTAAAAAAATTGATGTAATCAATTTAAGAACTAACCAATTTGAAACAATCGATATCGATCTATTAATTAAGGAAGTAAAGCGTGATTATCCTTCATTTGAAAATGTGTTTTCAGTGCTTGACGGCGGTATGATTAGAATGCCTTCTTTTATGGACGACGACAAAAGCGATTATGTTGTTACATTTGAAGGCCTTTTTACAAAAACGGAATTTTTAAGAAAGATGGATGCGATTCTCAAGACATTACAGACAAAAATGAAAACACCCGTTGACATCGAATTTGTATCTAACGGTAACGATCTCTATTTACTTCAATGCCGCCCCCAAAGCAGGAGTCGCGAAACAGCGGGCGATCCAATTCCGAAAGATATTCCAAAAGAAAGAATACTTTTCAACGCAAAAAAATTTGTTTCAAATGGGAAAGTGCCAGAAATCACTCATTTAGTTTATGTTGACCCACAAAAATACTCGGAAATTTCTGACAAAAATAAATTGTTGAAAATTGGTAGAGTAATTGGAAAGTTGAATAAAATACTTCCGAAACGAAAGTTCATTTTACTTGGACCAGGCAGATGGGGAAGCCGTGGTGATATTAAATTAGGGGTCAGTGTTACATATTCCGATATTAACAATACAGCAATGTTAATTGAAATTGCTCGTAAAAAGGGTAATTATATTCCCGACGTATCATTTGGAACCCATTTTTTTCAGGACTTAGTAGAAGCTAATATCAGATATCTCCCTCTTTATCCAGATGACACGGGTATAGTCTTCGACGAAAAGTTTTTTAATGAATCGAAAAATATCCTTTCGGATATATTACCCGAGTATTTTTATATGGAAGATGTAGTAAAGGTTATCGATGTGCCTTCGGTGAAAGGTGGGATGATTTTACGAGTACTAATGAACGCCGATATGGAAGAAGCTGTTGCAATTTTTTCAGATCCAACTAATGAAATAATTGGCGAAATCGAAAGTAAAACGGCTATCGAAAATTATAATTCAAGCGACCACTGGAGATGGCGTATGAAAATGGCAGAAAATCTCGCAAAAGAGCTGGATGCCGAAAAAATGGGTGTTAAAGGTGTTTATTTGTTCGGAAGTACTAAAAATGCAGTCGCCGGACCGGGAAGCGATATTGACCTTATCATTCATATCGACGAGAAAAAATGTCCTAAAAAAGAATTGGAAGCCTGGTTACAAGGGTGGAGTTTATGTTTGAGCCACTTCAATTTTATGCGAACAGGTATTAAAACGGAAGGTCTTCTCGATGTGCATTTCGTAACCGACGAAGATATAAAAAACAAAACAAGCTACGCCGTTAAAATAAATACACTGACAGATGCAGCAAGACCTCTTAAAGTAATTGAAAAGTCAAATTAATATTCTCACTGCTTCCTCGGGTGCTGCCGGGTCGAACCTTATTAACGATAATTTCGACTTATGGTACGAAGCGTTAAAACAATAAGTCCTGCCGATCCTATCGCTCCACGAGCCGCTTAATTCAGAAGATTCGTGTATATGGCCATGCAATGTTATTAAGGGTTGTTTTATCTCTATTAATTTTCGAACAGCAATACTTCCAACATGTTTGTCAGTTTCCAGATGATTTATTTTGACTGATTTAATTACGTCGAGTTTTGTATTGTAGGGAGGCGTATGAAAAAGAATTATTGAATTTGAAAGGTCTCTGTTCCCGAGATAACTTCGAAGGTCGTCTTTTATAGTGGAATATTTGAAGTCGTATTCATCACGTTCAATTGTAAAGTACCCATCTTCTGGAGATATACAGCCTGGTTCTGTGTATCTCGAAACATCGTACTTATCCCAGTCTTTTATTCGAAAAGGAGTTGGTGGGACATATGAATAACCATAAAAGTCATACTTTTCTATGGTTTCCTTTCTAAGGTTCAAGTAGGAGATTAAATTTTCATTTGACAATTCTTCGATCTCTTTTTCAAATCTTCTCGGGTCATCGTTGCCCATTATCAAGAGAAATTTTGGATAGTCGTTTTTTATTATTTTTCTTAAATCGATTAGCCTTTGTTTAAAATAATCGGTAATAAAGTTTTGGCTCGATATTCCGTGTGGTAGAATGTCGCCACCTATCAAAATTACATTTGGCTTTTCCTTAATAATCCGAAAGAATAATTTATCGTAGAGGTCTATCCGTCCGTGTAAATCGGAAACATGGAAACAAACCAATGTTAATCCTTTTTTTTGTTTTGTATCTTTATATAAAGTTTGTTACATTTTGTACCAAAATAAAAAAATTTATGAAAAGAAAAATTCATACCGGTAAGTGGCATCATCATTACTTTTACTACTTCAGTAGCGCCGGTATGCTATAAATAAAATACTGAAAAATTTAATTGACCCCGGCGCATGTCGGGGTTTTTTTTTATGGGAGATAAAATGGTAAACGGAAACCTTAAACTTGCATTACAAAAAAACGGCAGGCTTACGGAAAAGTCAATTAATCTCCTCAAAAGCTGTGATATCGATATTGAGGAATATTCATCCAGACTAATAATCACTGCCAGAAACTACAATCTTGATATTTTATTGTTGCGAGACGACGATATACCGGAATATGTTAAGGACGGAGTTGCTGATATTGGAATTGTAGGAGAGGATGTGCTCTATGAAAAAAAAGCTAATGTGGACGTAATCAGAAAATTGGGTTACGGTAAATGTCAGCTTTCACTGGCAATACCTGAAAATCAAACACTTGAAAAGATATCCGACCTTAACGGCAAAAGAATAGCAACTTCCTACCCCAACATTCTTAAAAGCTTTTTAACGCAAAATAATATCAATGCAACTGTAGTGGAAATAAGCGGCTCTGTAGAAATTGCACCTTCTCTTGGAGTAGCTGACTATATCTGTGATCTCGTTTCAACTGGGAATACGCTTAAGTTTAATAAACTCAAAAAGTCTATTGATATTTTTTCATCGCAGGCCGTCTTGATTGCCAATAGGTATATAGAGAAAGACGCTGAGAAAAAATCACAACTTGATAATTTGCTCGTAAGAATCGATTCTGCTCTTACCGCACGCAAATCGAAATACTTAATGATGAACGCTCCCAAAAGTTCACTTGAAAAAATTGAAGAAATTATTCCTTCACTGAAAAGCCCCACAATTTTACCATTAGCAGACCCGGAAATGGTAGCTGTCCACGCAGTGATTCCTACAAACAAATTCTGGGAAATTTACAAGGACCTTAAAGATGCTGGGGCATCAGGAATTTTATTATTACCAATAGATAATATGATAGTATGAAAATATTATATTATAACAAGCTCACAAAAGAAGAACGGGAAAAATTATTAAAGAGGTCGGCCATCAAAACGGACGATGTCTACGAATATATTTTACCCGTACTGAAAGATATCAAAAAAAATGGAATGAAAGCTGTTATCAAATACGCACGAAAGTTTGACAATATTAAAAACAAAAATTTACTGATCTCCAAAAGTGAATTGAAAAGCTCGGCCGAGTTACTCGATCGTAAGACTAAAGCTGCAATTGATACGGCAATTAAAAATATCACACGTTTCCATAAGTTACAGTACCCCACAGGTTATAAAGTCGAGACTATGCCAGGTGTCGAATGCAGCAGAACTTTCATCCCAATTGAAAAAGTTGGATTGTACATTCCGGGCGGAAGCGCCGTCTTGTTCTCGACTTTGCTGATGCTCGCAATTCCGGCTCATATTGCAGGTTGCCAAAAAATAATTGTCGCTTCTCCTGTAGGAGATAAGATAGATCCAGCTTTAGCTTATGCAGCTTACAAATTGAAAGTAGACGAGTTTTATAATGTTGGGGGTGCTCAAGCAGTAGGCATGCTGGCATTTGTCCACAAAGTTGACAAGATATTCGGGCCTGGTAATCAATTTGTAACTGCGGCTAAATCGTTGATAAGTATTGATCCCGATGGATGCGCTATCGATATGCCGGCAGGCCCAAGCGAAGTTTTGGTAATTGCAGATAAACATGCCGAAGCTTCATTTATTGCTGCCGATTTACTTTCACAGGCAGAGCACGGCGCCGATTCTCAAGTATTTTTGATTACCAATAGCGATAAACTTGCCCACGATGTTTCAAAAGAAATTAATGCCCAATTGAAAGATCTACCAAGGAATGAGATTGCACAAAGAGCGTTAAAACATTCTAAAATTATTGTCGTATCGAAAATTGAAACTGCTTTCGAAATATCAAACGATTATGCGCCGGAACATTTAATACTGAACCTGAAAAATGCAACAAAATATAAACGCCTTGTTAAAAATGCCGGCTCGGTCTTTGTCGGAGCTTTTTCTCCAGAAAGCGCCGGCGACTATGCATCAGGGACTAATCACTCGTTACCAACTTATGGATATGCAAAATCGTATAGCGGCGTCACTGTAGAATCGTTTATGAAGTCGGTTACATTTCAGAAATTATCCAGACGGGGATTGACTAATCTTGCTCCAACAATAATTACTATGGCTGAAAAAGAAAATCTTCAAGCACACGCAAATGCAATCAAAATAAGGTTGAAAAAATGAATATCGAAAAACTTGTTAGAAAAAATATTCTCAATTTAAAACCGTATACTTCTGCTCGACAATCACATATGGAAGGTGTATTACTCGATGCAAATGAAAATAGTTTTGGCAGCGTAGTAGATGAATTTAAGAGTTCTAATTTCAACCGTTATCCAGATCCATTTCAGAAAGCGTTGAGGAAAAAAACAAGTGATTACCTTGGCATTTCAGAGTCTAATCTCATCTTCGGAGTCGGGTCGGATGAAATTATCGACCTTTTAATTCGCACCTTTTGCGAACCCCGAATTGATAATGTTGTTGTCTGCGAGCCCACATACGGAATGTATAGGGTAGCTTGCGATATCAATAATGTAGATGTAATAAACGCTCCATTGAATGATAAATATGACGTCGAATATGAAACTGTTCTTTCTCACATAGATAATAATACAAAGATTCTATTCCTTTGTTCGCCTAATAATCCCACTTCGAATTTACTCGATAAAAATGTAATCAGAAAATTAATCTCAGAACTAAATCTAATTGTTGTGATTGACGAAGCTTATATAGATTTTGCAAACGATGAGGGCTTTCTAAAAGAAGCTACAACACTACCCAATTTAGTTGTTATGCGAACTTTTTCAAAAGCATGGGGCATGGCTGGACTGCGATGTGGATATTGCGTTGCCCACGAGGAAATCATAAGCTTTCTCTTTAAAGTAAAGATGCCATATAATATTAATAAATTAACCGCTATGACAGTTACAAAAGCTATTGATAATGCAGCCTTAAAAGAGCAATATGTAAAAGAGATTATGGCACAGCGTGAATTTTTATTCCATCAACTGAAAAGAAATAAAAAAGTAATTAATGTATTGCCTACCGATACCAATTTTATTTCTTTTAAAGTCGAAAATCCCCGGGAAGTATACAATTATCTCGAAAAAAACGGGGTCATCATTAGAGATAGGAGTAATCAGTATAATTTCCAGGGCTATCTAAGAGTGACTGTGGGAACTCCGAGTGAGAACGAATTATTCTTAAAAAAGCTTGATGAAATATTATGAAGAAAATTTATATCGACCCTGATTTTTTTTATATGAATACAAAAGCCTCTCAAGGACTACTCAGAGCTTTATTGCTTTTAAAGGAATATTCATATTCGATTGAAAGCGATACTGAAAAAATAAATCCACAAATACTCGACTTTCTTAACAGAAACGATCTACAAATTTTAAGGTGTAATCCAGAAGAACCGTCAATTAAAATTCTCATTAAAGGAAGGGCAACGAGGAATGTTTTTACGACGGGTAAAAATAATAAGAGCTTGTTAGAAATTGTTAATAAGATATTGAAAAAAAGTAGAAGCGCAAAAATTGAGCGTAGAACTAAAGAGACCGAGATTAAAATTGAAGTTGATATCGATGGCGAAGGAAAATCGAAGATTGAAACCGGTATTGGATTTTTTGATCATATGCTCGATCAAATAGCACGCCACTCAAACATTAATCTAAAAGTCAAGGTTAAAGGCGATCTAAATGTGGACGAGCATCATACAGTGGAAGATACAGGCATTGCATTAGGAGAAGCGATCAGGAAAGCGCTTGGCGACAAAAAGGGTATTAAACGATTTGGTTATTTTTTGCCGATGGACGACTCGATTGCTAAATGTGCCATAGACCTCAGTGGCAGAAACTATCTTAATTTCAAATGCAAATTTGAGCGTGAAAAAGTGGGGCAGTTCCCAACAGAATTGACGGAAGAATTTTTTAGAGGGATGGCACTTGGAATGATGGCAAATATTTATCTCGAAGCTAAAGGCAAAAACGATCATCACAAAATCGAATCGATGTTCAAAGCGTTTGCAAAGTCGTTAAACGAAGCCTTCAGATTGGATGAACGAGCGAAAGGTCAACTTCCATCAACTAAGGGTAAATTATGATTGCTTTGATTGATTACGGCTCAGGGAATATTCAGTCAGTTAAAAACGCCCTCGATGATCTTCAGGTCGACTATATTGTAACCAGCAGAGAGAGCGATATTTTGAAATGCGACAAAATCATATTCCCGGGTGTTGGCGAAGCATCCTTTGCGATAAGAAAATTACATCTTCTAAATCTCTTTACGATGTTAAGGATTACAAAAAAACCTCTTCTCGGCATTTGTCTTGGAATGCAATTGTTGACCGCAAAATCGAAAGAGGGAAATGTTTGTTGCCTGAGTATTATCGATACCACTACAGAGATGTTCGAGCCTTCGAAAGTTAAAGTACCGCATATGGGATGGAATAGAGTCGAAATTATTAGTAAATCTCCTCTCTTCGATGGAATAGAAAATAATTCATATTTTTATTTTGCACATTCGTTCTATGTGCCACAAAACGAAAATACAATCGCAATTTCAGAATACGGTGTAAAATTTTCTGCTGCCATTGAAAAGGATAATTTTTACGGTGTGCAATTTCATCCTGAAAAATCGGGAGAGAAAGGAATAAAAATTTTAAAAAACTTCATTGAAAAATGTTAATAATACCTGCAATCGACATACTTAACAATAAAGTTGCCAGACTAACAAAAGGCGATTTTGATAAAGCCAAATATTACGATACAACACCGCTTGCAATAGCACGTAAATACGAAGAAGCAGGATTTCAGTGGCTTCACATTGTTGACCTTGGGGCTACACTGGATAAAAAAATTAATGTATTGCCTATTATTAGAGAAATCAAAAATTACACTGGAATTAAAGTAGAATTTGGTGGAGGTATCAGAAATTTATCTCAGGTTGAAGAAGTATTTAAGGCGGGGGCAGATAGAATTGTTATCGGTTCACTTTCGATCAGAGATAAAAATACATTTGAACGTATTGTTGAGTTGTATGGAGCTGAAAAAATTGTAGTAGCACTCGATTCATACAATGAAAAAATATTTATTAAAGGGTGGACAGAAGACAGTGGGGTTTCAATTTACGAGCATATTAATTATTGTAAAGAACTCGGCATCAATATTTTTTTGTGTACGGATATAAGCAGGGATGGAACGTTGACTGGCTCCAATACTCAACTTTATCGAAAAATAATGGAATACAATTCTGATATCAAATTAATTGCATCTGGTGGTATCGGTTCGATTCACGACGTGCTTATGTTGAGTCAATTGAATGTCTATGCAGTTGTAGTTGGTAAGGCCATTTATGAAAACAAAATAAACATAAAGGATCTTGCAAAAATTGGTAGCAAAGAGAATAATACCGTGTCTTGACGTTAAAAACGGCAGGGTGGTTAAAGGCACTAACTTCGTAAACCTTAAAGATGCCGGCTCGGCTGTAGAACTTTCAGAAAGATATTACAGAGAAGGAGCGGATGAACTGGTATTTCTTGATATTACTGCCACGGAAGAAAAAAGGAAAACTTTAGTAGAATTGGTTAGAGAAGTAGCTAAGGTTTTACGTATTCCATTTACAGTTGGCGGCGGAATATCGGATTTGAACAATATAGAAGAATTGTTGAAAGCGGGTGCCGATAAAGTATCGCTAAATTCATATATAGTTCGTAAACCTGATCTTATTACAGAAGCAGCAAAACGTTTTGGGTCGCAGGCCATTGTCGCCGCTATCGACGTCAAAATTGTAAATGGCATAAAAAAAGTTTTTATTAAAGGTGGTAAAGAAGAAACTGATCTCGAAGGTTTTGAATGGTGTAAAAGAGTATGTGAATTGGGAGCTGGAGAAATTCTTCTTACTTCGATGGATCACGACGGTACTCGTAGCGGTTACGACGTTGAATTCTTGTCAAAGGTAGTTCAAAACGTTACTGTTCCCGTTATTGCGAGCGGTGGCGCTGGTAAAAAAGAACACTTTCTTGAAGCTTTCCGCCTGGCTAATGTTGATGCATGCCTCGCTGCTGGTCTTTTTCATTACGGTGAACTGTCAATTCCAGAATTAAAAAAATATTTATTGGATAATAATATTAATATAAGAATATGATCGACATCGACAATATCAATTTCGAAAAGTCAGGCGGACTCGTGCCTGCCATTGTACAGGATAAATTTACTGGACAAATTCTTATGCTCGGATTTATGAATAAAGAAGCGCTAAAAAAAACAATTGATACTGGACTGGTTACGTTCTACAGCAGAAGTAGAAAAGAATTGTGGACGAAAGGAGTAACTTCCGGTAACTACCTCAAACTCGATTCGATAGTAACCGATTGTGACAATGATACTCTTCTAATTTATGCTATTCCAGAAGGACCTACCTGTCATTTGAACAGATATTCTTGTTTCGGAATTGATAAAGATAATGTCATGTTTCTTTCCTATCTCTACAAACTTATAAATGAAAGGAAGAAAAACCTTCCGGAGAATTCATACACAACAAGATTATTCCAGAGCGGACTCGACAGAATTATTCAAAAAGTTGGTGAAGAATCGATTGAAACAGTAATTGCAGCTAAAAATAAAAACAGAAAAGAATTTATTGACGAATCTTCAGATTTGATTTATCATCTGTTAGTATTAATGGCTGAACTCGAGATAGGACTTGATGAAGTAGTGGAAAATTTAATTCAACGTCATACAAAAAAGTAACACCACAAAGCCCTATTTAAAGATTAATCCACGAATTCGATACTATAGTACAAAAAATTATTCTTGAAAGGTTGCACTTCTTAATATGGCAAATAAATACCTGATTGAAATTGAAGAACTCTACGATAAATTACATGAAGATAATCTAATCATTGTCGATACAAGGGAGCCGGAGGATTATCTTATTGACCATATTCCTGGAGCAGTTAATATCTACGATATTTTCAGTTATCTTGCTACCGAATCGAATGGTGGTTATGAACAATTGAGAAAGCATTTCGCTAATTTATTTGGGTTAGCGGGAATCGATTCTTCGAAAGAAGTGGTTGTTTATGAAGATGCTATGGATAACGGTTATGGACGTTCGTGCCGCGGCTGGTTTATTTTTAATCATATGGGACACAAAAATGTGAGAATTCTTCATGGAGGTTATCAAGCCTGGCTCGATAAAAATTTGAATGTGGAAAGACATACACCTCATCCTGAACTTCGGAAATTCGAAATTTCAGTAGACAATTCGATTATCTTGAATAAAAAGCAAATGCTCGCTGCAATTCAAAATCCAGAAATAACAATAATAGATTGCCGAGATAGAGCTGAATGGGTAGGAGTAAGCTCTTCTCCATATGGTCCCGATTTTACACCGCGCAAAGGAAGAATTCCCGGCTCTGTTTGGATCGAATGGTATAATACTATGGAGTACAAAGGATTTATTCCGTGGTTTAAGAGTCCAGAACAACTCAATGAAATGTTCAAAAAGTTTGGTCTTTCTGAGGATAAAGTATTATATCTTTACTGCTTTAAAGGAGCCCGCACATCGAATCTCTTCGTTGCATTAAAAATGGCTGGCTATGAAAAAGTATACAATTATCTGGCCTCGTGGAACGAATGGTCCCGTGATCTCACATTACCAATCGAACAAGGTTATCCTAAAAGAATGCATTAATTGCATGCATATTTAAATTGCTTCACTGTTTCCGAAATTCCCGAAGGTTCTATCCCCTCGATAATCGATTTAATTATTTTACTTCCCACAATAAAGCCATCGGAATAATTGTAAAATGTGTGAATGTCTTCAGGTCTGCCGATACCAAAGCCAATCATCATTCTATTTTTTGTTATTAACGAATATGTACGTTTTAGATTTTCTAATGTAGAGGAGTCGAAATTTTTGTCGGCTCCTGTTGTACCTGTCACACTTACGCAATAGAGAAAACCTTCACTCTTATTATCGATAGCTTTAATGCGCTCGTTCGTAGAAGTTGGGGTTGTTAGTAGAATTATTTCAAGACCATGCTTCTCAGCGGGAAAAAAGAAATCATATTCTTCAAGTGGTATATCTGGAACTATTAGACCTTCCGCACCACAATTTGCTGCATCGATTAAAAATTTCTCTTTACCGTATTTATTGATTGGGTTTGCATATCCCATTAATATAGTTGGAATATCGGAGTATTTTCTGATTTCCTCGATATAGCTAAAAATGTCTTTAATTCTGAAATTTTTTTTAAGTGCCAGAGTTGAAGATTTTTGAATGACAGGTCCATCAGCTAAAGGATCACTGAAAGGAATTCCAATCTCTAATATATCGGCTCCACCATCCAGAGTGGCTTTCGCATAATCGAGGAATTTGTTTTTGTCTGGAAAACCGGCAGTAAGAAAAATAGCCAGAGCCTTTTTTCTATTTCGAGTTATGGTATCAATTGTGTTTTTAATTTTCATAACTTATCCCTGCTGTGATTCATTAAAGTAGAAAGGTCTTTGTCGCCGCGTCCGCTCAGGTTAATAATAATAATATCGTCTTTATCTGTAGTGCCGATCATTTTTTCCAGATACGCAATTGCATGTGCGGATTCGAGTGCCGGCAATATGCCTTCCAATCTGGTTAACAGATTTGCTGCTTTGAGAGCCTCTTTATCCGTCACAGCTCTATATTGAACACGACTCATATCCTTCAAATAAGAATGTTCAGGTCCAACTCCTGGATAATCCAGTCCTGCGGAAATTGAATGGACTTCGGAAATTTGTCCTTCTTCAGATTGAATAAGATATGTGTACATTCCTTGAAAAACACCCGGTGTTCCTATGGTCAATGTGGCACAGTGTTTATTCGTATCGAGACCTTCACCCGCTGCTTCAACTCCAATTAATTTAACTGATTCTTCGTTAATAAATGGATAAAAAATACCGATGGCATTCGAACCGCCACCTACGCAAGCAATTATATAGTCAGGCAATCGATTTTCTTTACTTAAAATTTGTGCTCGAGTTTCAATGCCGATAATTGACTGAAAGTCGCGCACTATCATCGGGTAAGGATGTGGACCAACAACCGAACCGATAATGTAATGAGTATTTTTTACATTGGTAACCCAGTCGCGAATTGCTTCGTTAGTAGCATCTTTAAGTGTTTTGCTTCCAGAAGAAACTGGTCTAACTTCGGCACCGAGTAGTTTCATACGAAAGACATTTGGTTTTTGTCGTTCGATATCCTCTTCGCCCATATATACAATACATTGCATGCCGAATTTGGCACATACTGTAGCGGTCGCAACTCCGTGTTGACCTGCGCCAGTTTCTGCAATTATTCTTTCTTTGCCGAGATATTTTGCCAGTAAAATTTGTCCGAGAGCATTGTTAAGTTTATGAGCTCCTGTATGACATAAGTCCTCTCTTTTTAAATATATTTTGGCTCTGCCGTAATAGTCGGTTAATCGATTGGCAAATGTTAAAGGTGTAGGTCTGCCGTTATATTCGCTCTGGAGTTCATTTAATTTTTCTAAAAAATTTTTATCATTTTTTAATTCCAGGTATACTCTTTCGAGCGTCTCGAGTGCTCCTATTAATGTCTCAGGCACAAATTTTCCGCCGTATATTCCAAATTTACCTGTTCTATCCGGTACGTTATAGTTTTTCATTTTTAGATATCCCTGAATTATTAATAAATAAGCCGGATCTTCTATCTGTTTGGTAAACAGACTCAAAGATCCGGTCGGAGTGTATGCATCTATCTGGGGTAAATTCTATGTAATTCATCCATCAACTCTTTTAATTTAATAATGTCTTTTTTCCCTGGTTCCAATTCGATTGAAGAAGAAACGTCGATAGCGGGAGGATTAATACTTGTTCTGATTCTTAGCAAATCATCTTTTCCAATTCCCCCAGCAAGAATAATTTTCCTTTTCAAATTTTCCGGTATAATGTCCCAATTAAATTTATTTCCTGTTCCACCGTATTCATTTTCAGAGTATGCATCCAGTAAATAAAAACAATTCTTATATTCCTCCAAAATTTCAAAACGAAATTCATTAGTAACTCTAAAACTCTTAATAACAGGTCTTTTAAGAAGAGGAATTATATCCGGTCTTTCATCGCCGTGCAATTGAATTATATTGATATTACAGATATCTACAATCCCGTTTATCTCTTCTAAAGAGGAGTTTACAAAAACTCCAACAGTTGTTATAAATGGTGGTAGTTTACGAATAATATTAGAGGCAATAATTGGGTCCACGTATCTTTTGCTCTTGTTATAGAAAATAAATCCAAGAGCATCTGCTCCCGCTTCGTATGCGGCAATGGCGTCGTTATAATTCGTTATTCCGCAGATCTTAATTCTCATTGCTTATTTTTTCAAGATTATTAATAAAGTTCTTGAGTGCAATTTCTATGTCTTTAGATTTCATAAAATATTCACCTACCAAAATACCTTTTACTTTTTTGTGTAAAATAGTCTTGATATCGTCTGGGGTTGTTATACCGCTTTCGGAAATTGCAATTATTCCATCTGGTAATAAGTCAGCTATCTTCCTGGTCGTGCGAACATCAACTTCAAACGTTTCGAGGTTGCGGTTGTTGATTCCGATTAATTTAACTTTGTCAAAATCAATTTTGTCCAGTTGGTCGGCAGAGTGGATTTCGTATAATATTTCAAGATTGCATTCATGAGCAGCGGCAATTAAAGAATCGGATTGGTCAGCTGATAATGCTTCAGCAATCAACAACACAACATCTGCTCCTGCAGCCTTCGCTTCGAAGATTTGATATTCATCAATTATAAAATCTTTACGCAATAAAGGGACGGTCTTGAATCCCGCAATTTCCTTTAAATAATCTATTGAACCTTGGAAATACTTCGAATCTGTTAATATCGAAATTGCATTTACTTTATTGTTCATATATATTTTTGCGATATCAATATGATTAAAAGCTTCGCGCAATATGCCTTTTGACGGACTGGCTTTTTTGATTTCGGAAATCAGACCTATAGTTTTCGATCGAGTTAAAGAATCGATGAGACTGAGCGGAGGGGCGTGAAATAACTCTTGCTCTTCGAAATAACAAAGCGAGTATTTTTTCCGCAGATTTGTTACTTCATTTTTTTTGTTATTAATTATTTCTTTAAGGAAACTCATAGTTCAATTTCCGAAATTTCTTATGTCCTGTAACTTTTTATATGCATTGCCGGATTCGATCGATTCGATTGCAATGGATTTGGCTTCTTCAATTGACTCAGCCACACCAGCAATCAAAAGAGCCATCGCAGCATTAGCAACCACCACATTATATGCGTCGCCTTTTTGTTTTTCTTGAATAATACTTAGGATAAACTTTGCATTTTTCTCCGGAGAATCGCTTGTGATATTTTTTAGCTTTATCTTTTCGAAAGAGAAATGAGTGTTGTCAATTTTAATATCTTCAATCGGCTTGTCTTTTTTATAAAATTTTATGTTGGTCTCATCTGTCAAAGTAATTTCATCGTATTGATTTGCCGTGCATACAAAAGCTGCGGAATCCATATTTAGGTATTGAGCAGCTTCAGCCATCAAAGCAGACGTACGATTACTAAACGTGCCGATGAGTTGTTTTTTTGTACCTGCAGGATTGGTCAATGGACCGAGAATATTAAATATTGTTTTCGTGCCTAGTTCTTTACGAACGGGAGCGGCATATTTCATCGCAGGGTGGTAAATGGGAGCAAATAAGAACGCGATCCCGATTTTATCGAGGGCGCGTTTCGATTGCTCGGGCGTTAGATTGATATCAATGCCAAGAAGGGAAATAACATCCGCACTGCCACACTTACTTGATATTGATCTATTGCCGTGTTTTGCAACTTTAACTCCGGCACCTGCTACCACAAATGCAGTGGCAGTTGAAATGTTGAATGTGTTTGAATTATCTCCGCCTGTTCCGCATACGTCGATTAAATTTTCGTCTTCAATTTCGATTTTAATACTAAATTGACGCATGGCTCCGGCAAAACCCGCAACCTCTTCGGCTGTTTCGCCTTTCGTTTTTAAGGCTGTCAATAGACCTGCTATTTGCGAGTTATTACACTCGCCGCTCATGATGCGCGACATTGCAGAATAAGCTTCATTGAACGAAAGATTTTCTCGGTTACTAATCTTTTCAATGTATTCTTTTAACATGCTTCCAACCAATTTTTAATTATTAAATGACCTACTTTTGTTAAGATCGATTCTGGATGAAATTGAATGCCTTCGATAGGGAATGTTTTATGTCTAACACCCATAATAATTCCATCCGCTGTAGTTGAAGATATTTCGAGGACCTCCGGAAGAGTATTTTTATCTATAACCAGTGAGTGATATCTGCCTGCTGTAAAACCTTGCTCGATGTTAGAATAAATGGTTTTCCCGTCGTGTTGAATATGAGAAGTTTTGCCATGCATAAGAGAGGGTGCATTGATTACTTTACCTCCAAAGCAATATCCGATTGCCTGGTGGCCAAGACAAACCCCGAGAATTGGAATATCCTGTCCGAGTGTTTTGATAACTTCGATCGATATTCCGGACTCCTCCGGTTTACCAGGGCCGGGTGAGATAACTATTTTATCCGGTTGCATTCTCATGATGTCGTTAATTGATACTTTGTCGTTTCGTTCTACAATAATGTTGGACGCATAAATACCGACAAGTTGAACGAGATTATAAGTGAATGAATCGTAATTATCTATTATCAATATTTTCATCTATTACCTCGGCTAATTTTAATGCGTTCAAAAGAACCGCGGATTTATTTTTAATTTCTTTAAGTTCAAGTTCGGGGCGGCTATCAGCAACAATTCCGGCACCGGCTTGCCAGAAAACAGATCGATCATTTGCCCACAATGTTCGAATTGCAATACACATATCGAGATTACCACGAAAATCGATATATCCCACTGAACCGGCATAGAGGCCACGCTTTTGTTTCTCATATTGATTAATCAATTGAATTGCTCTTATTTTAGGCGCACCTGATACTGTTCCGGCAGGGAAGGCAGCTTTAAGAGCATCAATTGAATCGAGTTCATCTTTTAAAATTCCTTCCACCCTTGAAACAATATGCATTACGTGGGAGAATCGATTGACTTTCATATTCTCGCTAATTTTTACGGTCCCTGTTTTGCAAACTCTTCCCAGATCGTTTCGCGCAAGGTCGACTAACATTACGTGTTCGGCAATTTCTTTTGGATCGTTAATCAAATTTTCTTCGAGCCTTTTGTCTTCATCTTCGTTCTTTCCGCGACGACGTGTACCGGCTATAGGAAGAATTTCTGCTTTCCTGTCCTTTACTTTTAGTAAATCTTCCGGCGACGTTCCGACTACTTTTATTTCATTGCCGAAACTTATATAATACATGTAAGGTGAAGGATTAATCATTCTCAAAGATCTGTAAACATTAAAAAGATCACCTTTATAATTGGCTGAAAATCGATGTGATAAAACAATTTGGAAAACATCCCCATTGTAAATATTTCTTTTACTGTCTTCGACTAACCTTAAAAAATTTTCTTCTTCGTTTTGATCGATTTCCTCAGCATCAACATTGAAATCAGATTTATAGCTTAATTCTTCATTCAGTATTTTTCTTATTTTTTGAAGTTTGTTGATCGATAAGTTATATGTATTTCTCAATTTCGATTTGTCAGTGCAATCTGCGTTATCAATTAAAATTAACTGATGCTTAAAATGATCAAAAACAATCACGGTTTTAAAAAAACCAAGTATCGAGTCCGGAAAAGTTTCTCCATTATTATTTTTATATTCGATTACCTCTTCTATTAAAGAAATATTGTCGAATCCGATGTAACCGACCCAACCGCCGGTAAAATAGGGTAGTTCATCGAGGAGTGGATAATTCTGATGTGACATAAATTTTTGTAGATACTCGAATAGATTAGATTCGATTGTTTCTGTTATTTCATTAGTTTCTATCTTTATTTTTTTGTAGTGGTTAGAAATAATTATTTCAGGATCAATTCCGATAAACGAGTAACGCGCCAGCCTACCAATCCCTTCAACTGATTCTAACAGGAAGGATGAATTCGCATATTTGCGAAGTTTGAGATATGCCAATACAGGAGTTTGTAAGTCAGCAGCCAGTTTGTCGTAAACTGGAACGGTATTATATCTTTCTGCCAGCAATAAAAATTTATCGTAGTCCATAAAACCTCTTTAAAACAAAAAGCCCTTCTCAGTGATAACTAAGAAGGGCTTCTTTTGTTAATTATTTAAACTAATTTATGTTATCACTGAGATGATGGATATAAAATTGCGCCACCACCACCAGTGATTATTGTTTGTATTGTTATATGTAAAATATACTTTCATCATTTGGCAGCAAAGATAGAAAAAAATTAACTATCAAGTCAATATCCTTTGAAAAAAATATGTATAAATATTCATCATTATTTATAATTATACTCACTGCAATAGATTTTCTTAATATTGTAAAAGCTGAAAATTATTTATAATAGTGGTTAATAAGGAAATCAATCAGAGTGCAGGTAAATAAACATACCCAAAAATAATAAAGGTTAAAACCATATTATTTATTCAGATTGTGTTGCCTTAGCTAATTGAAGTGGTAATTTGATTCTTATCTTATATGAAAAATCAAAACTTAGATATATATTGCTTGGATTAAAATTGTTTGGTTGTTTCTTAAAGCCATTAAATTTTATTCTACACAAAAAAAGTTAAACCTATGCGATAAGAGCTGGTTATTAAAAATTTATTTTGGCAAAAAAATTATTCTGAAACTTAATAATATCTGGTCAATGAAATTAAATATGGAGAGCTGATAATGAATAGTCGGCTGCTTGAGAGTTTACATTTTGAATGATTATCCAGGAAGCAAGCATACAGGAAAAAATAAAGCAAATTGCCCGGCATGAAATATAACAGAATTAAATTAAGTAGTGTTTCATCAATAAAATATCATGCAAGGACTTAATTATGCAAATATGCAACGAAAATATATGACAATGTTCTCATCTTATAAAGAAATTATATATAAAAATTCCGTCTCCAAAATTCTAATCCCTAACCCCTAAACTCTAATCCCTAATCCCTAATCTCAAACCACTCCTCAATATGTTGCCAGGCGTTTTCATTATAGAAAGTATGGGTATATTCATTTGTGCGTGAGGAGTATGTGTATTCTTTTGACCACTTTTCAGCATTCTGAATTATTTCCTCAATTGCATCGAGAATAAAATCAAGTTCTTCGTCGGTCATAGTCGGGTGTAGTGAAAGTCTTACCCAACCAGGTTTTTCGGAGAGGTCGCCGTTGTTAATTTTTTCGGTAATATACTTAGACCGTGTTGGATCGACGTGAAGTAAATAATGGCCATATGTACCTGCGCAAGAACAACCGCCGCGCATTTGTATGCCGTATCTATCGTTCAGCAATTTAACCATTAAGTTATAGTGTACATTTTCTACATAAAAAGAGATTACACCGATTCTTTCTTCGTGTTCGGCTGCGAGGATATGAAGACGATTAATTTTTTTCAGACGATTGAAAGCTTTTTTCAGCAATTCGTTCTCACGTTTGCGTATTTTATCTACTCCCATTTTCTCTTTCAGTTTAATGGCAAGTGCGGATTTAATAGCCTGAAGGAAACCAGGTGTACCTCCATCTTCACGAGTCTCAATATCCTGAATATATTTATGTTCTCCCCACGGATTAGTCCAATCAACTGTTCCACCACCTGGGTGGTCGGGTATTCGTCGATTGTACAAATGAGAATCGAAAATCAGCACTCCAGATGTACCGGGACCCCCTAAAAATTTATGAGGTGAAAAAAAGATGGCATCAAGTTTTTGAGCTGGATTTTTGGGATGCATGTTTATATTTACATAAGGAGCTGCAGCTGCGAAATCGACGAAACAATATCCATCATATTCATGCATCAATTCAGCCATTTCGTAGTAAGGCGTTTCGATTCCCGTAACATTCGAAGCTGCGGTAAAAGAGCCAATTTTTAGTTTACGATGACTGTACAATTCGAGTAAATGTTTGAAATGAGATAAATCGACCAACCCTTTATCGTCAGGTTGTATCAAAACAACGTCGCAAATTGTTTCGAGCCACGATGTTTGGTTGGAGTGGTGTTCCATGTGTGTAAGAAAAACTACGGGCTTTTCGTCCTTCGGAATATTTATATGTCTTTGTAACTGTTCAGGTACTCTAAGTCCAAGCAAACGCTGAAATTTATTTACTGCCGCCGTCATACCGTAACCAGCGAAGAGCAAAACATCATTGTTCGATGCATTCACGTGTCTTTTTATGATATTCCTAGCTTCTCGATAGGCTTTTGTCATCGAAGTACCAGTGACCGATGACTCAGAGTGGGTATTTCCTACAAATGGCCCAAAACGTTCAATCATTATTTTTTCGATAGGATTATACAATCTGCCACTAGCAATCCAGTCAGCATAGATAATTTTTTTTTTGCCATAAGGACTATCGAATGTCTGGTCGATGCCCGTAATATTCAGTCTAAATTTTTCAAAATATTTTTCAAGTGAATTCATATAGCTTTTTTTTCTACAAATATAAGAAGATTTTTACGGAGGATAAAAAAAGCCTCTCATACTAATAATGAGAGGCTCTCAAAAAGGGGGTAGAAATGAAGATTATCCTAAGTAAGCTTTAAGATTTTTACTTCTGGAAGAATGACGTAGTCTGATAAGAGCTTTTTCTTTTATCTGCCGTACGCGTTCACGCGTCAGATTGAGTTTTTCGCCGATCTCTTCAAGAGTAAGAGAATGTTCCTTGCCCAATCCAAAATAAAGTCTGATTACTTCAGCTTCTCTTTCGGTAAGTGTTGAAAGAGAGCGTTCAATTTCGGTTTTGAGAGATTCTTTCAACAAAGAATGGTCGGGTGATGGTTGATCTTCATTGGGCATAACGTCGAGTAGACTGTTATTACTATCATCGCTATGAGCGAAGGGAGCATCCATTGAAATATGTCTACCGGCAATTTGCATTGCATAATTGACGTCCTGAACGTCCATGTCGAGCTGTTCTGCTATTTCTTCGGCGCTTGGTTTCCTTTCGTATTCCTGCTCGAGCTGGCTTAGAGCTTTGCCCATTTTATTTAATGCGCCTACTCGATTTAAGGGCAGTCGAACCATTCTGGATTGTTCGGCTATAGCTTGCATAATCGACTGCCGAATCCACCAGACAGCATAAGAAATGAATTTAAAACCGCGGGTCTCATCAAAACGAAGCCCAGCTTTAATTAAACCTAAATTTCCTTCGTTAATCAGGTCGCCCAATGGAAGTCCCTGATTCTGATATTGTTTTGCTACACTGACAACGAATCTCAAATTAGCCTTCGTAAGTTTATCGAGGGCTTGCTTATCGCCCTTTTTTATTCGTTTGGCTAATTCAATTTCTTCTTCCGGGGTAAGGAGGTCAACTTTTCCGATTTCTTGAAGATATTGGTCTAAAGATTTGCTTTCCCGGTTCGTGAATTGCTTGGTTATCTTCAATTCTATATATCTCCTTATATTATTAAATTACACTGTTTTTTGACTTCAATAAATACACACTAGTTCCCCACGGCATTAAATTTTGCCTGCTTATATGGGTGATTTATTTTATATTTGCTATTTAATATCTCCTCTTAAAGAGAAGCATTTAGTGATAGTAAAATACAGGTTATCGATAGTAGCTCTTAGATATGTTGCTCGATTTTTCATCTCACAAAATTACATAAAATTTTTCTAATAGTCCAACAAAAAAATAATAAAATATTAATATTAATTTAAAATTAATTTATTTTCTTCTTTTATGAGCGATTTATCCCTAGCATATGAATAGAGAAGATAATAAAGCATTTTACGTGCTCTGTGAAGACGAGAACGAACTGTGCCAACCGGGCAATCGATAAAATCAGCTATTTCTTCGTATGTGTATCCTTCAATATCACTCAAGAAAATTATTGTTCTAAATTCATCGGGAAGTTTTGCCAGTGCATTGGCGATTTCATCGTTCATAATGTCGTTAAAAGCATCATTTTGAACATGAGATGAAGTAATTTCTTCGGAACGTATATTTTCGTAAAAGTTTTCAATATCGTCATAATTTACTTTCCCTGGTTGCCGCTTTATCCTTCGGTAGGTATTGATAAAGGAATTTTTCATTATCTGGAATAACCAAGCTTTTATGTTAGTTCCTTTTTCATATTGGTCAAAAAAGCGGAATGCTTTCAATAATGTGTCTTGTAATAGGTCTTCAGCATCGTCTGGATCTCTTGATAATTTTAAAGCATATGACTTAAGTGCTGAAATATGCGGGGCAATTTCATTATCAAATTCTTTTCTTCTGTTTTTACCTGTGTCAGCCATTTTTCTTCCTCAAATTATGACATTATATCTCGTTAACAGAAGCGAATAAGTTTTAGTTCATTTATTCTCATGTCTATAAAAAAAGAATTAATTATTATAGAATTTACTATGTTTGAGAAGTCATAATTATGGAGCAGAAAAAAATGAAATTCAAATCTATTTATATATATTTATTGGTCTTTATAGCATTTATAGTTACGGTTGTATTTCTTTCCCAAAATAACGAACCCAAGAATTTACATCCTAATATGCCAGATGACGAAATACATAAAGGATTAAAAGGACAAGAAGGGGAAATGCCTTCAGATTCAAATGTGATGGAGGAGGTTATTCAAAAACTTAGTGAGCTTAAGAGAGCATATGAAGAAAATCCGAATGATACACTCCGAATCAGAGAATACGCTGATATGCTAACCATGTCCCATAAACCAGAAGAGGCGCTAAAATTATATCAAAAACTCCATACCCTCGATCCCAAAAGATTCGATGCAATGTTGCAGTTGACATTTATTTATTTTAACATGGGCGAATTAGAAAGGGCAGAAGAGTATACAAGAAAGATTTTAAAATTGGATGATGATTACCCGCTTGCACTTTATAATATGGGTGTAATACAACAGGTGAAAGGAAACGAAAAAGAGGCCAAGAAATACTGGAAACTATTGATTGAAAAACATCCCGATAGTCGCGCTGCGAATAATGCAAAAGAGATTCTCGAAAGCCTATCAGCCACTAATCAGTAAAAATATGTGTGATTAATTTTTTGTCGATTTCTTCGAAATAGTAATTTTCGATCTTAATTCTGGAACGTGTTTTCCAGATTTCGTTGGAAGGCATTAGTTTGTTGGTGAATTTGTTTTTGTTAGAAAACTTTTGTCTATCGCATACAACATATAGTGGAATATTGCGATATTTGCATGCCAATGCAAGAAGACCACTACCCGTTTTATTTACGACATTCCCATTTTTTAATACAGTGTCTGCACCAATTATTCCTGCTTCGCATGTTAAAGATTCATTATAAATCATTGCCTCTGTAATTAACTTAACTTCAATTCCTTCTTTTGATAACCTTCGAGCCAATATCCGTCCCTCATATTGTGGTCTTGATTCTGTAACAACTACACTCAGTTCTTTATTTTCCTTTGATAATCGTTTTAATATTTCGAAAACAGTTTTACTGTTCGATATTGTTATAAAGGAAGAGTGTTTAATGAGTATGGTGCGGCAATTGTTATAGATGTTATCGTATATGTTTAATATCAAGTTATCGTATTTTTTAAAAAATTCGTCTATGCTCTTTTTTGTTTTGATTACTCTTCTTAATTCATTCAAATAATTTTGGATGTTTTCGAAAGCGGCAAATTTTTTGCCAAAACTGTCGAGTAAATCAGGGAAAAGCGAGAGAATATTTTTCTGAGTTTTTAAATGTTCATGCAATTCCTGGAGCAATTCGCTGCTGCCTGAAATATTGTCTTCCGTAAAATCCTGTTTCATAAAAAAGTAAATTTAATCTTAACTGTTTTGCTTGTTATACTGGAATCCTTTAATTGGCTTACGCATGGTCAAAACAGGGCAGGGTGCTTTGCGAACAACTTTTTCGGCGGTGCTTCCAAATAGAAGATGTTCCACTCCTGTGTGTCCGTGTGTTGCCATAATAATTAGGTCGGTGTCTGTCTCACGAGCTGTTTCAATAATCTCAACAAACGGTTTGCCAGTTTTAATTATTATGTCTGTTTCAAGAGATGGATCTACAAAGGATTTAATTAGAGAGTCCATTTCTTCTTCGGCTCTTTTCTTAATATCATTTTCAAGAGAAGGTATTGCAACCTGTCCCATACTAAAATCAGCGGGATAAATAACTGGTTCGATTACGTAGATTATATAAAGTTTTGCATTGAATTGTTTGGCAAACTGGACTGCATATTTCAAAGCTTCTTTAGAGTATTCTGAAAAATCTACCGGAACCAAAATTTTTTTTATCAGACTCATAGCTGCTTCTCCTTTGTTCTAATTTGATTATAAAGTTCCAGATATTCTTTATTAACATTACGCAAACGTGTTGCAATTATATGAATAAGACCTTTTAGAATTTTAATTCCTTCCAGTGGATGAACTTCTATAAATTCGTCAAGATCGGGTTTGAAAATTGCAGCTATAAAAGAATCTTTAAGTGCTATAGCGCTTGCTGCACGACGTTCTTCGTCAATTAGAGCCAGCTCGCCAAAGAAATCGCCTCTAGTTAGATGAGCCAGGTCAAATTGTTCCCCCTCTTCATCTTCCTGTGTAATCAATACTTCGCCGCTGACAATTATATAAAGAGCAATTCCGGGGTCATTCTGGTAAAAGATATATTCGTTGGCTTTGTAAAAACGATTGTGTATGAGTTTCATCAGTAATTTCAGGTATTTCGGTGACAACTTTTTAAAAGGTGGTATTGAAGCCAGTACTTCTTCGAGTTCGTTTTTGTCTGTTGGACTTTTGAACAAATTTGTCCAGAAACTGCTTTTTTGAGGTATTCTGATATTAGATTCCATCTTTCGACTCAATTAAATAATCCAGCTTCTGCCACACGCCATATTTTTTGACAGGAGAAACGATTTTCGTACAAAGCTCTTCCAATTATGACAGAATCAATATGGTTGCCACCTTCTTTTTGTAATTGTATCAGATCCTGATAACCAGATATCCCTCCCGAATGTGTGACTTTCTTTTCTGTAATTTCGGCAATTTTTTTGGATAATTCAATGTTCGGACCCAATAACATGCCGTTTCTTCTTACATCAGTTACAATATAACGTTCTGTGCCGAGTTCTTTCAGTTTTTTTGCATATTCAAGTGCATCAATGCCTGTAAAAACTCTTCTGCCTCGAGTTACCACCTGACCTTCGATTACGTCAATAGCTGCAACAACTTTACTGGGCGAAAATTTTTCAAGGATTTTTACGTATTCTTTTTGATTCTCGTGGGCAAGTGTACCGATTACAATTCGAGCAGCGCCTAAATCGAAAGCCCTTTCAGCATCTTCAAGGTTGCTAATTCCTCCTCCGAGTTCTACCGGAATAATTACACTTTCGCATATTCGTCTGATTACATCATGGTTTACATGTGAATGATACCATGCTGAATTGAAGTCGACAACGTGAAGGCACTTTGCGTTTTCAGCGCGCCAGATAAGTGCCATTTC
Organism: Melioribacter sulfuriphilus; assembly: GCF_051488685.1. NCBI lineage: Bacteria > Pseudomonadati > Ignavibacteriota > Ignavibacteria > Ignavibacteriales > Melioribacteraceae > Melioribacter > Melioribacter sulfuriphilus. Next base: position 175,773 of record NZ_JBPSEH010000007.1, read on the forward strand.
AACTGGGTCATTTCCATAAGATGGACAATTTAATTCTGGTATGCCTTGAACGACTCTTACAGTTTTACCGTCTTGAATATCGATTGAAGGGATAATTAATATTTTTTTAACCATCGATAAGCCATTTGCCGTTATTTTTTATAGTCTTTCTGCTGATAATCAACTTTTGAATTTCGCTTGTGCCTTCGAAAATTTTCAGTATTCGGACGTCTCTGTAAAAACGTTCAATCGGTAACTCCCGGGAATACCCCATACCACCGTGGATCTGGAGTGCCATGTCTGCTATTTTTTGAACGGCTTCAGAAGAATATAACTTTACTATTGCTGCATCCTGACTTACATCGAGGCCTTCGTCGTACTTTTGTGCAGCGCGGTATAAAATGCTTTCCATAAGATATATTTTTGAAGTCATATCTGCAATCATAAATTGAATTGCTTCAAAACGTGATATCGGCTGGTCGAATTGTACTCTTTGATTTGCATATTGAACTGAAAGTTCGAGCATCTCTTTTGCCGCGCCAAGCGAGCAGGCTCCAATGGTTAGTCTGCCGGCGTCTAAAGTTTTCATCGCAATTGGAAAGCCACGACCTTCTTTCCCTATAATATTTTCTGCCGGCACTTCTACATTGTTAAAACGGACAGCGTTGGTTACACTACCGCGTATACCCAATTTTTTTTCATTTGGACCAATTTCAACGTCCCCAAAATCTTTTTCAACGACGAAACCGGTAATTCCTTTTTCTGTCCTGGCAAATACGCTGAATATATCCGCAATTGCGCCGTTGGTTATCCACAATTTTTCTCCGTTAAGAATCCACTTATTTCCTTTTTTAATTGCGGATGTTTTTATATTGAAAGAATCTGAACCGGCTTGAGCTTCAGTAAGACAGAATGCGGCAATTTTACTACCGGATGTTAAAGAAGGGAGGTATTTAACTTTTAATTCTTCAGAACCACCTATAAAAATAGCATTGGCTCCTATTGATTGGTGAGCGCCGATAAAAGTGGCAGTCGAACCGCACGCTCTGGCAATTTCTTCTTGAGCAATACAATATCCGACTTCTCCGAAACCGCCTCCGCCATATTTTTCTGGAAAAGCTGTTCCAAGTAGTCCTACTTCTGCAATTTTTTCGATTAATTTGCGAGGAATTGATTCTTCTTCATCAATTTGCCGGGCAAGCGGTTTAATCTCAGATAATGCAAATTCCCTGACGGTTTGACGGAGCATTTGGAGTTCATCGGTAAATTTTAGATACATAATTGATTTCTGACCTTTTTTGAAGGTCAAAAATACGCAAATGAATACTAAAAGAAAATTAAACCGCTTCGGAAGCTTCGACGGCAAACATTTTGTATTGTTTATAAAGAGCAACTGCGCTTTCGAAATCGAAACGCGTACGTATTAAAAAACTTTCATCCCTTTTTTTAGCCGGCGGTTCAGGCTCCCATTCCAGATTTGAATTGAGTACCTTATTACTGGCTGTATCGACTATAGCCCATTTTGCAACCCCATCCTTATATGATTTCATAACCAGATGTATCTTACCCTCCAATCCAAATCTCATTGCTACGTCAAACCATTTTGCTTTTTCTTCAATAGTCATGGCACTAGTCTTTATTTATTCTACTTTAATAATCGGATAAAAGTAAAAAGACTTTAGCTTTAAAGAAATTTACTTGACTTTAGACCAACGAATCTTGATATTTCGTGCAATATGATAAGAAATTTCAATTTTACGACTTCCGACAAAGAACAGATTAATGCTACTGCATACCTGAATGAAACTCGATTTTCTGGTAATGCACTCGTTCTTGTTCATGGATTCAAAGGTTTTAAGGATTGGGGGTTTGGACCATATGCTTCAGAATTTTTTGCAAATAATGGCTATCTAACCATTGCCTTTAACTTTTCACACAACGGCATCGATGAAAATAATGATTTTACACAACTCGACAAATTCGCTGCAAATACTTTTTCACGCGAGATACGAGAACTAAATGAAATTACCGATGCACTCTATAACGATTATCTGAATTTGAATTTCAAAGGTAAAATTGGTTATATCGGACATAGCAGGGGAGGTGCAATCTCAATTTTAAATGCAGCTCGCAGAGTTGATATTCCAGCAGTTGCACTCTGGGCATCGATATCGAGATTAGATCGCTATTCAGAAAGACAAAAAAAAGAGTGGCGCAGCAAAGGTTATTTAGAGGTTTTGAATATGCGCACAAAACAAAAACTTAAATTAAACCTTTCCCTTCTGGAAGATATCGAAAAAAACAGAGAAGGTTTGCTCAATATTCAAAAAGCAATTGCCAATTTTAATCGTCCTGTGTTAATTGCCCATGGCGACCAGGACGTGGCTGTTCAATTGGAGGAAGCAGTGGAGCTTTACAATTGGGCAAATAAAGAAAAAACAGAACTCTATATTATTAACAATACCGGCCATACATTTGGAATTGTTCATCCTTTTGAGCAATCAAACGAAAAATTTGATAAATTACTCGATAAAACTTTGACGTTTTTTAATAATAATCTCAAATAAAGAGGATACTATGATTACCAAAGAAAATGTAAAACGTTTTATTTCACCGATTTCCTTGACGAAATCAAAAGAAGCAACTCTTATTCTTCTTTTTTCAGTCTTAACGTTTTTAAGTGCTCAGATTATAATCCCAACTCAACCCGTCCCATTTACTTTGCAGACGATGATAGTATTGCTTTCGGGAGCTTTTCTTGGTGCACGCAATGGCGCATACAGCCAGATTTTATACATAATTTCAGGTGCAATTGGTATTCCTGTATTTGCGGGTTTCAGTTTTGGCTTCATGAAATTATTTGGTCCTACAGGTGGTTATTTGCTCGCATTCCCATTTGCAGCATTTTTGGCGGGTTATCTGCTTGAAAGAAATAGTGGTTTATTAAAAGTATTTATTACATTTCTTCTGGCTGATGCAATGATTATTTTATCCGGTGCACTTTATCTTTCCATTTTCTTCGGAGGTAACCTAAGGACAGCTTTATTTAGCGGTGCGATCTTATTTACCCTTTGGGATATCTTGAAAGTAGTTGGCGCCACTCTTTTATTCTTTACTCTGAAAAAGAAATAAATTCAGGTTGTCATTCTCAAATTAAACAGAAGTGATTGATGGGAATTAAAAGCGTAATTTTTTCTTTCTTATTTTTATTTGCGATAGGATTCTTCTTCTACAATTTAAGGAGAATCCTTTCTTACCTGCGCATAGGGCAATCAGAAAACCGATTTGATAATATTTCCGAAAGAATAAAAAATGTACTGAAAATTGCATTCGGGCAATCAAAGCTATTACGTGAACCTGCAGCTGGTATCATTCACTTTTTAATATTCTGGGGATTTATGCTTTTTTTGCTGGTTGTAGTCGAGTCGATCATTCAGGGATTTTATTATGATTTTAATTTCAGTTTCCTCGGAAGGATTTATCTTTTAATTACGTTTGTACAGGATACCTTTGGCTTCTTTGTGATGATTGCCGTATTAGCAGCGCTTTACAGGAGATTTATAATCAAAGTTCCCCGTTTAAATGTGGGTAAAAAAGGAAATCTCGATGCAGCTGTTATTCTTCTAATGATATTTGGTATTGTATTTTCGATGTTCGGTCAGAATGTAATTAATATTATAAACAATGATTTTCGTTATGGATTATTCGAGTTTAAGCCTGTATCGATGTTTATCAGCAAATTGTTTTTTAGTGATTCTAATTATGTCCATGTAGCTTATTACGAATTTTTCTGGTGGATGCACATCGGCTTAATTTTGTTATTTCTAAACTTTTTGCCTTATTCAAAGCATTTTCACGTTGTTACTTCGATTCCGAATGTATTTTTTTCGAAACTGGGTAACGAAAAGTTTATTGCAAAAGCAATCGACCTTGAAGATGAAAATAGAGAGCAATTTGGTGCAGCTGATATTGAACATTTAACCTGGAAACAGCTGCTCGATGGTTTCTCGTGTACAGAATGCGGAAGATGCACAGCGGCTTGCCCTGCTGCAAACACAGGGAAAAAATTATCCCCAAGAGAAATTATCATCAATATTCGTCATCGCACAGAAGAGAAAGCGCCATTGATCTTAAAAGGCGATGATGAGAATCAGTTATTAGAAAAAACTTTGGTGCATAATTACATTACCGACGAGGAATTATGGGCATGCACTACATGTGGTGCATGCGTTTACGAATGTCCCGTCTCGATTGAGCACCTCGATGCAATTATTGATATGCGCAGGAATCTTGTATTGATGGAATCAAATTTCCCTCCGGAACTCAATACGGTTTTCAAAAATATTGAAACGAATTTCACACCCTGGGCTTTTAATTGGCAGGATAGAGCCAATTGGGCAGAAGGGATGGATATTAAAACTATGGCAGAAGACCCTGAATGTGAATATCTCTTCTGGGTAGGATGCGCGGGTTCTTTCGACGCCCGATATCAAAAAGTGACAAAAGCAATTGCAAAATTGCTGCAAATTGCAAATATTAACTTCAGAATTCTAGGTATTGAGGAAAAATGTAACGGTGATACGGCAAGAAGGCTCGGTAACGAATATCTGGCTCAAATGCTAATTCAAGAAAATGTAGAAACACTAAATAATTATGGCGTAAAGAAGATTGTGACTGCGTGTCCACATTGTTTCAACACGATAAAAAACGAATACCCCAAATTTGGTGGTAAGTACGAAGTAGAGCATCATTCGGAATTACTTATAAAACTAATCGCAGAAGGGAAGATTAAAATAAATAATGAAAGCAGGGAAAAGATTAAAGTGACGTATCACGATTCGTGTTATCTGGGAAGATATAATAATATTTATAATCCACCGCGTGAAATTTTGAATAAATTTGGGAGTCTTGAATTAATTGAAATGGAACGTTCAAAAGACAAAGGTTTTTGTTGCGGAGCCGGAGGCGGCAGAATGTTTTTGGAGGAAAACGAAGGAGAAAGAATTAATATCAATCGCTCCCGAGAAGCTGTTGAAACGGGAGCTCAAAAAGTCGTTTCAGCATGTCCTTTCTGCATGACGATGTTAAACGACGGTATGAAAAGTCTCGATAAATCTAACGAAATAGAAGTTAAAGATATTGCTGAAATAATACTCGAAAATGTAATCATTAACTAAAAAAAGGAGGAAGTATGCAAAAATACCAACAACTGGTAGAATTCGTTAAAAGTTTGGAAGCCGATGTAGTCAAATTTTACGAAAAAGGGCAGGCTGCAGCAGGAACTCGTTTGAGAAAAGGCTTGAGCGAACTGAAGAAAATGGCTCAAGAGATCCGTAATGAAGTTCAGGAAGTAAAAGCTCAGAGAAAAGCTCCTAAAGAATAATACCACATGGGGAGACCCGAGAAAAATATTTTCGGGTCACCCTTCTTTTCGCATAATACACCCCGCATCTTATTTTTGTTAAAAATTCCTATCTTTGAATTTAATTTCTCAAGAATTTTCTGATATATGAAAAATAGAACTGCTCTTGTAATCGTATTTTTTACAATTTTTATCGATTTAATGGGTTTTGGAATTCTGATCCCATTGTTGCCCACTTTTGCCAGCAAGCAACTTGGTATATCCGATTTCGGTATTGGTATAATTGTAGCAGTTTTTTCCTTGATGCAATTTTTATTTAATCCTCTATTGGGTAAGCTTTCTGACAAAATTGGAAGAAAGCCGCTGATAACAACCACACTTTTAATGACAGCTGTTTCGTATATAATTTTCAGTTTTGCCAATTCATTCATAATTCTATTGGTTTCTCGTATGCTGGCTGGTATTGGCGGCAGCAATATCGCTGTAGCACAAGCTTACATTGCCGATGTGACTTCGAAAGAAGATCGAGCAAAAGGAATGGCATTGATCGGCGTTGCATTTGGCCTCGGCTTTGTTTTTGGACCATTAATTGGGGCTTTGCTTGCGAAATTTGGATATGATATTGCTGGTTTTGGAAGTGCTACATTTTCATTCATAGCTTTTCTTTTTGCGATCTTTTTCCTGCCCGAATCGAATCTTAAAAAATCGAATGATGTCAGGATCTCCTTAAAATTAGTTGATATAAAATTCATCACTAAGGTATTGAAAATTCAGCGCGTGGGTTTATTAATAATTCTCTTTTTTATAATAATTTTTTCAATTGCAAATCTCTACGGCACCTTTGCTCTATTGGGGTATAAACACTTCAATTTTACCGACCAGCAGAATGGATTTCTGTACGGAATAATGGGCGCTGTTAGCGTTCTGGTGCAGGGATTTTTTGTAAAATCGGCAGGAGGAAAAATTAACGAAAGAAAATTAGTTCTGTGGGGAACAACATTGATGATGTTTGGTCTGGGTGCAATTCCATACGGTTATAATTTTTTTGGGGTGGCAATTGTTGTTACCATTCTTTCGATTGGGACTGGCATTTTACAGCCTACAATACTAAGTTTAGTTTCAAAATTATCGTCGGAAAACGAGCAGGGTGCAATTCTCGGAATTAATCAATCACTGGCATCGCTCGCTCGCGTTTTAGGTCCGCTCTGGGGTGGATTTTCATTTAATTATCTCGGCTATTATACACCGTTTTTGACAGGTGCATTCTTTACTTTTGTTACTCTCGTTTTGACACATTACTATTTAAGGACCGATTGAATATGTTAGAAGTAGGAAATATCAAATTAAATAGAGCTTTGCTATTGGCGCCAATGGAAGACGTTACAGATATTGCATTCCGTAAATTATGCAAAGAATTAGGAGCGGATATAGTTTATACAGAATTTATTAATTCAGATGGATTGGTGCGCTCTAATAAAAAAACTTACCGGAAAATGGAAATTACAGATCAAGAACGTCCTGTTGGAATTCAAATTTACGGAGGAAATCTCGAGCCGATGGTCGAATCAGCGAAAATAGTAGAAGACTTAAATCCCGATATTATCGACATTAATGCTGGTTGCTGGGTGAAAAAAGTTGCAAATAGAGGCGCAGGAGCTGGCCTATTAAAAGATCCTGAGTATATGGAAACGATGGTGAGAGAAATTGTAAAAAGTGTAAAATTGCCCGTTACAGTAAAAACCCGTATTGGATGGGATGAAAATTCAATTAATATACAGGAAATTGCCAAAAGGATTGAAGCTGCTGGTGCTGCTGCATTAACTATCCATTGCCGAACTAAAAATCAGGGACACAGCGGAGAACCAGATTGGTCATGGATTGAAAAGGTTAAAGAAGTTGTTAGTATCCCAGTTATTTTGAACGGCGGTATTTTTTCTGCTGACGACGTTAAGCGTGCCTTTGATACTACGCCGGCAGATGGCGTGATGATTGCACGGGGCGCCATTGAACGTCCATGGATTTTCTTGGAAGCAAAAGAACTTCTTTATTATGGTGAAATTAAATTCAAAGATACTCCCGAGAAAAGATTCGAAATTGCTCTCCGTCATCTTAAATATTCAATTGAATTAAAAAACGACGAAAAAAACGCAATCATTCCCTTCCGAAAGTTTTGGTCGGGATATCTGAAAGGGCTAAAAAATTCTTCGAGAGTTAAACAGGAAATAATGAGATTTACAGAATACGCTCCAATTGAGAATTTGCTGATGAATTATTTAGAAGAACTAAATAAATTCGAAAGTCAGCTTTCCAATTAATAAATTAAGGACAAAGAAATGGACTTAAAAAATTACATCCGCACAGTGCCGGATTTTCCGAAAAAAGGTATTATGTTCAGGGACGTGACAACTCTTCTAAAAGAGAGCAAGGCTTTGAATTATGCAGTTGATAAGTTGTATGAATTAAGTAAGGACAAAGCGATTACAAAGGTTGTTGGAATTGAATCGCGTGGTTTTATTTTAGGAGCGGCTCTGGCTTTGAAATTAAAAGCAGGATTTGTACCTGTGCGTAAACCCGGAAAATTGCCCGCTGATAAATTGACAGAAACTTATGAACTGGAATACGGTTCCGATACAATTGAAATTCACAAAGACTCAATCGAAAAAGGCGACATTGTATTGATGCACGACGATTTGCTGGCTACGGGTGGTACTATGGAAGCTGCATGTAAATTGGTCGAAAAACTTGGCGGTAAAATTGTGCAGATCTCTTTTTTAATCGAATTATCGTTTTTGAATGGACGGAATAAATTATCCAATTACGAAATTCATTCTCTTATCAATTACGATTCAGAATAATTTTCTTCAATCCATTCCAAAGGAGAAATGATTACTACAAACTCCCCTTTAATATTTCTTGAGGGGAGTTGTTTTAGTAACTCCGAGGGTTTACCTCGCCATACGTCTTCGAATTTTTTTGTTAATTCTCTGCAAACCACTATTGTTCTCTCTGGCATATATTCCAAAAGTTCTTTGAGTAATTTTTCTATTCTATAAGTTGATTCGTAAAGGACGATAGTTCGGTTTTCGTGTGATAGTTGTTCAAGTTTTTTTTGTCGTCCTTTCTTTTGCGGCAGAAAACCCTCAAAAAGAAACGAACTTGATGGAAGCCCACTAATGCTTAATGCAGCAATCAAGGCGCTGGGACCTGGAATCGGAACCACAACTATGTTTTCTCTTACAGCTTTATTAATTAATTGACTTCCAGGATCGGAAATCAGTGGTGTACCAGCGTCAGAGATCAGTGCACATGCATTTCCACTTTTAATTTCTTCAATTATTTCTTCCGATACTTTTGTTTCATTACGTGCGTTTAAGACTTTCAACCGTTTATTTATGCCGTAATGCGACAATAAGATACCGGAAACTCGGGTGTCCTCACAAACGATAAATTCAACGTTTTTCAAGACTTCAACGGCTCTAAATGTTATATCCTGTAAATTTCCGATAGGTGTGGCTACAACGTATAACTTGCCTGAACTTTTTCCATCCATAAGATTACCATTTTTTCGAGCAAATGTAATAAAATCCTTTAAATGTTTAGTCCGAACTGGAGATAAAATTAATTATCGTATCGAATGAAAATTAATTTAAAGAAAAATTTATCCCTCTAATTTCAATACAAACATACTAAACAAAAAGAGGGCAGCGATCGATAATAGGGCAGAAGTAAGGATACTTTCTTAACAATAAAAATCATAGGAAGGATACTATGAAAAAGCTCATCGCTCTGTTTTTGCTGCCGTTCTTAATTGCCTGCAATGCCGAAAAGATTGTCGAGCCCGTCGATTCAGACGTATTCAGTGGACAATATCAATCGGTACCATACAACTCATCCTCTGAAGAGCCGGTTGTTATTCTTCTTTATACACAAGAAGGAAACAAAGTTTATGGCACTGGCAGCTGGAATGCAATTACATTTAATTTTGAAGGTACTTCTATAAACAAACATACCATTTTTACATTTCAGCTAAATGATACAAATATGGGTGACCTCAACGGCGATATCGATGCCTGGCTTGGCGAGGACTTAAGTATGGCAGGCGGTTATAAGCTCTGGAATTCGAGCACTTTACTCAACGGTCCCATCCGCTTTAAACTCGTAAAAAATATGAGTAAAAAGCACGATCAGGGAATGGGCAGCTATTAAATGAAACTGACTAAAAAGTAATCAATCCACTCCTAAATCAAGGATGATGGTAATGTCGATCTACTTTTTAGTCAGTCTTTTTTTAGAAAGATTTTAGTACCTCTTCGATTATTTCAATTCCTTTGTCCACGTCATTTTTATTTACAATAAGCGGCGGTCTAAAACGTACTGTACTTACGCCGCAGCCAAGCATGAGCATTCTTTTTTCGAATAGTTTTGCCAGAAATTTTTTACGAACTTCTGGATTTGGTAAATCGAATGAACACATCAATCCCAATCCACGAGCTTGCGATACTAATTTCGGGAATTTTTTTTCTATTTGTATTAATTGCTCGAGCAGGTATTTACCTGTAGCTTCAGCATTCTGAAGAAGATTTTCTTGAGAGATTATTTCAAGATATTTTCGTGAACGCACCATGTCAACTAAATTTCCACCCCAGGTTGAATTAATGCGGCTCGATTTTCTAAATACATTATCTTCCACTTCGTCGATTCGATTGGTCGACATAAATCCGCAGATCTGCACTTTTTTACCGAAAGCAATCATATCGGGTTGAACATAATGTTCATGCGCCCACATTTTTCCGGTTATACCAATTCCTGTTTGGACTTCATCAAATATTAGCATAATTTCATTTTCGAGTGTTATATCACGTAGTTTTTCGAAAAATTCTTTTCTGAAAAAATTGTCGCCACCTTCGCCCTGAATCGGTTCTATGATAAGCGCTGCAATATCATCTGGATTGTTTTTAATTGCATTGTAAATTTGATCGATGGCTTCCGATTCTGCTTTAACTATTTTATCGAGATTTTCCTGAAGCGGAAAAATTATTTTCGGATTCGATATCCTGGGCCAGTTGAACTTTGGAAAATATGCCGTTTTGTTTGGGTCGGTGTTTGTAAGCGACATTGTATAGCCCGTCCTACCATGGAAAGCACTTTTGAAATGAATAACCTGAGTGCCTTTTTCTTCTTTATATCCTTTCTGGAAATTTTTTTTAACTTTCCAGTCGAAAGCAGCTTTCAAAGCGTTTTCAACGGCGAGCGCTCCACCATCAATAAAAAATAGATGCTTGAAATCCGCTGGCATTGCATACTTTGAAAAAGCTTCTACAAATTTAGCCATTTCGAGTGTGTAAATATCTGAGTTCGACGGTTTGGACAAAGCGGCTCTTTGCAATTCTTCAAGAAACTCTGATTCGAATAATTTCGGATGATTCATGCCCACAGGTGATGAAGCAAAGAAAGAATAAAAATCGAGAAACTTGTTTCCATTTCTCGCATCAACGAGATAAATTCCTTTGCTTTCAGAAAGATCGAGCAAAATATCAAATCCGTCGATTAACATATATCGACGTAAAAAGTCGAGTGCGTTTTCTTTTGTAATCATTTGTTTCTCCCTGTTTTAATAATATAATAGAGCGAGAAGGGAGAAAAAATTTAGAAGACGTCTTCGAAGCGGGATGCCATATAATTTCGGAGTGTGTTTCGACCGGTTAATTTTTTGAAGTTTTTCATCTTATATCGATGTTGACAAACAAATATATCAAATGGAAAAATATTCATCAAGAACTATTAATAAGAAGATTTCAGGTTTACTGATAATATTCAATTTACTAAATTGGATAACAAATTTAAGGGATGAACGAAGTCCCTTTTAATTAATCGAAAGAGTAATCAATTTTTACATAAATCGTTTTTGTATCAAGGATTATTGAGGGGGAGCATATCACTAAATGCTTTTTAATCGGTAATTATTAAGACAATTTGGAACATCAAACTAAAGAGTCCGATACAGAATTAATATCTCGTGGAAAAAATTTTTTTCGGATAAGTTTTATAAATGCACTTAAAAATCCCTAAGAAAAAGCGGGAGGAGAAAAATGGAATTCTTAAATCAACTGTTAATAACTGAAAAGAACAACGGCGCATCGACGGGCACCGATTGGGTCAAGACAAAAGGAGAAGCATTTGACGTAGTTTCACCTGTAGATGGAAAAGTAATTTCAAAAGTGATTCAAGCTGACGAGGAAGATTACGAGCGTGTTGTCGAAAAAGCCGAGCAAGCGTTCAAGTACTGGCGTACTGTGCCAGCTCCCAAAAGAGGCGAAATTGTCAGGCAAATCGGTCTTGAACTAAGAAAATATAAAGAACCTCTTGGTAAGCTGGTTTCTTATGAAATGGGAAAGTCGCTGCAGGAAGGAATGGGCGAAGTGCAGGAGATGATTGATATATGCGATTTTGCTGTAGGTCTATCGAGACAACTTTACGGATTAACAATCGCTTCCGAAAGAGAAAAACATCGAATGTATGAACAGTATCATCCGCTCGGTATCGTTGGCATCATAACAGCTTTTAATTTCCCTGTAGCCGTTTGGGCATGGAATGCTATGATTGCAACTGTTTGTGGCGATGTCAATTTATGGAAACCTTCATCGAAAACGCCATTATCAGCAATAGCCGTACAAAATATTTTGGCTGGTGTAATAAAATCGAATAACCTGCCAGAAGGACTCTTTAATTTGATAATTGGTAAAGGTTCGACTATCGGCAACAAATTATTGAACGACAAAAGGATACCACTCATTTCATTGACCGGCTCAATTGCTGTAGGTAAACGAGCAGCAGGCATTATTGCAGGTAGATTTGGTAGGTCGATATTAGAACTGGGTGGCAACAATGCAATTATTATTACTCCAGAAGCCGACCTCAATCTGGCGATTCCAGCTGTTGTATTCGGAGCCGTCGGCACAGCTGGACAGAGATGCACTACAACTCGCCGTTTAATTGTTCACGAAGATATTTATGACAGAGTGAAAGATTCTTTAATTAAAGCTTACAAAAGTTTGAAAATAGGTAATCCTCTCGACGAGAAAAATCATGTGGGACCTCTTATCGATAAAGCTGCAGTAGAAGATTTCAAAAATGCACTTAAACAGGTTGTGGAGGAAGGCGGAAAAATTCTATACGGCGGCGAAGTCCTTTCCGGAAAGGGCTACGAATCGGGATGTTATGTTGTGCCTGCAATTGTAGAAGCCGAAAATCACTATAGAATTGTGCAAGAGGAAACTTTTGCTCCGATACTATACATGATTAAATATTCCGGCGAAGTTCAAAATGCGATAGATATTCAAAACGATGTTGTACAGGGACTTTCATCTTCAATTTTTACTAACAATTTGAGAGAAGCCGAAGAATTTCTTTCAGCCTGGGGAAGCGACTGCGGAATTGCAAATGTAAATATTGGAACTTCTGGTGCTGAAATTGGAGGTGCCTTCGGAGGCGAAAAGCATACTGGAGGAGGACGTGAATCGGGTTCTGACGCATGGAAATTCTATATGCGCAGACAAACAAATACTATCAATTTCGGTACAAAACTTCCTCTTGCACAGGGCATTAAATTCGAAATTTGATTTCCACTGCCCCGATGCCACTTCAACGTCTGGGCACTTTTTATTTGAGGGCATAATCAAATTGAAATGAAATCCGATTGTCCGTGTGACCTTCAATTTCCGTATAGCCACTGCCTAATTGTCTTTCAAAAGGTTTGTACAATTCGGAATACTTGAGCGAAAAACTAAATCCATTAAGAGTATACTTTAGTAATAAATACCATTTAATCCCTTCTCCATAAAATAAGCCGTTTGTCATTAGACCATCCAGGTCGTTTTCATATGCATAAATGCGGGAATCGTACGAAGCACTATCGAAAAATAAGATTCTGGCGTATACCGTGATATTGTTTAGAGGTTTTAACTGTAAATCCTGATAAACTAAGTAACCGTTTTCCTTTATCGCCGATGATTTAATACGTACGAGTTCAAAACGGGTTTTCGTTCGTATCCTGTCTTTGAAATAATTAATCAATTCGATCCTGTAACGAATTCTTGAATTTAAAACCAATCGAGGATATAACTCTTCGTTTGAAGGCATTTCAGCCCGTTCATTTTTATATAATAGATTTATTTTACTTGTGTTACTTAATTTGTTTTGATATACGAACAGAAAATCCTTCCCCTTTGCAGGGAAATTTCCCTTAACAAAGGGAAAGTAATAGATGTCATAATAGAAAGAAAAATTGCCCATACGGGATTTAAAGTCAATTGAAGTGTAGAACCCTTTCTCGTTGGTGGAATTTGAACGCTCGCCAAAAGAATTACCCATGACAGAATAAAAATAGGGCGAATAATCTCTGTATGAAAGACTTAATTTTAGGTTATCGAGCGGCGTCAATAAGACAGACGTTATCGAGGAGAGATGATTTTTATAAAGTGCAGATTCACCAGAAATTGTGAATAAGGGATTGCCATAACTAAAATTTATCGTATGATTTTGCAAGCGTGACGAACCGACTGAATTGATTGCCCTGTTATATTTATAAGAAACAGTCGTTAATCCTAAAGTCAAACTCTGAGATGGCTTGAGTTTAATTACTGCACCGTAAGCATATTCTTTAGTATTCGAATGCGAGTTTAGTTCATTCAACGAACGGTGATAGCCGTCGTATTTAAATGAATTTATGTTTCCTGTTGTATCGAGAGATGCATCAATTCTCTTTAAAGAAACAAATGGTAAGAATTCAATGATTCCTGCAGAGAGACTTGTCGATATTCCAGAGAAGTAACCGAATTCTCCCGAACTTTTATAAGGGCGACTCCCGCTTCTAAAATTGGAAATCGGAACGGTAACTTCGTTTCCTTTGCGATAATTATATGGCGACCATAAAATTAATCCGTATCCCGATTCAACTGTATAATTGCCAACAATAATCTTTTTCAGAAAAGTCTTTGTCCTTAATTCGATAAAACCGGAAGTAAAATCGGTATAACTTTTTTCGCCCGGGTCCTTGTCTGTAACAAATCCTGCATTGATATATTTTCCATAATAAAGTAAGCGGTTATAAGATTTCAGTCTATTGCCAGCAAATTTGTTTTCAATGTAAGCTTGTCGAATCTGGAGGTCGCTCTGTATCCTTGAACGAAGGGCAATTTTTGAAAAGGAAAAGATACTTTCTGATTTAGCTGAACTCGATATTTTAATAAAATATGAAATCCATCTCGCAGTTAAATCATTCAATTCTGGTACAAGATAAAGTTCGTTTTTATTCTTAAAACTTCCGTGCGATTGTCTGTATTGGATAATAGCAGAGGCTTTGCGCCTGTCGAGCGCTGGTATTCTGAGAAGGTCATCTAAAGAGGCGGTATTAATATCTATCGGGTTGTCGAGCAACTCTTCGATATCGTCAAAGATTTCAGATTCTTCCAATTCGCCTAAGTTATCTTCAATTAATTGAGAAAGTAGCTCTTCGAATGTAGTATCGGTTTGTGCCTTCAAAATAAACGCATTGAACAAAACAAATATGATTATCAAAAAGTATCTCATATTAATACGGTCTAATTATTATTTCGAATTGATGTGAGAGCCCGAGTTCAAAATGCGAGTTTATACTGTAACCGAATTCGAACGATTTGTAATTGATTCCGACTCCACCGCTATAAGTTTCGGGGAAGTCTGACATGCCAGCCCGCAAATTAAGGTACTCAACTATACTGAACTCAATGCCGTATTGTAAAGCAATTTTATATCCTAATTCTTTCCTTGCGCTGGCATAAAGATTAATTTCGTCAATAATTTTATAATAAATGCCCGCATTAAAAATTGTTGGGAATTGATTTTCGAAATTGTCAATTGAGGTTCTGGTTATATTTTTAACAAATATTCCCGTGCTTATTTTTTCGTTTAATTTAACAGTCAATCCGGCATCTGCAAAAAAGAAATTGCGTGTGCCGTAATTTTCGATAAAAAGATTTTGCATCGAAAAATTTATACCGGCGGAAAAACTTTCATAAAAGTTAAATGCAATTCCAGCTTGAATCTGTTTGACACTGTAGAGTTCAAACCCATATTTCATAAAGCCGAGTGAAAATGAAGCAATTGAAGTAGGTTGAATAAAAGCTGCATAAAATGTTGACAGTTCTTTCATTTCAAAAGGGGATGGGGAATAGAAAAAACCGATTTGAGCTGACTTGCACGATGCAGCCGATGCAGGATTATAAAAGATTGCAAATGGGTCGTTGCAACTTATGATATCGGAAGAGTTGAGGGCTGTTCGGCGAGCGCCTGCATCGGATTGACCGAAACAATTAACGACAATCAGGAGTTGAAGGATTAAACTGATTTTCTTCATCGTTCATCCATGATTGTATAAAATTGTTTAATTATTTATTTTGCCATTAAATTTGCAGGAAGATAAATGAAAAAACTAATTTTTATAATTGTCTCACTCTTCTTATTATCAACAATAAGAGCGCAAGAATTAGATGCTACAGTATCGGTTAATTATGAACAGCTGCCCGTTGCTGCAAAGGAAAGGTTAATTAATTTTCAAAGTCAGATAGAAACTTACTTAAACAATACCAAATTTACCACTGAAAATTGGGGCGATTATAAAATTCGATGTGGATTCAATATCTTTTTCCTTAAAGCTGCCGACGACGAAACTACATATAAAGCTCAGGTCGTTGTTACCAGTCAAAGACCAATAGAAAATTCGGAAAGAAATTCTTTGATGTTAAATATATTCGATAATGCCTGGAGTTTTACCTACGAAAAAAATCAAGCTCTCTATTTTAATCAATCCGACTTCGATCCTTTAGTCAGTTTTCTCGATTTCTATGCTTATGTAATAATCGGTTTTGACAGCGATTCGTATGGCAAGTTGACAGGAACTCCCTATTTTTCAAAAGCCCTCGATATTGCAATAAGAGGCATAAACACTGCGTATATGGAAGGCTGGGAATCGAAGAGCACTCTCTACAGTCGCAGAGGTCTGGTCGAAAATTTAATGAATGCCAAATATCAGCAGTTTAGAATGGATTTTTATGATTACCATTATAATGGATTGGATTTGCTTAGCTCAGAGCCAGAAGCAGCTTACAAAAATATTGTTAAATTGATAATAAATCTAGACAAAGTGAAGGATCAGTTAGACCCACGAAGCCCACTGCTTAAAGTATTTTTCGATGCCAAAGCTGGTGAAATTGCTGAACTGTTGAAAAATTACCCAGACAATAAACCACTCTTCGAAGCTTTGAAAAAGATCGATCCACCTCACATCTCAAAATACGACGAAGCGATGAAAGTTGATTAATCCTGACTAAATTGGCATTTCGTAAATACGGTATTTCTTATAAAGTTCTCCGTTCATAACGTGAGCACCACGGTTCATCATATCATTATCTTCAAGAATCCAGCTGGCTTCGCCGAGGTAAATTCCAAGTTCTGCAGCGCGGTTTACAATTTCCCAGTAGAAAACTGAGTCTAAACCCCTTTTTTGATGTTCAGGTATTATTCCAAGTGTTATGATTCTACACCAGTTAATTTTTTTCCTCTGTGTAAAAAGCTTGATAAAATTGAAGGGCAATAATCTCCCGTTCATATCTTTGATTATTTGATTGTAATCGAGCATAACCAGAGCAAAACCCACAAGTTTATCGTCGATTTCACCAAATAACACCAATGAAGGTTCAACCAGAGGCTTCAAATCTTTAGCCATTGCATCTATCTCTTTTTCGGTCATAGGAACGAATCCCCAATTCGGAGCCCACGCTTTGTTATAAACGTATTTGACTTTGTCGAGTTCTGTTTTGAAGTTCTTCATATTCAACTGAGTGATTTTAATTTTCGAGCGAGTGCGTGCAATCTCTGCAACCCTTCTCAATTTATCGGACGAAACAACCTTATCATGTTCCAGTTTGTATGCATAAAGGTCCTTAACTTTTTTGAAGCCGTAATTGTCGCAAAGCGTCAAATAATAGCGCGGGTTGTAAGTCATTAAAATTCTTGGAGTATCTTCAAAACCGTCTATTAACATTCCCCATTCATCGTTTGAAGAAGGATTGGCTGGCCCTCTCATTGTGTCGAAACCTCTAACTTTGAGCCATTCTTTAGCGGCGTCAAAAAGTTTATTGGCAACAGCCTGGTCGTTAATCGATTCGAAAAAGCCCCAAAAACCAACTTTATCGTTGTGATATTGGTTATGTAATTGGTTGCTGATTGCGGCTATCCTTCCGAGAATTTTACCATCCCTTTCGGCTAAAAATAGTTCAATGTCGGCATGTTCGAAGAATGGGTTCTTTTTCTTATCCAGGATTTTCTTTTTGTCATAAATTAATGGTGGCACCCAGTAAGGATCACCTTTATAAATTTCCCACGGGAATTTTATAAATCTCATTAAATCCTTTTTAGATTTAACTGTTTTTATAGTTATATCCGACATCGAAGATACTCCATTAAAATTATGAAATTAATCCCAGTTCTTTACCCACTTTTTTAAATGTATCTATAATAAAGTCGAGGTGTTCATCTTCGTGAGTCGACATATAGCTTGTGCGCATCATTTGTCTACCTTGCGGAACACCTGGTGAAATAAAGACATTAACAAAAACGCCTTCGTCAAATAAACGTCGCCACATTTTGAATGCCAGGCCATCATCGCCTACGATAACAGGTACAATTGCAGTTCTACCTTCTAATACATTGAATCCAGCTGCAGCTAATTCAGTGCGTACTTTATTGGCATTATTAATTAGCTTTTGTACGCGCCATGGTTCTGCCTCGAGAATATCAAGAGCTGCAAGCGCTGCAGCAACCGAAGCTGGAGTGGGCGATGCACTAAATATAAGTGCAGAAGAATGGTGCTTAAGATAATTAATCACTCGTTCTTTGCCGGCAACAAAGCCACCGAGCGATGCGAATGTTTTGCTGAAAGTACCCATTGTAAGGTCAACTTCTTCTTCAAGGTTGAATTCGCTGGCGGTTCCTCTTCCACCTTTTCCAATAACGCCAACGGCATGTGCATCGTCAATTAAAATGCGAGCGTTATATTTCCTGGCAAGGTCAACTAAAGTTGGTAGGTCGACAATTTCACCGCCCGTACTAAAAACGCCGTCGCTTACAATTAATTTGCCTGCTTCGATAGGTACTTTTTTAAGAACGCGTTCCAGGTCGTTCATATCGTTGTGTTTATAACGTACTAATTCGGCTGTAGCACCACGTGCCATTATCTGGCCGGCAACTATGCACGCGTGATTGTCTTTGTCGGAAATTACATATTCACCGCGCTGCACCAAAGTTGCTATTACTCCTTGTGCAGTTTGATATCCCGTACTGTACAAAAGTACAGCTTCTGTTCCAAAAAACTTTGCTAATCTTTCTTCCAGTTCTATGTGTAGATCGAGCGTGCCTGTCAAATATCTCGAACCTGAACATCCCGTGCCATATTTCTCAATTGCCTTAATTGCAGCTTCTTTTACTTTCGGATGAGCTGTTAAACCTAAATAGTTGTTGGAACCTGCCATTACAATTTTTCTGCCTTCAATTTGAACTACAGGTCCTTCATTTTCTTCGATTGGTCTGAAGTATGGATAAACACCCATTGCTTTAATATCGTCTGCTCGGGTGAAATCGAAACATTTTTTGAATAGATCTACCAAAATACCTCCGTATTTTATTAGTTATTTATATCTTCTTATATTTATAAATAATTTTTTTGAATTAACTAAAACAATATAAAGAATTATTCAACACTATGGAATCGAAAATTATCTCTGTGGTTACGGGTGCTTCCGGATTTGTCGGGAGCCATTTAGTTGATTACTTACTGACTAAAGGTCACAAGGTCAAATGTATTATAAGAAAAACAAGCTCAAGACGTTGGCTCGAAAATAAACCAGTAGAAATTTTTTCAACAGGATTATTTGATAAAGAAGGACTTGAAGAAGTTTTAAAAGACGCCGATTACCTATTCCATATTGCCGGCGTTGTTAAGTCGAAAACAAAAGAAGGATATTTCAAAGGTAACGTTGAGACCACAAAAAATTTACTCGATGTTCTCTTGAAAGTAAATCCTTCGATTAAAAGGGTGGTTATTTCAAGCAGTCAAACAGCCTGTGGCCCATCTCTCGATGGCAAACCAGTTGATGAAGAAACACCTGAACATCCCATTACCACATATGGTAGAAGCAAACTTGAACAGGAAAAAGTTGCCAAAAGTTATATGGGCAAACTTCCGATAACAATTGTGAGATTGCCTGCAGTCTATGGAGAGAGGGATACGGAAATTTATCAAGTATTTAAAACATACAAAATGGGATTGATGACTTTAGTGGGATTCGACAACAAAAAGTTGAACCTTATTCATGTGGCAGACGCTGTAGAAGGGATTTATCTGGCGGCAGTAAGCGAAAAATCAAAAGGGCAAACTTATTTTATTGCATCCGAAAAAATTTACGATTGGAATGAAGTAAGCGAAGCAATAAAAAAAGCATTTGGAAGAGGTGCTTTGAAAATTAAGATACCTCACTTTCTGGTATACACTGTGGCAGCAATTGCAGAATTTTTTTCATTCTTCAGCAAGAAGGCTGCAACGTTCAATATCGAAAAAGCAAAGGACTTTGTTCAACCTGCATGGACGTGCAGTGCCTCGAAAGCCGTAAAGGAATTGGATTTCCATCAAAAAGTTTCTTTGGAAGAAGGTATGAAACGGACTATTGAATGGTACCGCGAAATGAATTGGTTATAGTCAATCGGCAATTTAGAATAAAGTAAGTGCGATTCGCATATTCGACAGTCTGAATTACCAAAACCCGGTGCTATCGATTTCAATCCGAAATATTCCTCTAATTCAGAAACCAATTTACATTCGAAGTCCTTACCTCGATTGTTGAAATAAAAAATTTTATTTATATCAAAACGGCAGGTAATATAATCGATGTGCCAATAGATGGTTTTATTTTTACTAAGATGCCTTTGTAGACGCTTGCGCATATTTTTCTGTGCACTGCCTGCGTAATAATAATAACCATCGGGAAAAATTTGGCTGTTGAATTTTTTTATGTCTATGATAAATTGATTAGGAATAAAAATTTCCAGTAAATAAATGCCTGAATTAGTAACTGCGTCAGTTATTTTTAGCACCTTCTTTCACCCATGTCCTTATTGCGCGTATCTGATTATCTGTCAAAGGCCAGTAGCCTAAGGGGGGCATGGGATTTACCGTGCGACCTTCAACTGCAAGCACAAGTCTACTATTATCTGGATAACCTTGGGCTACAATTAAATAATTTGCGGTTGTATTTTGATGCGATGTCAGGCTCAATCCACCGGCCATATCGGCGTCGTTGTGGCATCCTGAATAGTTACATTTGGCATCAAATACAGGTTGTATATGTTCGGCATAGCTAATATTTGATAATGGTATTGGGCGGGAATCGAGTTCGCTTTGATTGATCGTATCGTCGCAATTGAAAAAAATTGTGGAGCCAAAAATCAAAATAAAGATTAAAGAAATTAATTTGCTTTTCATATTCACTGGTTTTTTATTTATAAAAATATTTTTATAAAAAGAATTAAACAAATCCATAAACCAACACTTTGTAGAAAAAGGAAAAGATTTATATCTTTGCGTATTGAAATATGGGGCTGTAGCTCAGTTGGGAGAGCGTCTGAATGGCATTCAGAAGGTCAGGGGTTCGAATCCCCTCAGCTCCACAAAGAAGCACTAACTCCACTTCTAAATTATTCCAAAGATATTTTTTAATTTCAACTT
Organism: Melioribacter sulfuriphilus; assembly: GCF_051488685.1. Classification (NCBI taxonomy): domain Bacteria; kingdom Pseudomonadati; phylum Ignavibacteriota; class Ignavibacteria; order Ignavibacteriales; family Melioribacteraceae; genus Melioribacter; species Melioribacter sulfuriphilus. The sequence goes on from NZ_JBPSEH010000007.1 coordinate 196,928, forward strand.
TGTAAAAGATTTCTTCCGTTTTTAACATTAAGACAATCAGAACGGTCAAGCCTAATTTTATAAATCTATGTTTAACATGCCTCAAAATTTTAATTGCATTTATAAACAAAGGAGAACCTACCACTTCCAAATTCACTCCTAATTTATATTGACATACTTTTAAATAAAGTCAAAAGGTCGATATAAAATAGCTTGAAGCAATAAAAAGAGGCATAAAAATGTCATTTTAAAAAGTGCGAAAACGAGCCAAAAACGAGGTTCGATTTGTGAACCTCGTGTCTTTTTTAGTTAAAAGACACACAAATCACACAAAAGTTGCGAAAATAGCTCAAAATCGAAACTTGAACCTCCCAGGGTTTTTAAAGAAAAAGAGGTTCACGTAAATTTTTTTGGTGGAGTTGAAAAAAAATATTTGATTTTAATAAAAAATCGCAATATTTTGCCATCAAATTTGACAGTATGAATCGAACCGTAATGGAATTGAGAGCAAAGAACTAAAGAAACTTATTCAGTTAATTTTTGTTTGTATGAATCGAACTCCCGCCTACGGCGGGACAGGCTCCATGGAATTGTTGAGCGAAGCGAAATCCCGCTAACAATTAAATGTGATAAAATAGGCGGGAAGATGATGCGTGGCATAAGGTTTAGTGAAGAATAAATTTGTATGAATCAAGCTCCCGCCTTCGGCGGGATGGAATTGTTGAGCGAAGCGAAATCCCGCTAACAATTAAATGTGATAAAATAAGCGGGAAGATGATGCGTAGCGAAAGGTTTAGTGAAGAATAAATTTGTATGAATCGAACTCCCGCCTACGGCGGGACAGGCTCCATGGAATTGTTGAGCGAAGCGAAATCCCGCTAACAATTAAATGTGATAAAATAGGCGGGAAGATGGTGCGTGGCATAAGGTTTAGTGAAGAATAAATTTGTATGAATCGAACTCCCGCCTTCGGCGGGACAGGCTCCATGGAATTGTTGAGCGAAGCGAAATCCCGCTAACAATTAAATGTGATAAAATAGGCGGGAAGATGATGCGTGGCATAAGGTTTAGTGAAGTATAAATTTGTATGAATCGAATCGACGCCTATGGCGGGGAAATTGGATTTAAATTCATCTATCTATTTTGATTTCTTAGCAGATCATTGATTTTTTCCGATATCCCTTCAAGTGCTTTTGTAAATTCTTTAATTCGGGTTTCGAGTTTTTGTATTCTGTAAGATTCATTCGATTCTCTGCCGCCAAGCAGCCAGTTTAAGTCGCAACCGAGCTTCAGAAATTTCATCAATATTCTGGAGCCAGGTTCTCTTTTACCGCTTATATACTGCTGTAATTGCTGCGGAGAAATTTCCATTGCTGCGGCGAGTTTTTTCAACGTTCCAAATTTTCTTCGTGCAAACAAACGTATCCTTTCCCCAATGAATTGATGCTGCTCGTCTTCGTCGAACAAATCAAGTGTATCATCTTCGGTCTCGTCGAAAAATCTTAATTCATATTGATAATTATTAAGAACATCTTTGATTTGAGTATATAACTCGTCGTCAAGTGCAGATGAATCGTGAAGTATATAGTTGAGTGTATTGGTTCGAAGACCTAATTGACTCGCCAGGTTATTAATGCTAATTCCCAGCGTCTTCATCAGATTTAATATTTCTTCTCTTCTGTCCATTCATATGGATCGTTTTGTCTGCAAAATAGTAAAATTTTCAACAATAGTTAATATTTAAATTGCAAGGGGGAACATACTAAATTTGTCACTATCTTGAGATTAATCAAATTTATGAGTCGATATTAATCTTACTCCCATGTTATTTAATCGAATATTAGATTCTTTTGCCTTTGTAGGGTAATGTAATTATATCTACTTTTTTTAAAACGGGTGGAATTAGAAGCTCCAAGAGATGATATTTTTGCGAGATAGTAGAATATTAAAGAGAACCCAGAACGAGATATTATTATATGTTTTCTTTCAGATACTTATTGTGTACAGATCCAGTTAATTAGTCCGGTTATTTTTACGTTCCGTGTCGAAGGAATAATAAATAAAATATTTTTAATGTTATTCTTATTTCGATATTTTAGAAATCATGAAATTACTTTCTTTTACAGAAGACGATAAATATATACTCAAGATAGCCCTTCCGGCGATTGCTGGGCTTTCTACTCAGATGCTTGTTTCGATGGTCGACACAGCTATGGTAGGGCGACTCCCTAACGCCAAATATTATCTGGCAGCTATGGGTATTGGAGTTTTTGCAACGTGGGCTGTAGTCAGTTTCTTCTCGAGTCTTGCCACAGGAACACACGTGATGATTGCCAGGCGATACGGCGAAAAAAATTATGAGGGTTGCGGAAAAGTTCTAAATACTTCGCTTGTGCTCTCTACGATGATTGGTATTTTTATCAGTTCACTCGTAATAATATTTGCAGACACAATTGCAAATTTTTTGGCTGTGGACAACAAAGTGGCTTTTTATGCCGGGGAATATCTTCATTATCGATTTATGGGGATTCCATTTTTCCTGATTACTATTTCTTATAGAGGGTTTTATTTCGGAATAGGCAAAACGAAAATATTTATGTATTCGGGGATTATAGCCAATTTTTTGAATATTATCTTCAACTATATTTTTATATATGGTATGTTTGGAATTAAGGGAATGGGACTGGCTGGCGCAGGGCTTGGCTCAACATTAGCAACCGTGTGCGACGCCTTATTTTATTTTGGCGTTTCAATTTTACCTTCATACAGAAGGTCGTATAAATATTTTAGAAATCTCAGTTTTGTACCACAAATAGCAAAATCGATTATAAAAATTTCGTTGCCTGTTTCTATTCAAAACGTTTTTATACTCGTCGGTTTCTTAAGCTTTATATCGATTACTGGGTTAATTGGTACACTGGAACAGGCTGCAAGCAATGTTGTATTTACGGCACTTCTAATTTCGTTAATGCCGTGTTTTGGATTTGGGATAGCAGTGCAAACTTTGGTAGGGAATAATCTCGGGCGGGGTGATATAGAACGCTCTCGCCATTATGGTTTCGAGACCAGTAAGCTTGCTGCTATTTATACTTTAATTGTGGGTATAATATTTATAACATTTCCAAGAGCAGTTCTAATTCTAACAACAAATGACAGCCATGTAATTGAAACCGCAATACCAGCGCTTCGAATTGCTGGATTCGGTCAGATTTTTTATTCTTTTGGTGTTGTACTTGCAAATGGATTGCAAGCATCAGGTAAAACATTTTTTGTTATGGTTGCTGAGGTAATTTCAAACTGGTTGGTCTTTGTGCCCATTGCATATCTACTTGGAGTTGTATTTAAATTGGGTTTGATAGGTGCGTGGCTTGCTCTACCTTTCTATGTTATCCTGTATGCGGGAATAATTTACATTAAATTTAAGTACGGTAACTGGCAGACTTATAAAAAAGTATGATTGAATATCCAGCTGTGCAATAAAAAAATATCTTTGCCGCTGCTTATTAATACATTATATGTCGGCTACTCTTTTATGATTATTAACACTGATATTTATTTTACTGCTGATTCTTCTGAGGTTAATTAGTTTAGGCTCCATAAAGCTATCAATTTTTTGGGTTCCCCCTTAACAAAATCACCCATAAGATGTTCTTCTTATATGAGAAGCTTTTTTCTGTAATATTAGGTATTACGTGGCAGTTAAATTTTTTTAATAAATCAAGCTATGCTATTGACATAAATAAAATAAATTGATAAACTTTTCGTGGAAAAAAAACTTTATCAATTACCTTTGATAAGGTAATCTATCTGGAGGGTTATATAGTAATTAATTCTTCATATCTGACTATTTCACAAATAAAAAGATTATGCCTGAACTGTGAGAGCACATAAATATTACAATGTGTATGAAGATTCATTTGCAATGTTCTGCGTGAAAATGGTGTGAATATGAGGATTTTACAAGGTTTACTAAATCATAGTTCTGTTAGAACTAAGTTTTTTTAAACTGACACATGAATTTAAGTAGCATTAACAAACAAGTTTTTTAAAAGCTGCAATTTGTGCGTTTCGCTGCATCTAATTAACGATTGTAAAGGGAGTAAATTACAATGGAATCCATAATAATTTTTTTCTTCAATGAATAGTTATTGGGTCATTTTGTTCTTTTATTGCAAAAGGAAAAAAACGTGATTCTTTTGCTTGGTTTGTGTCGGGTTTCGTTTTCAGTTTGATAGCTCTGCTATCTTTAATTGCAGTACCACCACTTAGCAAAGCATGTAGTACCCAAAAATCGGATAGGACTAAATCACACTATGAAATTTCTTTCCATACTAAGAAGTGTCCTGATTGTGTAGAGATAATCAAACTTGAAGCAAAAGTATGCCCCTTTTGTAGACATCGATTTTCTGAGGATGAAATAAATTCTCAACTCGCAATCATTGAAAGAGAATCTCATAGTCAAGAGGAAACAACTAAAAAAATTGGTAAGGCAATTTTAAACGAGAAAGATATTGAATCCTTAAGGAATAAATTTTCCAATTATTCGACAGATAAACTGAAAAAGATGAAAAGACGAGGCAGTGACTCCTGGCGAGCAGAAGCTTTGCAAGCTATCGATGAAATACTTAAAGATCGTGGTTAACTTTCGTAGTTTTTTATATTCATTAAAAGATCAATTATAATGATTGAAGAATAGTTCAAAGCATTAAAAGGTTCTTTCAAGAATCAATTAAAAATAAATACTTGACAATCTTAATCTCTTCCGATATATTTGACAAGAAAATATGAAGACAAAATTTACCATATTGACCCTATTGCTTTCCGCAACCCTGCTCTATGCCCCGACTACCATCCTTGAATTTAAAGCAGAAAGTCAGGATAATAACGTTCTAATTACATGGAAAACTTCAAGCGAAGTCAACCTTAGCCATTTCGAAATCGAACGTAGAACGGTAAGTGGTCAGTTTATGTTCCTTGCCAGAGTTGAACCAGAACCCGACAAGAGTTATGAATATATCGACCAGACCGCATTTAAATCGACTGACGCCGTTTATGCTTATCGTCTGAAAATTGTCGACAAAGATGGTCAAATGGCTTACAGCGCTCCATATAATGTAGTTCATAGAGTATCGAGTGTTAAACGTACGTGGGGCAGTATTAAAGCATTGTTCCGATAAAAGTCCACTATGATTCCTAAAAGTATTCCTATTTACCTTGCCTCAAAATCACCGCGAAGGCGGAAAATTCTTAAGCTTCTTAATATTAATTTCAAGTCGTTCTCAGTCGATGTTAAAGAAAATGTTAAAGACGGTGAACATCCAGTTCAAACGGTAAAAAGATTGGCTCTGGATAAATTCAGAGCTGCCTCAAAAAAAGTAAATGAGGGAATTGTAATTACTGCAGATACAATTGTGGTATTGAATAAAGAGATTCTCGGTAAACCCAGCACAAAGAAGGAAGCATTTGAAACACTTTCGAAATTGAGCGGGAAGACGCACACGGTTTATACAGGTTTTGTCGTGGCGAATTTGTCAAATGGACGTATAATTGTTGATTACGAAAAGACCAGAGTTACGTTTCGAAAATTAAAGCGTAAAGAGATCATTAATTATATTGAAAGTGGTAGCCCTATGGATAAAGCTGGGGCTTATGGCATACAGGACGATTACGGCGCCCTCTTTATTTCTAAAATAAACGGCTGTTATTATAATGTAGTTGGATTACCAATTGCAAAAGTTTATCGGGCAATTCTTGATATTGCTAAATGATGCTTTCATAGAGCTTTACAATTACTATTTTTTTTGATTATTGATCCCTATTCTCATTCAAACCTTGATTTTAGAGAAGTCTGTTATTATTTTACAACACTTAAAAACAGACACAGGAGGATTATATGCATAACGACGAATCAAGAAGTTTTGGAAAAGGAGTTTTGATCGGTCTTTTGGCTGGAGCAGCCATCGGTTCATTGTTGGGATTGTTGTTTGCACCTAAAAGTGGGAAAGAATTAAGAGAAGATATTCGCCTTAAGTCAAAAGATTTGATGGACGACGCAGAATCGTATCTGGCTGTTGCAAAAGATAAGGCAAATCAGTTGATAAATGAAGGTAAGAAAAAGTCCGAAAAATTGGTGGCCGAAGCAAAACAAAAAGTAGACGCGCTTTTAGACGAGGCCGAAAAAGTTTTGACAGACGCTAAAGCCAAAGCCTCCGAAGTTGTTCATAGTGGCATTGAAAAAGTGGAACAAGAAAGCGATAAATTAAAAGCTGCCGTTAAAGCAGGTGTAGATGCTTATCGTTCAGAAAAGAAATCTTAATAGCTAATCATGACTTTAATCGATATTTTATTGAGTGTTTTAATATTAGCGGCAATATCTTTGTGCGTTTTTTTGATTATCTATCTGAGGATAATTACAGAAAATCTCAAAGCCCTTCGTAAAGATATTGAGATGCTGATTGATAAGACTATTCCAGCTGTCGACAATCTAAACGATACCGTCGATAGAGCTAAAAAAATTATCACAGATGTTGAAGACTACTGGATGGAAATTGATTCGTCAATTCAGAGGATCAAGGAAAAAGTAAGTTTATTTAAAACGACAAAAATTCTGAAAGAAGAAGAGAAAGCCGCTAATTTCATATCGAATTTAAGAGCCGTTGTGAAAGGTCTTCGGGCTTTTTGGTCTACACTTACACGAAAATAAATTTCTCGATTGATAAATATTATAAGGAGACTTCATCTTGAAAGAGTATAATCCAGATGCAATCCGAAACATAACACTAATTGGACACGGCGGAAGCGGTAAAACTTCCATCTCCGAATTACTCCTTTTTACATCCGGCGCTATTAATAGAATTGGTAAAATTGAAGAAGGTAATACTGTATCTGACTTTAACCAGAATGAAATTGAAAAACAAATTTCTATCTATGCTACACCACTCCATATTGAGTGGAACAATAAAAAAATTAATTTGATCGATACTCCCGGATTTCCCGATTTTATCGGTCAGGTAATTTCTAGTCTTTATGTTTCCGACGTTGCCGTATCGGTAATTAAAAGTGCCGAAGGCATTGAAGTCGGTACCGAATTGACATGGGAGTACGCAAGAAAATATAATATTCCATCAGCAATAATTGTTAACAAAGTTGATAATGAACACTCCAGGTTCTTTGAAACAATTGAAGTTGCAAAGAAAAGACTTTCGCCAGATGTAAGTGTGGTTGCTTTTCCAGCAAGCGAAGGTCTAAATTTCAATACTGTTGTCGATTTAATTAAAATGAAGCTTGTCATCTACGGCGATGCAGGTTCGAAAAAGGTTACTCTGGAAGATATTCCTGGAAATCTAAAAGAACAGGCAGAAAAACTGAGAGAAGAATTAATCGAAAAAGTTGCAGAATCCGACGAAGATTTGATGAATAAGTTTTTTGAGGAAGGTACATTATCCGAAGAAGATCTTGTAGTTGGAATTAAAAAAGCAATTATAAATGGAACTCTGATTCCCGCCTTCCCTATGGCTGCTACAAAAGGGGTAGGCGCAAATACATTCCTCGATTTTGTTGAAAAGTATTTTCCGTCACCGGCCGATAGAAAACCATTCCAGGCTAAAATGAAAGAGAGCGGTGCCCCGGTTGAAATTAAATGCGACCCGCAAGGCGAAACAGTATTGTTTATCTTTAAATCTCTTTCCGAACAACACGTGGGCGAGCTTTCAATTTTCAAAGTTTATTCAGGTACTGTTACACAAGGTATGGATCTTGTTAATACGCATAAAGAGAAAACAGAAAGAATCGGGCAGCTCTTTATTTTGAACGGTCACAACAGAACTGAAGTAAGTAGCCTTAAAGCTGGTGATATCGGGGCTGTCGTTAAACTGAAAGACAGTCATACAGGTGACACTCTTTGTTCGAAGAATTTCACGGTTGTTCTGCCGGAAATCGAATATCCGGAGCCGGTAATAAGAATGGCGGTTCAACCGAAAGCTAAAGGCGATGAAGATAAAATTTCTGCTGCTTTGCATACGGCACACGAAGAAGAACCGACTTTGATTTCGAAATACGACCCTGAAATTTCGCAGACAATTATTGCCGGACAGGGCGAGCTTCAATTAAATCTTGCTGTAAAATTGTTGAAAGATAGGTATGGTGTTGACGTCGACCTCGTAGAACCGAGAATTCCTTACCGTGAAACAATAAAAGGTGTTTGCAACGACGCTGAATATAAACACAAAAAGCAATCGGGTGGAAGGGGTCAGTATGGTCACGTACACCTTAAACTTGAACCTCTGCCACGAGGAGCGGGATTCGAATTTGTTGACGCTATCGTAGGTGGTGTGGTCCCGGGTAGATTTGTGCCAGCGGTCGAAAAAGGCTTGAAAGAAATTATGTCGAAAGGAATTCTGACAGGAAGCCAGGTGGTTGATGTTAAAGTTACTTTGTTCGACGGCACATATCACACTGTAGACTCCGACGAAGTTTCGTTTAAGATTGCAGCTTCTCAGGCCTTCAAAAAAGGATTTATGGAAGCCAAACCCGTTATTCTCGAACCAATTTATGATGTGGAAGTTAAAATTCCCGAAGAATATATGGGCGACGTTATGGGCGATATCTCGAGCCGACGAGGTAAAATACTTGGAATGGAATCAGAATCTCCATTCCAGATTATAAAAGCAAAAGTTCCACTTGCTGAACTGCATAAATATTCAACCCAATTGCGCAGTCTTACTTCCGGCAGGGGTATGTTCAAGATGAGCTTCTCTCACTACGAAGAAGTGCCAAAAGAAGTGGAAGCTAAGATTATAGAAGAATATCAAAAACATAAAGAAGAAGCGGCTGAATAATAAATCAAAGGTGTTCTCAATTTCACGACCCGTCAATTCGACTTTACCGATTGACGGGTCAATTATTTTTTCCCTCTATATTAAATTTATAGGAGATTTATGGATCGTCTGTGGTCGCCATGGCGTTCGCAATATATCGAGTCGTTCAAGGATAAAAAGAAAGATAATCGATGCATTTTTTGCGAGGCCGTAAATCAAAAAATCGAAGATGAAAAATCCCTGAAAGTTTTTAGCACTGACTTATGCTATGTAATGCTGAATCTGTATCCGTATAATAGTGGACACATAATGGTAATTCCGAACCGACATCTATCGTCTTTCGACGATTTAACCGACGACGAGATGAAAACCATTATGCAGGTAACTAAATTAAGTATGAAAGCTCTCGATTTAGCAATGAAACCGCATGGTTTTAATTTTGGCGCAAATCTTGGTAAAGCTGCTGGTGCAGGTATCGATGAGCATATCCACTTTCACATTGTACCAAGATGGAATGGCGATACAAATTTTATCCCTGTACTCGGTGAAGTAAAAGTAATTTCGCAGGATTTACTCCATACAAAGTCGAATTTAATTGAAGCATATTCTAAACTTAAAACTAATTCGAAATAAGAAATCAAAATGAAAAAAAATATTTTAATTGCACCCAATTCATTCAAAGAATGCGCTAACTCCGTCGAAATTGCTTCGTTATTTCAAACAGCATTTGATAGACTTATTCCTGATGACCTGAAAAAAGTTATTGAGTTTCATTATAAACCAATAAGCGATGGTGGCGACGGCTTTTTGGAAGTTGCACAAAATTATTTTAGCCTGGAATTGCTTCACTTCGAAATTACACTCCCTCATTCTGACGAAAAATTTTTGTGCCCCGTCGGATATTCTCTTCTCGATAAAAAAGTTTATATCGAATCTGCTCAGGTTCTCGGACTTAATTTAGTGCCTGCCGATAAAAGGAATCCTCTTTTACTTACGTCGAAAGGGATGGGCGAGTTAATTGAACAATTGATCGAAAGCAAGAATGATGGTTTCCTTGATGTAGACGAATTGATAATTGGTATTGGTGGAACTGCCACGAACGATATGGGGATTGGCATGATGAATTGCCTGGGACTTGAACTCTACGATATAAATAACAATAAGCTCGAAGCAATACCAGCCAATTTTCTTAAAGTGGAAAGAATTGAGTACAATAAACAAGAATTCCCATTTAAAATTACAATCGTTCACGACGTTAACAATCCGCTTCTGGGCAAAGAAGGTGCAACGATGGTATATGCTCGTCAAAAGGGAGCTGCCGAGAGGGACTTAAATGTCTTAGAAAAAGGTTTTGAAAAAATACTTGAACTACTCAATTGCGAGGAACAGACGAAAGAAAAACTCAATGGCGCTGGTGGAGGTCTGGTTGCAGCTTTTCAATTGTTCTTCGACACTAAATTAAAATCTGCTGAAAATTTTATTTTTGAAGACCTCAATATAGAAGACAAACATTATGATTTAGTTTTAACAGGCGAGGGGAAATTCGATTTCCAGAGTAAATACTCAAAAGGTGCGTATTTAATAATGAATAAATTCAGCGGTGCTGGAATTCCGGTCTACATCGTGTGCGGCGAAGCTGAAGGAGATTTACCAGAAGAAGAAAATATTCATATAATTGAACTGGCGGAATATTTCGAAACTCTTGAAGAGTCGATTGAACAAATTGAGAAGGGGATTTTGATAGCGGCTAAAATTGTATCGAAAGAAATTATGCACCAATTTTCAATTAAAAATTAATACCGGAATTTATGATGGAAAATAAAGATGAAATTTTAGAGCGAGTTTCTGTTAAAGAACTGGATTTGATATTAGGAAAGAAATTCCCGGTTTTAGACGATGGCTTTATTCGAGTGGTTGATTATATGGGTTCGGACGAATCGATTGTACAGGCTGCTCGTGTTTCATATGGAAAGGGTACCAAGAAAGTGAATGAAGATCGGGGTCTAATTCGATATCTTTTAAGAAATCACCACACCACTCCCTTTGAAATGTGTGAAATTAAATTTCACGTGCGCGTTCCGATGGATACATGGCGCCAGTGGATACGACATCGAACTGCGAACGTTAACGAATATTCCACTCGGTATTCAATTGCTATCGATGCTTCTCAAAGAACTGACCCAGATAAATGGAGATATCAGGCAAAAGATAATAAACAGGGAAGCGATGGCTTTCTGAGCCCTGAAATTGGTAAAACTCTCTCGGAAAAAGAAATCCAATTTCAGAATTATGCACGTGAAATTTATAAAGAAAGATTAGAAGCAGGAGTGGCAAGAGAACAGGCCCGTAAAGATTTGCCTCTTTCTACATACACCGAAGCATACTGGAAAATTGACCTTCACAACCTTTTACGCTTCATATCTTTAAGAATGGATTCGCACGCACAATACGAGATCCGTCAATATGCCGAGGTTATCGGGAAGGAAATTGTAGCCCGATGGTGCCCAATAACGTGGGAAGCGTTTATGGATTATATCTATAACAGTATTAATTTTTCAGCACTTGAATTAAACATTCTGAAAGCCATCAATTCAGGCGATAAGGATGAAGTCTTACGCCTGGCCGAAGAATACGGCTGGCTTAAAAAAATCGAGAACCGTCTTGCAAGGAATAGAGAAAGAATCGAATTCGAAGAAAAACTGAATTTGCTTGGTATCCAAATACCGTGGGCATGAATTTTATTTTTCATGAAAATTATTATTATAACTGCAAAATCGAGAAATAATATAATTGGCAATAAAGGTAAATTACCCTGGCATTCTTCAGAGGAGTTAAACCACTTTAAAAACATTACTTATGGACATCCCGTTGTAATGGGACGCAAAACGTGGGAATCGCTTACAAAGCCACTCGAGAACAGACTCAATATTGTGTTAACTCGTAATAAGGAATATAAAATTAATATAGTTAATACGGTTGTGTTAAATAATGTAGATGAAGTTTTGGAGTACTGCAATAGTTACGAGAAAATTTATATTATAGGCGGCAGGCAAGTTTATGAAGCATTTATCGATATTGCTTGCGAAATGTACATATCGGAGATGAAATTTGATGTTGAAGGGGATACTCAATTCCCACCTTTTCATCCGGAAGAATGGACGACGACAAAAAAAGAGTTTAACGATTTCCTACTTTATCATTATATTAGAATTAATTAAAGTGAAGATCGAATGGGAAATAAATCTAAAAAAATAAAGATATTGCCGGAAAATATTGCCAATAAAATTGCTGCCGGCGAAGTTGTAAACAGACCCGAATCTGTTGTTAAAGAACTGCTCGAAAATTCGATAGATGCAGGTGCCAATGAAATTGAGGTAATTATTAAAAATGCGGGAAAATCACTCATTCAGGTTATCGACAACGGCGATGGGATGAGTCAAGAAGATGCTGAGCTTTGTGCACAGCGTCATGCTACCAGCAAAATTAGTACTATCGACGACCTCGAAAAAATTACAACTTATGGTTTCCGTGGCGAAGCCCTTGCTTCAATTGCTGCTGTTAGCCAGCTCGAAATAAAAACCAGACGTGAAGAAGACCAGCTTGCAACTTATATAAGATTTACAGATTCCAGCGAAATGCTGGTCGAAAAAATTGCATTTCAAAAAGGTACGTCGGTTACAGTTAAAAATCTTTTTTACAATGTACCTGCCCGAAGAAATTTTTTAAAATCGAATGCTACTGAATTGAAACATATCATAGAGGCCTTTAAACGCATTTCGTTAAGTCATCCAGAAATTTCATTCAAGTTTTATAACGATGATGACCTGTTGTTTGATTTTCCAAAAGGGAATTTGATAGACAGAATGAGAGCTGTTTTTGCAGACAATATCGACGAGGCACTGCTCGAAGTCGAAGAAATTACAGATTATATCGGTCTTACTGGCTATGTTACAAAACCGAATTATCTCAGAAAGAGCAAAGGCGAACAATACTTTTTCTTGAATAAGCGTTACGTGATTAATAAGACAATTAATCATGCAGTCTTTTCGGCATTCGAAAATATACTCGAAAAAGGAGACTATCCTTTCTTTGTACTTTTTATGGAAATCGATCCGAAAAAAGTTGATGTGAATGTTCACCCTTCCAAACTCGAAGTGAAATTTGACGACGAAAAAGAAATTTATGCGTTCGTTCATGCGGTTATTAGAAAAACAATCGGTAGTTATGACCTTGTGCCTCAGGTTACTTTAGATAACACCGGGACTTTAGAACAAAGGTTAAGACCTCAGAATTTTAGAAATATTGCAAGATACGATTTTACTGATCGACCGGCAGTTGAGAGGGAATCAAAAAAATATAGCGAAGAAGACTTAAAGCGGCTCTTTCATATGGACGACGAGATTAATGCTGCCGCTGCCCCCGAATCGATACCTCATCCGTTTGAAAATAGACCCCAGCAAAAGGAGATAACCCACAGATTCGAATCAACTCAGGAAAGGGAAAGCGAAACCCCCTTTATAGTATTGCTTCACAACAAATATATTCTTTCTCAGATTAAAAGCGGACTTATGATTATCGATGCGCATGTGGCGCACGAAAGGATCCTTTACGAACAGGCATTAAATTCATTTAACGCAAATATCCCATTTTCACAACATCTCCTTTTTCCACAGGTAGTTGATATGGATCCGGCGGATTATGAACTAACTAAAGAACTTGAACCTTATCTATCAAATCTTGGATTTACACTCAAATTCAAGCCAAAATATCGTGTAGAAATAATCGGCATCCCTTCGGATCTTAAAGCTGAACACGAAGTCGATACACTCCTCGAAATTCTTCACGAATACAGAAAAAATCAGCAGGAGAAAATACTCGACGTTAAAGACAATCTTGCAAAATCATATTCCTGTAAGGCAGCTATAAAGGCAGGCGATAAACTCGATGAAAAAGAGATGCGCATCTTGGTCGATAAACTTTTTGCAACTTCAATGCCGTATGTCTGTCCACACGGCAGACCGATAATAATTAAAATACCGATCGAAGAATTCGATAAACGTTTCGGCAGAACCTAACAAAAAAAGAAAGGATTTCGATGGAATCCGAATACAAAAAAGCAAAAGAAAGATATCTTGACCGGTTATCCGAATCGGTGACCGTGCCTCGAAGATATTCAACCGTATCCGACCTTCCCATAAAGGAATGTTACTTTCCCGACGATATCGAAGGGAAAGATTATTTGTCGGATATCGGTTTTCCGGGTGAGTATCCCTTTACTCGCGGAATTCATACTACAGGATACAGGGGTAAAATCTGGACAATGCGCCAGTTTGCTGGTTTCGGTACGCCCGAAGATACAAATCAACGTTTTAAGTATCTCCTCGATAAAGGTCAAACGGGCTTGTCAGTTGCATTCGATCTCCCCACTTTGATGGGGTGGGATGCAGATGCTGAAATGAGCAGGGGAGAAGTCGGAATTTGTGGCGTCTCTGTATCATCTCTCCTCGATATGGAAATCCTATTCAAAGATATTCCACTCGACAAAGTTTCGACTTCGATGACTATTAACTCGCCCGCTGCAATGATATTTGCATTTTATCTTGCAGTTGCAAAAAAGCAGGGATTGAGATTCGACTCGCTCAGCGGCACGCTTCAAAACGATATATTGAAAGAATTCATTGCTCAAAAGGAATTTATCTTTCCGCCGCGGCCATCGATGCGAATAATTGTCGATATGATCGAATATTGTAGCAAAGAAACACCGAAATGGAATCCGATTTCAATAAGCGGATATCATATACGAGAAGCCGGCTCAACCGCTGTTCAGGAATTGGCTTTCACTTTAGCAGATGGCTTTGCTTATATCGAAGCTTGCCTTGAACGGGGTATGGATATCGATTCGTTCGCTCCAAGACTTTCGTTTTTCTTTAATTCTCACCTCGACTTTTTTGAAGAGATTGCCAAATTTAGAGCTGCTCGTAGAATTTATGCACGACGTATGAAAGAAGTCTATAAAGCCAAAAATCCACGCTCTTGGTGGTTGCGATTCCATTCTCAAACTGCTGGCTGTACATTAACGGCACAACAGCCAGAAAATAATATCGTCCGAACAGCATATCAGGCGCTTGCTGCAGTACTCGGAGGCACGCAGTCACTCCATACAAATTCGATGGATGAGACTTTAGCACTCCCATCTGAAAAAGCTGTGAAAATTGCCCTGAGAACTCAGCAAATGCTCGCCTACGAAACCGGGGTAATTAATACAGTTGATCCATTGGGTGGCAGTTATTTCATCGAAAAACTTACAGATGAAATGGAAGCCGGCGCCGAAAAAATTTTTCAAGAAATTGACGCACTCGGTGGAGTTATTCCAGCCATCGAAGCTGGGTATTTCCAGAAAGAAATTGCCAATTCCGCTTATCGGTATCAGCTTCAACTCGAGAGTAAAGAAAAAATAATTGTAGGCGTAAATGAATTTGTCGATCCCGATGAGAGTATCGATATTCCGATACTCAAAATTCCACCTGAAGTAGAAATTGAGCAAAGGAAACGACTGGCAGAATTGAGAAACAGCAGAAATCAAAACGATGTCAATAAAGCGCTCGAAAATATTGGTAACGCAGCTAAAGACGGGAGGAACCTTATGCCACCGTTAATCGAAGCAGCCGAAAAATATGTTACACTCGGCGAAATGGTCGCTGAACTTAAAAAATATTTCGGTACTTATACTGACGTACCTGTATTTTAACTATGGATAAATTTGTACAATACTTAAGACTGGTTCGGGTCAAAAGCTGGATTAAAAATCTGTTTGTATTTGTCCCGTTAATTTTTTCGAAAAGTTTACTCGACCCGAACAGCTTATTGCTAGCGCTTATGGCATTTTTCTCTTTTTCACTGGCTTCAGGATTTGTTTATATCATAAACGACATTTTCGATGTCGAATATGACCGCTCACATCCCGTAAAAAAAGACAGACCAATTGCCTGCGGGAAAATCTCTATAAAAGAATCACTTTTTATAGCAGCTACAATTTTAATCCTGTTGATTTTTATTTTATCCACTTCTAATACTCAATTTATTTTTATCCTTGCAACCTATATTATCATAAATTTTTTATATACACTCTACCTTAAAAACATGGTTATACTGGATGTGATGATAATAGCATTTGGATTTTTATTGAGAGTGGCTGGTGGTGCTGTAATAATCAACGTTGAATTGTCTGGATGGCTGATACTTGCTACCGTATTCATATCGCTCTTCCTGGCGGTTATAAAGCGAAGGGTTGAATATTCTACTTATGAAAAAATAGAATTAAAGAGGAAAGTTCTGGCCGATTATTCGATGGAACTCTTCAATATACTGATAGCAATAACCGGCGGAGGAATAATTATTTCTTACTCCCTCTACTCAATTTCAGAACATACATTACGAGAATTCGACACAAAAGCTCTCGTGTATACAGTATTATTCGTTATCTATGGAGTTTTCCGATATCTCTATCTGGCAATAAAACAAAACCGAGGAGAAGACCCAGCCGAACTTGTATTGTCTGATATTCCGACTATTTTGAACGCAATTTTGTATATTTTATGTGTAATAGTGATAATTTATGGTTAATCTATGGTAAATGATTTACTGATTTTGATTTTATTATTAATTGCAAGTGCTTTTTTTTCTTCGGCTGAGATTGCATATATCGTCGCTAATAAAATTAAGCTTGAAATACGGGCTAGGAAAGGAAATTATTATGCAAAAACGGCATTTTATTTTGTTCAGAAACCTGCAGCATTTTTTTCTACTATCTTAATTTCCGACAACATTGTTAATATTTCCTTTGCTTCGATTTCATCTTATTTCTTGTTGAATTACTTTGGTTACAATGAATTCCAAATATTGATAATATCTACTTTGTTCTTGTTACTCTTTGGTGAATTAATTCCCAAATATATCGGTAGGGAAGTGGCAGACGCGCTGACGCTTATGTCCTCAGTGCCAATAAGAATTTTGTCAATTTTGTTTTCTCCTTTCATTGCAGCTACTTCCAGAATATCTTCAATTGTTGAACGAATTGATGCAAGAGAGGAAGAAGATGCAGTTAATGAAATTGACAGAGACGATATCCAGAATTTAATTGTTGAAAGCAGTCAAGCACAAAAAATAGACGAAGAACAGTCCGATATAATCAATAAAATAATCGAAATCCGTGACCAGAAAGTTTACGAAGCCATGACTCCACGAACGGATATCGTGGGAGTCGATATCAATTCTTCAACTGACGAAGTGCTCGAGACATTTATCGAATCGGGTTATTCAAAATTGATTGTTTATGAAGAAAACCTCGATAACATAAAAGGAATGGTGCTCGTTAAAGATTTTTTAAAAATGCCAGAAGAATTGAAGTCTGTATTGCGTGATGTGACATTTGTACCCGAATCAAAAAAAAGTCTTGAAATGCTGAATGAATTTTTAAGCAAACAATTTTCACTTGCTGTGGTTGTCGATGAATTCGGTGGCACGGCCGGAATAATTACTGTTGAGGATTTGATAGAAGAACTTTTTGGAGAAATTAGAGACGAATACGACGTCGACGAAATTATTGCCAGAAAAATCGGGGAGCAAACTTATATCCTGAGCGGGAAAGTCGAAATAGACTACTTAAACGAGGAATTTAATTTGAATATCGAAGAAGGTGATTACGAAACCCTCGCGGGTTATATAACTACAAAACTTGGTCGCATTCCTCGCAAAGATGAATCGTTTAACATCGACAATTTTTCAATCCAGATTCTTAAATCGGATAAAAAGAAAATCGACCTGGTTAAACTTTATGTGAAAGATTCTAATTGATTGAATAATAATGACTTGTAAGTCTATTGTGAAGTTTTGCTTTTGTAATCTAATCGATGACACCATTCTAATTATAGATTCTTCCATATTGAGAATATTACAAGAAAATATGTAACTCATACATCTTAATTATAAGAAGATTTGTGACGTTCGATTCAAATATAGGGTTTTTAGAAGAAAATTAGAAAAACGTTAAAAATCTGTTTGATTGCGAAGGGAGCACGGCATTATCTATGAAAATGAAGTTATATAAAATACCAAAAGAATATACCTCATATAACTTCAACAATTGAAAAATATTTATCATTTTTTTGATTTAAATCCTTTCCGAAAAATTAGAGCAGTATTCAGTCAGTTTAATTTATATGAGCTGGTAAAATTATGAAGTATTGCGGGGACTTCAGACCTAACTGGGGATCATAGTTATATCGACTTGCAAAGTCATGGTGAGTAAATGGACCGAAGTTTATAATGAGTTTAATGATATTAATATTATCAAAAAAGAAAATATAACTTAAATAAATATAATGACTTGCGCTGATTTATTTAATAATCATTTCAGGTTAATATATAGTGACTTTTTTAGAATATTCTTCGACTGCTTTGCAAAAATTAAATAAGGTAGTCGTTAATGCATGAATGAAAAAACAATTGTTATTCATTGAGGGTACTTAAGTTTGGCTTTAATTGAAATCTGCACAAAATTTATATTTGATTTTTCATTAAAAGAGGTAGAAATATTTATATATTTCGACTCTAAAAATATTTGAGGATAATGGATTTCAAATTAGAAAAAAAGGATAAAGGCTCAAAAGCACGTGCAGGGAGGATAATCACGGAGCACGGTGAAATCGAAACACCTATTTTTATGCCTGTTGGTACTCAAGGCACAGTTAAAGCAGTCTCGCCTAAAATTCTAAAAGAAGAAATTCAGGCAAAGATCATATTGTCCAATACATATCATTTATATTTACGTCCAGGTACTGATGTATTGGAGCAAGCGGGTGGATTGCATCGATTTATGTCGTGGGAGTTGCCGATTCTTACTGACAGTGGCGGATTCCAGGTTTATAGCCTGACAGAATTGAGAAAATTAAAAGGCGACGGCGTGGAATTCAGATCGCACCTCGACGGTTCGATTCACCACTTTACGCCGCGAAAAGTAATTGAAATACAAAGAAGTATCGGTTCGGATATTATGATGCCGCTGGATGAATGTACTCCGTATCCTTGCGACTATGATTATGCGAAAAAGTCAACTGAATTAACAAGCAAATGGGCGATATTAAATAAGGAAGCTTTCGAATCGACACAGCCGTTATATGGTCATTCACAGTCTTTGTTCGGTATAATACAGGGAAGCGTTTATAAAGATTTAAGAGAATTGTCAGCTAAGGATTTATTAAAATTGGATTTCGACGGTTACGCTATCGGAGGACTGGCCGTTGGCGAACCTACTGAAATGATGTACGAATTGGTTGACTTCACAACCGATTTTTTGCCTGAAGATAAACCGAGATATTTGATGGGCGTTGGTCGTCCTGAAAATATTTTAGAAGCAATTGAACGAGGCGTGGACATGTTCGACTGCGTTATGCCTACTCGCAACGCCAGAAACTCATATCTTTTTACTTCTCAAGGCATCGTGTCGATAAGAAACGCAGCTTACAAATACGACTTTTCACCGCTTGACCCTCAATGCAATTGCTATACGTGCAAAAATTTTAGCAAGTCATATTTAAGGCATTTATTTAATGCAAAAGAAATATTAGCTTTGGAGTTGTCTTCTATTCATAATTTGACATTTTATCTAAATCTGGTTAAAACAGCCAGAGAAAAAATCCTCTACGGAAGTTTTGTTGAATGGAAAAAAGAAATTGTTGAAATTATTTCTACAAATGTACAATTAAATAAGGAGTATTAAATGGATTTATTATTAGCAATGGCTCCCCCTCCAAATGGACAAGGTGGATCGGGCGGACTGATCAGTACTTTAATTATGTTCGGTGCCATCTTTGCAATCTTCTATTTCATGATAATTCGACCGCAGCAAAAAAGAGCCAAAGAGAGGGAAAAATTACTCTCCTCTGTCCAAAAGGGCGATAAAGTGATTTTAAGCAGCGGACTCTACGGTACAGTTGCCGGCCTGGATGAGAAAACCGTTCTGATCGATGTTGGCAATAATGTCAAAATGAAATTCGAACGCGCGGCAATTGCTACCATATTACGAGACGACAAATAATTATCGAATGCCCCGAATATAAACGGGGCTTTACTTATTTCTTTTACGGAGGATGGATGAAAGTTTTAGGCATCAAGAAAAATTTTCTCGCAATCGAAAAAGAATATTCGAATTATGATGAGTCTGAAATTGTTATCCTTTCGGTGCCTTTCGAAAGAACCGTCAGCTACGGCAGAGGTACTGCTGCTGGACCAGAAGAGATTCTGAAAGCTTCCCATTACGTTGAATTTTATGACGAAGAAATGAAGCGTGAACTCTGTTTCGAAAAGGGTATCTGTACGCTCGAGCCGTTAGAATTTAAGAATTTATCGATCGAAAACTCTCTCAAGAAAATTTACAAAGAAACCGCGCGTCAAATTGACAACGGTAAATTTGTTGTTTTGTTGGGTGGTGAACATTCAATTTCTTCGGCACCTGTAATGGCTTTTAGTGAACGTTTCCCGAATCTTTCGATTCTTCAAATCGATGCGCATTCAGATCTGCGCGATAGTTATAATGGCAGTAAATTTTCGCATGCCTCTGTAATGGCTCGCATTGCCGAATTCAACAAAAACATCATTCAGGTGGGAATCCGCGCTCAGTGCAAAGAAGAAGTGGATTTAAGAAAAAAATATGGTATAAAAACTTTCTACGCCAGAGAAATTAAATCCGGAATGTACGGTGAAAACTGGCAGGAATTGGTTGTAAATAACTTAACCGAAAACGTCTACATTACATTTGACGTCGACGGATTTGACCCTTCGCTGCTGCCAGCTACTGGTACACCGGAACCTGGTGGACTCTTCTGGGACGAAACGATGAATTTACTGAAAATTGTTGGAGCCGAAAAAAATATTGTCGGATTCGATGTGGTTGAACTGGCGCCCTCGAAATATCATCCTGCATCAAATTTTGTGGCAGCCAAACTTGTTTATAAAATACTTAATTATGCTTTTACCGGCAGATAGATATTGAATTAATCGTTCTATTTGGTTATTTAAGAGTAACATAAATTTGAGCGAGAGGGTAAATTGAAAAAAATACTACTGCTGGTTCTTACTTTTCTTTCAAGTATATCTGCACAAAAAGTTTACTATGGAAATATAGAAGGCGATATCGATCTTGGACTGGCGCCTTATGTAAAAAGAATAGTTCAAGAAGCCGAGCAGAATACGGCAGATGCAATCATCTTCCGTATTAATACTTTCGGTGGAAGGGTTGATGCAGCCACTCAAATTAAAGATGCCATTATCAATAGCAAAGTGAAAACTATAGCATTTATCGACAAGCGAGCAATTTCCGCAGGAGCATTAATAGCCCTCTCGTGCGAAAAAATTGTAATGACTCCCGGAGCTTCGATGGGTGCTTCTACAGTAGTCGATCAAACTGGCCAAAAACAATCTGAAAAATATCAGTCCTACATGCGTTCGGAAATGAGAGCAACTGCAGAAAAAAACGGAAGGCGAACAGACATAGCTCAGGGAATGGTTGACGAAACCATCGTAGTTGCCGACCTGCAGGACGACAGCACAAAATTGATCACTTTAACTGCTGAAGAAGCTCTTGAATTCGGTATGGCTGATACAATCCTTTCTTCTATCGAGGAAATTAAAGAAGCTTTCGGATATAAAAATGTGAGTTTAATTACTGTTGAATCGAACTGGGCCGAGGATTTAATTAGGTTTCTCAACCATCCTCTTGTATCTTCGTTATTGATTATGATTGGATTAATAGGACTTTATACAGAGATTAAAACTCCTGGCTGGGGACTGCCTGGGACAATTGGATTGATTAGCTTAGCTCTCTTTTTCGGTAGTGGCTATATTCTCGAACTTGCTTCGGCTCTTGAAATAATTCTTTTTATTGCAGGTATAATTCTCCTTCTTATCGAAATTTTTATTGTCCCTGGATTCGGCGTCTTTGGAGTAAGCGGCATTGCTCTTATGATCATTAGTCTTTTTCTGGGACTTGTTTCGGATTTCCCTTTGATCGATTGGGATATTATTTCATTTGCGATAATACAACTTGCTTTGACCCTCTTTACTACTCTTGTTATAATGACGCTGATGTTGAAATTCCTGCCGAAAACAAGCGTTGTCACTAAATTGGTACTGGATAAAAAAGTGGAACAAAAATCCGGCTACGGAACTCTGCCAGCTTTGAAAGACTTAGTTGGGCGAGAGGGGATTGCCTATACCGATTTAAGACCATCAGGCACTGCATTAATTGACGGCAAAAGAGTGGACGTTATTTCAGAAGGCGATTATATACAGCGGGACAGCCCCATAATCGTCAAAGCAGTTGAAGGCATGAAAGTAATTGTGGAAAGAAAGAATTGAATTAAAGGCTGTCTAAAAATCTCAATTAATAATTCGTCATAATACGTGAATTAGTGGCTTTTTTTATAAGTTAATTTTTAGACAGCCCCTTTTTTATAACAACTCTATAATATTCTTATTTGTCGTAATATCTTTTCGTACGGTCTTTATTTTCTTTTGCATTGAATTCATCATTTCGAGATTTGCTTTTAATTCAACTGTAGTTCCAGTCTCCGACTTAATCAAAAGACCTCTGTCGATATCGAAAAGGATTTTACCTTCGCCGTTAATTTTCGGATCTTCGAAATTGTACTTAATGCCGTTTTCCTCGCCGCTTTTGTTTCCCGTCCAGGTAGTTTTTAAATTAGCGCTAACACTTATGGCACGATTACCATCATATTCAACAAAACCATCCACTTTATATCTTACATTGTTGTTGATGTTAAAAACACTCAGTTGAGAAGGGTAGGTCTTAACCCAGGTAGAGTCTTTTGCCAGTTTTTTAGTCGGAAGCTCCCGGAAAATTAATTGAGTAAGAGGACGAATTATTGCATCACCAATACTTTTAGAAAGCTGAACTTTTTGTTCTGTCGTAAGTTTCTGATTCTCAGGTTGTAAAGAATTCATTTTATCGACCATTTTATCGAGACGTGAAACTTCAAGCACTTCACCTTTTTTGCTAACCCGTGCACGATATGGCACATTATGAATTGCATAGTACTGAATGAATTTTTGATTCTGTTCCTTATTGTTCTTGGCGCTGGCATCGTAGACAAATTTCTGGCCGTTGATATCCGCATTGATCTTTAATGACGAAATTGTAATGTCCAGTTCGCTAGTGTTGTCGGGTTCGACTTCGATAACTTTAATATCGAATTGGTAAACCGTATTTTCATTCGATCGCGATTCAATGAGAGTATCGGCTTGAATGGTTTCTTTAGCTGTTGTAATTGTAGTCAGTTTATATTTTACCTCATCCCCTTTGGAGAATTTATAGTCGATAGTCACATTCTGACCTTTTAGATCGATCTGTTTAAGTTCTGTTTCTTCTTGTTTATTTTCCTTTTCGCCCGAACATCCTGCAATCAGTGCAAAGAGAAACAGAGCGGTTAAAATATTTTTCATTTTATTCTTCCCATCCGTTAATTTCTAAAAGTTCTTTTCTTGAAAAGAAGTGAGAAATTTCTTTTGCAGCATTTTCGTCTGAATCAGAGCCGTGTACTATATTTTCCTGAATGTTTTCGGCATACATTTTTCTGATTGTACCTTCTTCGGCTTTAGACGGGTCGGTGGCTCCAATCAATTTACGGAAGTCTTCAACGGCATTTTCTTTCTCAAGTACAATTGGTACACACGGACCTGAAGTCATATACGCAATTAATTCCTGAAAAAATGGTCTGTCTTTGTGTACCTCATAAAATCCTTTTGCGGCATCAGCAGTAAGTTTAACCATTTTCATTGCCGCAATTTTAAATCCTGCTTCTTGAATGTGACTAATTACTTTTCCGATTAATTCTTTGCGAACACAATCCGGTTTAAGAATAGCTAATGTTCTGCTCAATTTATTCCTCCGTTATTTATTTCTTTTTTAATTTTTTTTCTAAAGCCTTTTTCATTGTAATTCCAATTTCAGCAGGGCTTTCAACGACAAAAATACCAGCTTTTTTGAGAGCTGCCATTTTTTCGGCTGCTGTACCTTTTCCGCCAGAAATAATTGCTCCTGCATGTCCCATCCGTCTTCCTGGAGGAGCAGTACGACCGGCAATAAAACCGACAACAGGTTTCTTCACATATTTTTTGATATACTCTGCTGCTTCTTCTTCGGCAGTGCCTCCAATTTCTCCGATCATAACAATTCCTTCTGTTCCTTCGTCTTCGTTCATCAGTTTAATAATATCGATAAAACGAGAACCGATTACTGGATCGCCTCCAATACCAACACAGGTAGATTGACCAATGCCGAGGTCGGATAGTTGCTTAACTGCTTCGTATGTTAAAGTTCCACTTCTCGAAACTATACCAACTTTTCCTTTTTTATGAATAAAGCCTGGCATAATACCAATTTTAGCTTTGCCTGGCGATATAATGCCTGGACAGTTAGGACCGATCAAACGTACATCTTTTCCTTTCAAAGAATTATAGACTTGAACCATATCCCTCGCCGGAATTCCTTCGGTTATACAGACGATCAATTTAATGCCAGCGTCAGCCGCTTCTAAAATTGCATCGGCTGCAAATGCCGGGGGTACAAAAATAGCCGACGCTGTGGCTTTGGTTTCGATAACTGCTTCTTTGACAGTATTGAATATAGGAATGTCGGTATCTTCGAATTTCTGACCGCCTTTGCCCGGAGTTACACCGGCAACAACTCTGGTTCTGTATTCGAGCATTTGTCGCGTATGAAACGAACCTTCACCACCGGTTATTCCCTGTACTAAAACGCGTGTTCTTTTGTCGAGAAGGATACTCATAATTTTACCCGTATTTTGTTTATATTTCTTACAAAATTAAGAAAGGAAATTCAAATATACCCGAATTTTATTGATTTAATTTACTGCATCATCTCCAGCTTTTTGGCAAATCGCAGCAGTTTTAATTCTTCAAAATGATTGGCCATCAGTTGTAGACCAATAGGAAGTCCTTCTGAGTTCTTACCAACTGGAATATTGATTCCGGGTATACCTGCAAGGTTGGCCGGCGTTGTAAAAATGTCGCTCAAATACATTTGAAGAGGGTCAGCTGATTTTTCACCAATTTTAAAAGCGACTGTAGGCGTTGTGGGAGTCAATATAATATCAACTTGTTGAAATGCTTTATCGAAATCTTCTTTAAGCAGGCGACGTACTTTCTGAGCTTTTCTATAGTAAGCATCGTAATAACCAGCTGAAAGAACATAGGTTCCCAGCATAATTCTACGTTTAACTTCTTTGCCAAATCCTTCGGTTCGCGATTCGGTGTACATATCGAACAAGTTATTGGCTTTTTCCGAACGAAAACCGTAATGCGCACCATCAAAACGCGATAGATTGGACGAAGCTTCGGCAGTGGTCAATATATAGTAGGTTGCAATTGCATATTCGGTGTGGGGGAGTGAAATTTCCTTAATCTCGTAGCCGTTTTCTTTCAAAAGACCGATTTGTTTTTCGATGGCTTCTTTAATTTCCGAATCGAGCCCGCCCTCGCTTGAAGGATTGAGATATTCTTTCGGTATCCCGACACGATATTTTTCTACAGTGTCGTCATTTAATGTAAATTCTGGAACTTCAATATCATGACTTGTGGAGTCTTTCGGATCTTTTCCTGAAATAACACTCATTATCAAAGCAATATCCTCGATCGATTTAGCAAAAGGACCGATAGTGTCAAACGAAGAGGCAAATGCAGTAAGTCCGTATCTTGACACTCGCCCATAAGTAGGTTTAAGGCCGTATACGCCGCAGAATGCAGCTGGTTGACGTATCGAACCGCCCGTATCGGTTCCAAGCGAGGCGTCGCACAAATTCGCAGCTACCGAAACGGCTGAACCTCCACTCGAGCCCCCGGGTACACGCATCGTATCGTGTGGATTACGAACGACGCCGAATGCCGAGTTCTCGTTCGATGAACCCATAGCAAATTCGTCGCAGTTTGTCTTACCAATAATTATTGCATCTTCATCAAGTAATTTTTGAACTGCTGTGGCTGTATAAACTGCTTCGTAATTTTTTAATATCTTCGACGAACACGTCATCGGGCGACCCTTGATAGAGAGCACGTCTTTGATCGATATTACCATGCCGGCAAGTTTGCCTGCACTACCTTTCTTAATTTTTTCTTCGACCTTTTCGGCTTGCAATAAAGCATCATCAAAAACAAAATTAAAAGCGTTGAGTTCTTTTTTGTCTTCAACCTTATGCAAAAATTCTTCAATGTTTTTTCTTAAGGAAATCTTTCCTGATTTAATTAATTCTATTTTCTCAAAATGATTTCTATATTGAGCCAATTTAAGCACCGTAATTAATTTGAAGTTTCAGATTTTCCTTTTTCGGTTTCTTTCTTTGTATCGATTTTATCGATCGATTTAATATCTTCTTCCACTTCTCGCATTGCTTTTTTGAATTCTCTCATTCCTTTACCTATTCCCTGAGCTACTTCTGGAATTTTTTTTGCGCCGAAAAGTATAAGTATTGCTAACACAATCAATATAATTTCAGATGCACCTAAATTGCCAAACATAATTCCTCCTCCTTATTTATAAATACTTTCAGCAATCGATTTGAAAATTAGAGCTCCATCGGTTCTGGACAAAGCAGTATCGCATGCCCTTTCCGGGTGTGGCATCATGCCGAGCACATTCCCTTCCTTATTTATTATTCCTGCAATGTTATTGAGCGAGCCATTTGGATTTGCCGCCGGTGTAACAGCGCCTTTACGGTCGGAATAACGGAATACTACTTGATTATTCTTTTCGAGTTCGTTCAGTGTTTTTTCGTCGGCATAATAATTACCTTCGCCATGCGCTATTGGTATTTTTATTACATCTTTGTCAACTAATTTTGTAAAGAGAGTATTCTTATTTTCTACTTTTAAATAAACATCCTTACAAATAAATTTAAGATTGATATTCTTTTGCATAATGCCAGGTAGTAGACCAGATTCCAGCAGTATCTGAAATCCATTACAGATCCCGATTACTATTCCTCCACTTTTTGCAAATTTAATCACTTCTTCCATAATGGGGGAAAAGCGAGCAATTGCGCCGGTTCTTAGGTAATCGCCGTATGAAAAACCACCCGGCAAAAGTATAACGTTCGAACCTTTCAAGTCGGGTTCCTTATGCCACAAGAATTCGGCATCGTAACCGAGTATTTTTTTTGCAGCATAATAAGCATCGTGGTCGCAATTAGCGCCTGGAAAAACTACAACACCAAATTTTATCTTCATTTTAATTTTTCAGGTTTACTTGTTCTAAATGATATTCAAAATCTTCCATTATGGGATTCGACAGCAGCTTTTCACTGTATTCTTTCAATTCTTTTTCTGCAGCTTCCCTGTCGTCTGTGTCGATATAAAATTCGATATATTTTCCAATGCGAGTGTTTTTTACGTTATTAAATCCGAGTAACCTGGCGCCCTGTTCTACAGCTTTACCCTGAGGGTCCAATATTGTAGGTCTTCTTTTAACAATTACAGTTGCTTTGAACACTTTACTTCTCCTGCGTCGTTTCTAAAATCTGATTTTTTGAAAAAAAGAAAAAATAAAGATGCCTAAATATACCAAAGAGAACTATAGATAGAAAAATGAAGAACAAAATTCTTCCGTTTGTTGCAAATGCAAGAATTAAAGAAATAATCAATGTGAAAAATAAAATGAGTTTTTCTTTTAATTTCTTATCCTTCAATTTTGGTAAAGCATTGTATCGAACTTTACTAACCATCAAAAATGACAATAGCAATATCAGAGGTATAATGAAAATGTTGAACGGTTTGTTCATGCCTGAATCGGAAGAATAAGAAAATACTAAGGTAGAAATTGTTAATGCCGAAAGAGGTATTGGCAATCCAGTAAAATCTCCTTTTGTGTTTAGATCTCCGATTGTAATGTTAAAACGCGCCAGCCTGAATGCTCCGAAAATCAGTATAAGTGAACCGGCAATTATTCCCGGTAGTCCGAATTGGTATGTGTAAGCTTTATAAATCAAAAACGACGGTGCTGCTCCAAAACTGACAACATCCGAAAGTGAATCGAGTTCTACTCCAAATCTACTTGAGGTATTCAAAAGTCGGGCAATAATTCCATCGAGTGTGTCGAAAATTGCAGCCATAATAATGAAGATTGCAGCTAATTTAAAATTCCCGTGCGAAGTATTAACAATCGACAGGAAACCACAAAATAAATTGAGCGAGGTCACAAAATTGGCAACAAAAGATTTTGAATTAATCATTTTTGTACTCAAATAAAATTGATTCGCCGGCTTTAACTTTATCTCCTGGCTTTACAACAGGGGTCAATTTTTTCGGCACGATTATATCTGAACGACTGCCGAATTTAATCATACCAAAACGGTCGCCCATTTTTACAGTGTCGCCCTTTTTGATTTCGTAGATGATTCTTCGGGCTATAAAACCTGCCACTTGTGTAAAAAGTACTTTGCCATATTTCGATTGGATCCCAATTTCAGTACGTTCATTTCTCGAATCCGATTTATCGTAAAATGCCATGAGATAATCTCCTTCAACATAATTCAGGTATTCAACTTTGCCGTCAATCGGGATTCGATTTACATGTACATCCAGAGGCGACATAAATATCGAAATCTGAATAGCTTCGCTCTCAATAAATCTTTTTTCGTAGACTTCCTTAACAAATAATACTTTTCCATCGGCAGGCGACACAACTACATCGTCCCTGGTCGGTGGAGTCCTCTCAGGGTCACGGAAAAAATTTAAATTGAATATCAAAAAAAAGAGACCGAATATTATCAATCCGTACTTAATCCATCCATTATTAACAAATAATCCAGCAATAATTAGTAGCAACGAAATTATCGCCATTAAGATGAACGTATTTAACCCGTATTTAGTTATCATTTAATCAGAATGATTTTTATAAACCATACTAATCTAATATTTTATCTGCTTAATTTCTTGTGTTAATTTTTTTTGATAATTTTGTGGTAAGAATATTATAAACAGGAGGAATGATGAATTTCAACATGCAAAACATGCTAAAGCAAATTCAAAAGATGCAGGCGGAAATGGCTAAAGTGCAGGAAGAGTTAGGCAATAAAACCGTGACCGAAGAAAGCGGAGGCGGAATGGTAAAAGTAACCGCCAACGGGAAAAGAGAAATAATTTCGATCGATATAGATGAGGAAATCATTAAAAGCAACGATAAAGAAATGATTGAAGACCTGATTATCGCTGCGGTCAACAAAGCACTGGAATCAGCTTCTAAAATGGCAGAAGAAGAATTAGCTTCCGTTACAAAAGGGATGATTCCACCAGGAATGAATATACCGGGATTCTAAATTGCTTATTGCCGAACCTTTACAAAGAGTAATTGACGAGTTGAGCAAACTCCCTTCAATTGGAAAGAAGACTGCTCAACGATTGGCGCTTCATCTCTTGAAGAGCGACAAAGCTACAGTTGACTCGCTTGTTGATGCCATAGGCGCTCTAAAAAGAGAACTCCGATTTTGTGAAATTTGCTTCAATCTTTCTGTTGAAGAAAAATGTGACATTTGTAAAAGTACAAAACGTGACCATTCTGTTGTGTGTGTTGTCGAAGATATAAGTGACGTTATTGCTATTGAAAAGACAAACGAATACAACGGAGTATATCACGTACTGGGAGGAGTGTTAAATCCATTATCGGATATAACACCCGACAAACTCCACATCGAAGAATTGATTAAAAGGATTGAAGCCGGTGGAATAAACGAAATAATTCTGGCTTTGAATCCCGACGCCGAAGGAGATGCTACATCGCTCTATTTAACCAAAATTTTGAAAGAATATCCCATCAAAGTCAGTCGAATTGCAAGAGGCTTACCGATAGGGGGCGATCTGGAGTTTGCCGACCCTGCAACGATAGGACGCGCTTTCAGCGGAAGAATTCAATTGTAATGAAAAACTGGTTTAAAGATTGGTTTTCGTCTGAAGAATACTTTAACGTTTATAATCATCGCGATTTAAATGACGCGCGTCTGCTCTGCAATTTAATTTTAAGAGAGACACAACTGAAAGAAGATGCCCTTATCCTCGACGCTGCGTGCGGTTTCGGAAGGCATGCTCTTTTTTTTGCATCGAAAGGATACAACGTCATCGGATTTGACCTGAGCAAATTATTCCTCGACAAAGCCCGAAGTCAAGCAGTAAAATCGGGCTTGAATCTTAAATTGGTTTGCACAGACATAAGATATGTTTGTTTCAAAGTCCGATTCGATCTTATCTTGAATTTGTTTACGAGTTTTGGATATTTTGAGAGCGACGAGGAAAATTTTTCTTTTATCGAGAGGTCCTACAAATTTCTTAATAACGACGGATGGTACGTTTTCGATTATTTAAATAAAACATATCTTGAAAAAAATCTCGAAGCCGAAACGATCAGGAAAATAAACGGCCTGGTAATTACCGAAAAACGGTCGATCAGAAATAAAAGGGTTATTAAAAAAATTGAAATTAATAACGGAAATAAGATCAAAACGTTCTACGAATCTGTTAAACTTTACAGCTCACACACACTGATCAAGAAATTCGAGCAATTTGGGTACAAATTGGTTAATTTATATGGCGATTATAACGGAAGTTCTTACTCCGACAATTCGCCTCGGTTAATAATGTTTTTCAAAAAATGAAATACATCGTATATATATCGATATTAATTCTACTGACGTCATGCGATCTGATTACTACACGTGAAGCGGAAGAACCGATAAAACCGAGCTCAAGTTTTTTAACTGCTACCTCACCCGAAATTTTATTGCAAAATTTCGAATCATCAATTGAAGAAAAGATTACCGAAAATTATCTGGCATGTTTTGTCGACAAAAATTTTCTCGATAAAGAATACAAATTTGTTCCAGCTGGCCAGGCCGTTGCAGCGAATCCGGCATTATTAAATTGGGATCTCAATTCCGAACGCCTTTTTATGGAAAATTTGAAAGCTAACTTATCCGAAGGGAAAAATATTAGTTTATCACTCAATAACTTGAACGAAAACCGTTTCAGCGACAGCGCAATTTACGTCTTCGATTATACGCTTCTAATTAACACAACAAATAAAGCCCTCGCAGGAGAATATAAAGGAACTTCTCAGCTGAGCGTTTATAAAGATTCTCGCGAGCAGTGGGTTATTGTTGAATGGCGGGACTATAAAAGTGAATCTTCTCAATGTTGGAGCGAATTAAAAGGGAGAATAACAAATTAATAAGTCGATAGCTTACATATTGTTGCTTATGCTTAGCTCATGCGTTAATCCTTTTGCACCCAAATTAGACGAGTCGATCGGTACTGGCGACCGCCTGATCAGTAACCAGAGCGATATTGAAGGAGTATTTAAAAATTTTCAATACGCATATACTTTCAAAGATACTTTGATCTACAGTCAATTGCTTCATCCCGATTTTATTTTTACCTATCGCGATTACGATAAAGGTTACGACATCAGCTGGGGCAGAGACGAGGAAATGAAAACAACTTACGGTCTTTTTCAGAACACTCAAAGGCTCGATCTTGTCTGGAATAATATAATTATTATTAGCGGCGATTCAACACATATCGTAAGAAGTTTTAATTTGACTGTAGCATTTTCACCAGTTGATATCGAATATATTGATGGTAAGGTCAATCTTGAGCTCATTAAGAATAATAACAAATGGCAAATCTATCGCTGGATAGATGAGTCGAATTATTAGGATTTTTCATTATGATTTCTTTTTATTTTAAGGAAGCCTTTAAAATTTTCAAACGTTCTCCGTTTGCAACTATCGTCATTGTTTCAATCACTACAATAGCCGTGCTCATGTGCAGCTTTTCAGCGGGTATGATCTATTTTTCATCGAAGTTAGCAGATAAAATTAAGAGGAACATTGAGGTATCGGTTTTTGTCGACGATTATCTAAACGAAAGCCAGATAAATGACATCAAATCGCTCTTGAATGATATCTCTTCAATTTCTTCGGTACGTTTTATCGACAAAGACGAGGCTGCCGAGGAATTTATTAAGGAGACGGGCGAAGATTTTAGAGAGATCCTGAGCGATAATCCACTACCACGATCATTTGTAGTTAAATTTAATCCGGACAGGATTAATCCACTGAATTTTGAAAAGGAGATTGAAAGGATAAAAAAAATAAGCGGTGTGACAGATGTAATTTACGATTATGATTTTGTACTGAAACTATTCAATTATCTTGATTCGCTTCAGATTCTGATATATCTTTTTTCGGCGGCTCTTGTTATCCTATCTGTGTATCTGGTTTATACCAATAGCCGGCTTCAGATTGAAGCTAATTATCAATTGTATAAAACGATGAAACTCGTTGGAGCAAAATTGGTTACATTGAAAATACCGATTATCCTCTATGGCATTCTTGTTGGAATTCTTTCTTCTTTATCGGCACTTTTTATTCTCTATTTGTTAGGGCTTCTGTTGAATGAAATTTTAAATAATATTAATTTTGTCAAGTTTTTTAATGTAATTTATTTACTTATATTAATACTCGGAATTTCTCTTGGATTATTGGGCAGCTTTATTTCATCTAAACGGTTGTCCCTTCAAACAGATTAAAAAAAGAAAGTGAGGGTCATGAAAAGTATTTTTGTTTTCATTACAGTGTTATTCATTGTATCGAATACCTATAGTCAAATTAAAGATTATGAATTAGGTTCGTCGATGTTACAAAGATATAATCAACAGACCGGTTATTTTGACCTATCAGATCCTGAATCTGTCAATATTAAAGTAGCGGTCTGGGGATTCGTAAAATATCCGGGGAAGTATATTGTGCCTGTTTATACGACAGTTTTGGATCTTTTATCGTATGCTGGAGGACCTACCGATGCGGCTCATCTGGACGATCTGAGAATATACCGTATTAATCCGGATTCAACTCAAAGCCTGATTAAAGTAAACTACAATGATATTATGTACGAATCGGAGCTCGATTCCAGGTCGGTTCAACTACCACATCTTGAGGCGGGGGATGTTCTGGTTGTTCCAGGCGCTCCACGACTTTATACACGTGAAACTGTGAGTATAATTGTCTCCGTTCTCAGTGCTTTAATATCCTTGACAATTCTTATATTAAATATAACAGGTAATTAGTGAGGGTAACGTGAATAACAACGATAATAATTTTTATCAGGAGAATAATTCGCTTCGAGATTATATTAACCTGATTCGATTGAATATATGGAGTATAACAGTCATAAGTTTGACTGCGCTCATCGTAGCCATTGTTTATGCTCTAAATGCGCCCAACGTTTATAAATCAACTACTGCATTAAAAATTACAAAACCTCAGGGCAATATTCTTGATGCTCCTTTAATTCCAGAATTTCAAGATTTTGGAAGTGACCGTTTCATCGCAAACGAAATTGAGATACTCAAAAGTTATTCCTTACGCAACCAGGTGGCACAATCTCTTATCGATTCTTTTAAATTATCCCGCGACAAGAATAAATTTGCCCTTATAGTTAGTAAAGAGGATAGGAGTAGTAAACCCTCCCTTCTTACTGTTGAAGAAATCATTGATCTTCTTGAATCGAATGTCGATATATCGCAAAAGAGGGGACTCGATATAATTGAAATTTCTGTCGAATCCAGGTCGCCTTATGAAGCGTCATTAATTGCTAATTGTTATGCGGATATTTACAGAGAAACTAATTTAAAATATAACAGGCAGCAATTGACTTCGATCAAAGAATTCCTGGCGCGGCAACGTGAGGAAAAGCTGGCGGAATTGTCGGCGGTAGAAGAAGCGCTGAGATTGTACCAGGAAGAGAAAGGAATTGTGGAACTGCCCGAACAGGCAAAAGCGCTTATTGAACAGACGACCGATTTCGAATCGAAAATGAATGCCACTAAAATCGACCTTACTATAACAGAAAATACTCTCAAACAATATAAAGCAGAACTTGCCAAGCAGGATCCGAATATAAACGATTACATCGAAAGCTTTGCTACAGAACCATACATTAAAAATCTTCAATTACAGATAGCCGATCTTCAAACTCAAAAGGACAGAGCATTATCGTCATATAAAGATTCACCCCGTCGTTCTGAAATTATTCGTGAATTCGACGCCAAGATTAACGACTTAAAAGAAAAACTTAATAATCAGTTAACAATTTATCGTGCAGGTATACTTGCTTCTAGTCCAGAAGAAATTAAAGAACTAACCAGAAAAGTACTCGAAGAAGAGGTAAAGTATCGGTCTCTAAAAGCTTCATACGACAAACTAAGCGATATTGTAGCCGAATACGATAAAAGGTTGAATCGACTTCCCACAAGTTCAATTGATCTTGCACGTCTTACAAGAGAAAAACAAGCCTACGAAAAATTATACCTTCAGGTAGAAGAGAAATATCAGGAAGCAATTATAAACGAGCAATCTGTTCCCGGTAATGTTTTAATTGTCGATCCGGCAATAATTCCCACAGTGCCTTCAAAACCAAACAGGATTCTGATAGTTCTTGTGGGATTGGTAATTGGAGTTGGACTCGGTCTGGGATTTGCATTTCTGCGGCACAATTTTGACAATACAATCAAAACTCCTGAAGATATTCAAAACAGGAATATTAATATACTTGCCTGGATACCGCACATTGACGGAATTGAAACCAATCCTGAACTTGAATTTATTGTTTCCAAGAAGCCCGATGCAAGCGCCAGTGAAGCCTATAGAGCCCTGAGAACTCGAATAAAATTTTCCAAGATCGACAGGAATTCTCTCAGGACGATCTTAATTACTTCGCCCCGATCTCAGGAAGGAAAAACAACAACGGCCGTCAATTTAGCCGGA
The DNA here is from genome assembly GCF_051488685.1 of Melioribacter sulfuriphilus. Lineage (NCBI taxonomy): Bacteria > Pseudomonadati > Ignavibacteriota > Ignavibacteria > Ignavibacteriales > Melioribacteraceae > Melioribacter > Melioribacter sulfuriphilus. The sequence goes on from NZ_JBPSEH010000007.1 coordinate 231,624, forward strand.
AGTCTGGCTTATGCAAATTTTAAAACAATTATCGTCGATGCCGATCTCAGAAAACCGAGACTACATAATATTTTTGGTCATAAAAGATTTGCCGGTTTTACAGATTACTTCTTCGGACAGGTGACCTATGAAGAAATAATCAGGACTACAAACGTCAACAACCTGAGTTATGTCAGTGCTGGAACAATACCTCCTAATCCTTCCGAAATCCTTGGCTCCGACCAGATGCTTAATTTCATAAAGAAACTTAAAGAAGAATATGACTATGTTGTTTTCGATTCCCCGCCGTTGATTGCAGTTACCGACTCGGAAATACTTTCTCAAATTGTCGATGCTACTATACTGGTTGTATCAGCAAACTTTACAGAAATAGATTTACTCGAAAAATCAGTTGAAATGCTGCGTCGCGATAATTCAACTTTCATCGGTACTGTCCTGAATAACTTCAGCTATCGCAGTGGATATGGTTCTTACTATAAATATTATTACTATTATTCAAATCCAACAAATGGTTCAAACAAGAGTAAGGTAAAAATAGATTGACATTCAAGAAAACTGCAGTAATTACAGGCGGCGCAGGGTTCCTCGGCTCACACCTGTGCGACCGTTTAATTTCAGAAGGAATTAAAGTAATTTGTCTGGATAATCTTCTAACAGGCAGAATAGAAAATATTGAGCATCTCTTTGGCAATGAGAATTTCCAGTTCATAAAGCTCGACGTTACAAACTATATCCACGTACCACACGACGTCGATTATGTGCTTCATTTTGCTTCACCCGCCAGTCCAATCGATTATCTCAAACTTCCGATACAAACGCTTAAAGTAGGTTCGCTTGGAACTCATAAAGCACTTGGACTTGCAAAAGAGAAAAAAGCTTTATTTCTATTGGCGTCCACTTCTGAAGTTTACGGCGATCCACTCGTACACCCACAAAGTGAAGATTACTGGGGTAATGTTAATCCCGTTGGGCCACGCGGAGTATACGACGAAGCTAAACGATTTGCCGAAGCAATGACGATGGCTTATCACAGATATCATGGGCTAAGCACAAGAATAGTAAGAATCTTCAATACATACGGTCCTCGCATGCGAATCGACGACGGCAGAGCACTTCCCACATTTTTTATGCAAGCCCTCAAAGGAGAAGATTTAACAGTATTTGGCGATGGTTCGCAAACCCGTAGTTTCTGCTACGTAGACGACCTTGTAGATGGCGTTTTCAAATTGTTAATGTCCAATGAAGTTTATCCTGTTAATATTGGCAATCCCGACGAAGTATCTTTGAAACAGTTTGCCGAAGAAGTTATTGAATTGTGTAATTCAAAAAGCAAAATTATTTATAAAGAATTACCGCAGGATGATCCAAAAGTAAGAAGACCCGATATCTCACGAGCCAGAGAAATTCTCGGCTGGGAACCCAAAATCTCCAGGCAGGAAGGGTTAAAGCGAACTCTCGAATATTTTAAAAAGGCTTTAAAGCAGAATCAATAGTCCTCGCTTCAGTAGACCATCTCTGTTGAAACATATTAATATTTTAATTTGTTGAAGGACGGGTTTTCTGTGCAGGCTCAATTTTAGTAGATTTGCAATATGATAAAAACGGTTTTTATATGAATTATCTTTTAAGTTTATTAATAGGCATACTCTTTGGTTCTATTCCCACGGCATATTTGCTTCTTAAAAAATCAAAGAAGATTGACATTACTAAAGCAGGCTCGGGCAATGTGGGTGCAATGAATTCTTATGAAGTTACTAATTCAAAAATGGTTGGATTAATCGTTTTTGTTATCGATGCACTGAAAGGATTCCTGAGCGTCTGGATTGCTGAATATTTATTCGGGCATAAATTTGAATTTATGATGATTGCACTCATTGGTGCGGTATTGAGTCATTGCTATTCATTCTGGATAAATTTCAAAGGAGGAAGGGGATTGGCAACCGCTGCAGGCGGCGCTTTGCTAATTTCGATACCGGTACTGAGTATCTGGGTGATTCTCTGGTTGGTGGCTTTTTTGTTCAGACGCCACGTGCATTTTGCTAATTTTACTGCAACTTTGTTGACAGGTTTGCTTTCATTTACATCAGGTGATATTCTTAATAAATATACTTCGCCTTCGGCATCCGATACTTTAATTTTCAGCATACTGGTTTCTTTAATGCTACTGATTATTTTGTCCAAACATATTCTCCCTATTAAAGAATATTTTTCCAGTCTTGCAAAAAGTAAAAAAGGTGAATAAAATGAAAAATCTTAAATTAGCACTCCTTTCTTCTGCTATAACCACGTCAATTCTGATTTTATTTTATGCCTTTGTAGTTGCAAAACCCGGCTCAAATGATTTAGATAAAATTTTAGAATCTTCGAATCTAAATTCTAAGTTCGCCAACTCAATTCAGGTGAATGATAGCATATCAAACTCACGAAATACAATTATTACTGAAACAGTAAAAAGAGTGAGCTCAGCGGTTGTGGGCATTAACGTCACCGAAATCAGACAATACAGAGACATCTTTTCAATCGATCCGTTTTTCCGACAATTTTTTGGCGACCGCTTTTATAATCAGCAGGTCAGGAGTTTAGGTTCTGGTACAATTATATCGCCGGATGGATATATTTTAACGAACGATCACGTAGCGGGTAATGCGGTTGAAGCTATTGTTACATTAACAGACGGTTCACAGTATGAAGCCGAAATAGTCGGCACCGATCCAGTCTCGGACATTTGCCTGCTTAAAATCGACGCTACAAATCTGCCTTACATCGAATTCGGTAATTCCGACAGCATATTGATTGGAGAATGGGTAATTGCTCTGGGAAATCCCTTTGGTCTTTTTGACATCAACGATCAACCGACAGTTACTGTAGGAGTAATAAGTGCTAAGGGAATGAATCTGGGCGCAGCAAACAATCGATATTATGTCGATATGCTTCAAACCGACGCAGCAATTAATTCAGGAAACAGTGGCGGTCCTCTTGTAAATGCATTCGGGCAATTAATCGGAATGAATACTTTAATTTATACTGCTCAAGGCTCATCCGGCAATGTGGGCGTTGGTTTTGCAATTCCCTCGAATAAAATCAAAAAAGTAATTAAAGAGTTGAAAGAAAACGGCAAAATCGACCGCGAATTCTGGACGGGTCTGAGTATTCAAACTATCGATCCTTCCATTGCTAAAGCTTACGATCTAAAAAGTTCTCATGGAGTAATAATCACAAATGTGATAAAAAATTCGCCAGCAGATAAAGCTGGTTTTAAGGTCTATGACATCATTCTCGGAATAAATAATTTTAAGGTCAATAACGAAAACACATTAATCGGCATTCTGCAGGAATTCAGACCCGGCGATGTAATTGACGTTAAAATTATGAGGGATAATAAAATTCTTATCAAGAAAATGAAACTGGAGAGGAAGTAATGATTTCCCGTTATACCCGTCCCGAAATGGGGCATATCTGGAGCGATCAATTCAAATTCGAAACGTGGTTAAAAGTGGAAATTTTAGCCTGCGAAGCTCGTCATAAAATGGGTGAAATTCCAGACGAGGATTTTAAAGAGATAAAAGAAAAAGCTAATTTCGATTTAAAACGAATTCTTGAAATTGAAGAAACTACCAAACACGACGTTATTGCTTTTCTGACCTGTGTGGCTGAATTTGTTGGACCGGCGTCGCGCCATATTCATTACGGCATGACCTCGTCGGATGTGCTCGACACTGCACTTGCTTATCAAATTAAAACTGCAGGCGAATTGTTATTAAAGGGTCTATACGAATTAAAAAAAGTGCTGAAAAAAAGAGCACTCGAACATAAAAGAACTATTTGTGTGGGACGCAGTCACGGAATTCATGCCGAACCATATTCGATGGGATTAAAGTTCGCTCTCTGGTACGAAGAAACAAAGAGAAATATTGATCGACTCGAAAGGGCAATTCAAAATGTTAGCGTTGGAAAAATTTCAGGAGCAGTTGGAACTTTCGATCATCTATCACCGCAAGTTGAAGAATATGTGTGTAAAAATCTCGGTTTGAAAGCCGAGCCGGTTGCCACTCAGGTAGTTCAACGCGACCGACACGCCGAGTTTCTTACCACTCTTGCAATTATCGGTACCACACTCGATAAAATAGCCATTGAAATCAGGCATTTGCAACGCACTGAAGTCCTCGAAGCCGAAGAATATTTTTCGAAAGGGCAAAAAGGTTCTTCTGCAATGCCACATAAGAGAAATCCGATTGTTAGTGAACGTCTAAGTGGACTGGCTCGTATATTGAGAGCTAATTCAATTGCGGCTCTTGAAAACGTACCTCTCTGGCATGAACGCGATATTTCCCATTCTTCGGCCGAGCGCGTTATTCTGCCCGATAGTTGTATTGCGCTCGATTATATGCTCAATCTTACAATAAAATTGATCGACAATTTGGTCATCTATCCCGAAAATATGCTCGAAAATCTTAATAAAACTCGTGGACTTATTTTCTCACAGAAAATTTTGCTTAAGCTGGTTGAAAAGGGAATTACGCGAGAAGAAGCTTATAAAATCGTACAGGACTGCTCCATGAAAGTCTGGCAGGATAAATCGACAAATCTGAAAGACGAACTTCTTAAATCCCCTGACGCATTGAAATATCTATCGAAAGCAGAAATCGAGGAAGTTTTTAATCCCGAAAAAATGCTGACAAATCTCGATTATATTTTTGCAAGGAGCGTGGAGAAAGATTAAAAAGATATTTAATCCTATCTAAAAACGCTTATTTTATGCAAAAATCAAAGAAAAATACTTGACAAAATGATTCAATAAATTTATATTAGCACTCGTTAAAAAAGAGTGCTAATAAACTTAAAATTAAAAGGAGGTAAAGATATGGCAGAATTCAAGATTAAACCTTTGGCTGACAGAGTAATTGTAAAACCGAAAGAAGCCGAAGAAACCACAAAAGGTGGAATTATTTTGCCAGATACTGCAAAAGAAAAGCCGATCGAAGGCACAGTAGTTGCCGTCGGTGAGGGTAGAATTACAGAAGACGGAAAATTAATTAATATGCACGTTAAGGTCGGAGATTCCGTTTTGTACGGAAAATATTCCGGAACAGAAGTTAAAATTGACGGCGAAGAATATCTGATTATGCGCGAAAGCGACATTTACGGTATCGTTCAAAAATAAAGTTTGATAAAAAAGGAGGATTATTATGGCAGCAAAAGTAATTGAATTCAGCACTGATGCAAGAAGTGCTCTTAAAGTAGGCGTTGATAAATTAGCAAATGCGGTTAAAGTTACTCTGGGTCCAAAAGGACGCAATGTAGTTATAGATAAAAAATTCGGCGCTCCAACTGTTACAAAAGACGGCGTTACAGTAGCCAAAGAAATCGAATTGGAAGATCCGATTGAAAATATGGGCGCTCAGATGGTGCGCGAAGTTGCTTCGAAAACGAGTGATGTTGCCGGCGACGGTACAACAACTGCAACTGTATTGGCTCAGGCTATTTTCCGCGAAGGCTTGAAAAACGTTACTGCTGGCGCAAATCCAATGGATCTAAAACGCGGTATCGATATTGCTGTTGCAAAAGTTATCGAATATCTAAAATCGATTAGCAAAGAAGTTGGCGGTCGCGATGAAATTGCTCAGGTCGGCGCAATTTCTGCTAATAACGATAAGGCCATTGGCGATTTGATTGCAGATGCTATGGAAAAAGTTGGCAAAGACGGCGTTATTACTGTCGAAGAAAGTAAATCCGCTGAAACTACTCTTGAAGTTGTCGAAGGTATGCAATTCGACCGCGGTTATATTTCTCCATACTTCGTAACAAATTCGGAAACTATGGAGGCAGTTCTTGAAGATGCATACATTTTGATTCACGACAAGAAAATTTCGGCTATGAAAGACCTTCTGCCAATTCTCGAAAAAATTGCTCAAGCTGGTAGAAGTCTTTTAATCATTGCCGAAGACCTCGAAGGCGAAGCTCTTGCAACACTTGTTGTAAATAAATTGCGTGGTACCCTCAAGGTTTGCGCTGTTAAAGCTCCTGGATTTGGCGACAGACGTAAAGCAATGCTCGAAGATATTGCAATCCTTACAAATGGTACTGTCATTTCCGAAGAAAGAGGATTCAAACTCGAAAACGCTACTCTCGAATATCTTGGAAGAGCTAAAAGAATTACCGTTGACAAGGATAACACAACAATTGTCGAAGGGGCTGGTAATCCTGACGATATTAAGAAGAGAATTAATGAAATTAAAGCTCAGATTGAAAAAACTACTTCGGACTATGACAGAGAAAAATTGCAGGAACGTCTGGCTAAATTATCAGGTGGCGTTGCAGTTCTGAAAATTGGTGCCGCTACCGAAGTTGAAATGAAAGAAAAGAAAGCACGCGTTGAAGACGCTCTCCATGCTACAAGAGCTGCAGTTGAAGAAGGTATTATTCCAGGTGGTGGCGTTGCTCTGGTTCGTGCAATTAAATCACTCGACAAAGTTAAAGGTGAAAACGACGACCAGACAACTGGTGTTCGTATTGTACAAAAAGCTCTCGAAGAACCTCTCAAACAAATAGCTGCTAATGCCGGTTTAGAAGGCGCAGTGGTTCTCAATAAAGTTCTCGAAGGAAAGGATGACTACGGTTTCAACGCTCAGACTGAAACATACGAAAATCTAATGAAAGCCGGCGTTATCGATCCTACAAAAGTAACTCGCACTGCTCTCGAAAATGCTGCTTCGGTAGCTTCTCTGTTGATTACTACAGAAGCTGTTGTTTACGAGAAAAAAGAAGAAGAAAAAGCTACTCCTGCCATGCCGCATGGTATGGGTGATATGTATTAATAAATTTCACTCTTCTAAAAATTCAAAGTCCCGCTTCCAGGCGGGACTTTTTTTTATATATCAAACTATGTGTTATGGCAAGCAGAGGAGTTTGTTAGAATCAAAGACTGTCTCTTACATGTCATTGCGAGTCAGCCCCGCCTAAGGCGGGGCTGACGAAGCAATCCCATGTAGCCTTTGTAAAGTGTGATAAACTTCATACTACGGTTGCTGAGAGCAAAGCAATCGAAGCAACCGCCAATGTTATCTTAGTAGGTGGTAGTATTTGGGATTCTTTAGAGTTTGCTTCGTTCGCTCGCAAAGACGAGGTTGTTTTTTTGAGTTTGCTTCGTTCGCTTCGCTCACTCGCAAAGACGAAAGGGATGTTCAGAATTTGCTTTATCATTAGCCTTTGGCTCATTCCTCGCAAAGACGAGGTTGTTTTTTTTGAGTTTGCTTCGCTCGTTTCACTCGCTCGCAAAGACATACTTTTTGTTCTTCCACAAAGATATTCGTTACACTTGCTCGCAAAGACGTTCGTTTCACTCACTCACAGAGACTGCCTTTCACATGTCATTGCGAGTCAGCCCCGCCTTAGGCGGGGCTGACGAAGCAATCTCATGTAGCTTTAGTAAAGTGTGATAAACTTCATACTACGGTTGCTGAGTGCAAAGCAATCGAAGCAACCGTAATTGTTATTTTAGTAAGTGGCAGTTTTGGGATTCTTTAGAGTTTGCTTCGCTCACTTCGTTCGCTCGCAAAGACTAGGTTGTGTTTTTTTTGAGTTTGCTTCGTTCGCTTCGCTCACTCGCAAAGACATACTTTTTGTTCTTCCACAAAGATATTCGTTACACTTGCTCGCAAAGACGAGGTTGTTTTTTTTTGAGTTTGCTTCGCTCGTTTCACTCGCTCGCAAAGACAAGCGTGTGTATTGAGTTTGCTTCGCTCATTTTATTTGCTCGCAAAGACGAGGTTGTTTTTTTGAGTTTGCTTCGTTCGCTTCGCTCTCTCGCAAAGACATACGATTTGCTCCCTCACAAAGACGGAGTTAAATCAAAATCGTTCTCAAAGTATCCATCATCTTAAATAATTCTAACACACGCAAAAATATTATTGCAATTTTTTCAATTATCGTTGTTACAAAAAATTTTATTAAATTGAATACCGTTTTTTATAGAAGCAAAATAAAGGGAAAAAATAAATGATTAATTATATCGGCAGATTCAATGTAGTTCCTTCTTTACCAGATAATCTCGAACCACTCAGAGAAATTGTATACAATCTTTTCTGGACGTGGAATTACGACGCAATTGATTTGTTACGTAGACTCGATCCACAATTGTGGGAAGAGACTTACCATAATCCCGTATTAATGCTGGGAAAAATTAGTCAAAAAAGACTGAACGATGTGGCTGCCGACGACAGCTTCTTGGCTCACATGGAAAGAGTTTATACTCAACTCAAAGTATATAAAGAAGAAAAAACATGGTATCAAAAAAACTATAATTATGGTAATGAAAACGTAATCGCATATTTTTCTGCTGAGTATGGTTTAACAGAATCGTTACAAATTTATTCAGGTGGTCTCGGCGTTTTATCGGGCGACCATTTAAAATCTTCAAGCGACCTCGGCATTCCACTTGTTGGTGTAGGACTCTGTTACAAAGAAGGCTACTTCCAGCAATATCTAACCAATGATGGCTGGCAACAGGAAAGATACGAAATTACCGATTTCTATAACCAACCGATGAACTTAGTTACTGAAAATGGTGGTAATACACCTTTAAAAATCGAACTCGACTTTCCAGATAGGAAAGTATATTTTCAGATCTGGAAAATTGAAATCGGTAGAATACCACTTTATCTTCTTGACACCAATGTACCGGAGAACCGGGAAGAAGATAGAAAGATTACACGCACTCTCTACGGGGGCAATATTGAAACCAGGATTCAGCAGGAAATTGTACTGGGTATTGGCGGCATTCGCGCTCTACATGCAATGAAAATTAGTCCTCTTGTCTGTCATATGAACGAGGGACATTCTGCTTTCCTTGCTCTTGAAAGAATACGCCTACTAATTAAAATTTATGGACTCTCCTTTAACGAGGCTAAAGATATCAATTATCATTCTAACATATTTACCACACATACACCCGTGCCTGCAGGTATTGATATTTTTCCTAATGATTTAATAGAAAAATATTTTGGTAGATATTATAGAGAAGAACTACAAATCGACGATAAGACTTTCTATAAACTCGGAACAATCGTAAAAGATAAAGAACCTGCAAATTTCAACATGGCGCATCTGGCTATGAATATGGCGGGATTCGTTAACGGTGTAAGTAGACTGCACGGTCATGTTTCTAAAAAAATGTGGCAGAGTGGATTTCCTGATATTCCATTCGACGAAATTCCAATTGAACATATTACAAACGGCGTTCATATTCATTCGCATTTATCGAATGATATGCACGAATTATTGTTCCGTTACTTAGGTGAAAAATTTAATCGCGACCCTTCAGACGAAGAAGTCTGGAAAAGAATTGATGAAATACCAGACGAAGAATTGTGGCGTACACACGAAAGAAGACGCGAACGACTTGTGGCATTTGCACGTAACCGTTTGAAAAAGCAGATTATGCAACGTGGTGGATCTGCTTCTGAAATAAAAGCCGCTAAAGAGGTTCTGGATGCTCAGGCATTGACAATCGGATTTGCACGACGTTTTGCTACGTACAAAAGGGCAAATCTCATATTCAGGGATATCGAACGTCTCGAAAGTATTCTCTGCAATCCCGACTATCCAGTTCAATTAATCTTTGCTGGGAAAGCCCATCCTAAGGATGAAGAAGGGAAAAAGTTGATTCAAGAAGTAATTGCAATGACTAAAGAACCATCATTGCGAAAAAAAATTGTATTTATCGAAAATTATGATATGAACGTGGCACGCTATATGGTTGAAGGCTGTGATGTATGGCTCAATAATCCACGTAGACCCCTTGAAGCCAGCGGCACTTCCGGCATGAAAGTAATTGCAAACGGAGGCTTGAATTTGAGTGTGCTCGACGGCTGGTGGGACGAAGCTTACAATCACGAAGTCGGCTGGAAAATTGGCAATGGCGAAGAGTATGAAAATCTCGAATATCAGGACGAGGTTGAATCACGACTTATTTATGAAGCGATCGAAAAAGAAATTGTTCCGCTCTTTTATAATCGGGGCGAAGATAAATTGCCGCGCGGATGGATTAATATGATGAAAAATTCGATGCGTACTCTCGGTCCTTTTTTCAACACTCATCGAATGGTAAGAGAATATGCCGAACGATTCTATTTCAAAGCGTATGAAAAACGTCTTTTGTTAATGAGTAATAAATGGAAAAAAGCAAAGGAATTCACTGCCTGGAAACAAAACGTCTATAATAACTGGAATAAGGTTAAGTTTATTAGTATTGCTGAAGAATTAAAAGGAAAGGAATTAAAAGTAGGTAATAAATACCCCGTTACTGCCGAAGTTGAACTTGGAAATTTAACGCCGGATGATGTCGACGTTCAGATTTATTACGGTAAAATTGATAACGGCGGCAAAGAGAAAAATAATGTCAATATGAAATACGTTCCCAAAAAATCGAAAGACGGTAGATATACCTATAAAGGTGAAATCGAATGCACGAATACAGGTCAATTCGGATTTACTCTTCGTATTCTCCCGAAACACGATTTATTGATTAACCAGTTTGAACTCGGTTTAATTAGATGGGCTTGAGAAATGTATCTCGAAACTCTCGATGTCCGTAGAAAAGATATTCTGATTTATTCACAAAACCGATTTGAAGATAATTTCAGAGTCATTTATAAACAGGAAAATATTAAACAGCCCCGACCGATAAGCTATACGGAAGTTTGCAATATAGTCAAAGAGCCTGTGGCTAAAAATATGATTGTCTACAGGCTACTGACTAATGATCCACATCTCGACGCTTATTCTACAAAATACGGTTTCTTCCTCGAAATCGATAATGAAATGGAATTAATCTATTTCGACCCAATTTATGCAATTAAAGATCTGGCTTTTTTGAAATTTAATTTGCCGTTTAGTCAATTTAGATTTAAGATCCAGCAGGTAGGATTGAGCAATATCGGCAGGGTAAATGACTATACAGAAATTTATAGCTTCGATATGCGCGCTTCCGAAGCAAAAAATCAAAACGATAAAATCTTTGCAATCGCAATCTTTGCTCTCGACCCTTCATTCAAGGACGAAGAATCGAAAGAGCACGAGTTGGACAATGAATTAAATAGTCTTCAAGAAGAAAATGAAATTCAGCAATCATTAGATAAACCCTCCGTAGATAAGAATAAAATCGATTTAAAATCGGTTGCAAATAAAGAATCACAAAAGATTAATTCTACGTTAAGAAAAGAGGGAATTAATATCTTTGATTTGTTCAAATCTACGTATAAATCGGATGTCCTCGATAAAAGAAAAAAAGAAAATATTATTTTGAAAATTGATAAGTAACTCTCTTTAATTAATTGTTATTCTGTTGTTTGTATATAGTTTGAAAAGCAAAAAAATATTGACCGATGTAATGCTTTGAGTATAATTTAATGACATGTAGCTCCGAGTAAATTTATCGACTATTATTTTTTTATTAAGTAATCAATTAATGATTACTTTTTACTTGCGAGGATATTTTAATACTTCTATATTTGTGCACGTTTTTTAGGGCAAGTAAGTTAGGGCAACGTATTCAATATAACGCAATCAAATTGAATTTATAGTACTATCAAAAGCCAAAGAAAAGATTTAATATTAGCCCATAATTTTCTACTCTGTGTCTATTTATGAGCCATGTGACTCACGTGGCGGAGCTGTAGATATTAGGGAATAGGGGTTAGGGAGTTCAACGTTCTTTGTTCAAGGTTCATGGTTCTATGTTCAACGTTCAAGGTTATGAGTTGAATGTTTAAGGTTTGGTTTTTATGTGATTGAAACACCAGTCTTTGAAAGTAAGTGATACAGACGTCTTTGCGAGCGAGTGAAACGAGCGAAGCAAACTCACTACACACGCTTGTCTTTGCGAGCGAACGAAGTGAGCGAAGCAAACTTAAAACACATAACCTCGTCTTTACAAACAAATGTAACAAACGTCTTTGCGAGAGAGTGAAACGAACGAAGCAAACTCACTACACACGCTTGTCTTTGCGAGCGAACGAAGTGAGCGAAGCAAACTCAATACACACGCTTGTCTTTGCGAGCGAACGAAGTGAGCGAAGCAAACTCTAAGAAATCCCAAAACTACCACTTACGAAGATAACAATTACGGTTGCTCTGATTTGCTTTGCACTCAGCAACCGCACGGTGAGTTTAATCACACTTTACTATAGCTAAATGAGATTGCGTCGTCCCCCGCCTATGGTAAGGAGATTTGACATAACAATTAAGAGACAGTATTTTCAACAAATGATACAAACGTCTTTGCGAGCGAATGAAATGAGCGAAGCAAACTCTAATATAAACCTGGGTGTAATAAAAAAACAAAGCAATGTAAACTTATCATATAACTATTCAACTGACAACAAATCAACCAATTAACTCGAGACATAAATGAATTACAAAAAAAATCTCCTCGAAAAGATCGAAAATAAAAGCGCCATTGTGGGCGTTATTGGAATGGGATATGTCGGTTTACCGCTCACAATTACATTTGCTAATAATGGATTTAATGTAATCGGTTTTGATATTGACGAGAAAAAAATTCCTTTATTAAACGAAGGAAAAAGCTACATTAAACATATCGATTCAAAATTGATTAAAGAAATTTTAAAGAAAAAGAAATTTCAGGCAACATCGGATTTTGCAAGACTCAAAGAATGTGATGCAATTATTATATGTGTTCCTACTCCATTAGACGAACATCGTGAACCAGACTTGAGATTTGTTAAAGATACAGCACTTACTATTCAAAAATACTTACAAAAAGGTCAATTAATAACTTTAGAAAGTACTACTTATCCTGGGACAACGGAGGAAGTACTATTACCATTATTCGAATCTGCACCACAAATTCAAAATACTAATCCTCAATCCCTGAATACTAATCCCCAATACCTGAATACTAATCCCCAATCCCTAATCCCTAATCCCTACACCCCAGGTAAAGATTTCTTCCTTGCTTTCAGTCCTGAAAGAGAGGACCCCGGAAATAAAGATTTTACGACCTCTACAATTCCTAAGATTATTGGTGGGGTTACTGAAAATTGTACTGAAGTAGCAGTTGCTCTTTATAATAAAATAATAAAAACTACCGTTCCGGTTTCTTCGCCTCGTGTGGCTGAAGCTGCCAAATTACTCGAAAACATCTATCGTTCTGTTAACATTGCGCTTGTGAATGAATTGAAAGTTGTATTTGAAAGGATGAATATCGATATATGGGAAGTGATTGAAGCAGCCAAAACAAAGCCTTTCGGGTTCCAGGCATTTTATCCGGGACCAGGACTTGGTGGGCACTGCATACCAATTGACCCGTTTTACCTGACCTGGAAAGCACGTGAATATGAAGTAAACACAAAGTTTATTGAACTTGCTGGTGAAGTAAACACATTTCAACCTTACTATGTGGTCGAAAGAGCTATCGAAGTATTGAACCAGGCACACAAGGCAATGAAAGGAAGTAAGATTTTAATACTTGGAGTTGCATATAAAAAGAATGTGGATGATATGAGAGAGTCTCCTTCGCTCAAATTAATTGAATTACTACGAGAACGAGGAGCCGAAGTTGATTATAACGACCCCTATGTGCCCAAGCTACCTCCAACACGAAAATATAATTTTGATATGAATTCAGTGGAATTAACAAAAGATGTAATACGACTTTACGACCTTGTTTTACTTGCAACCGACCACGACGATTATGACTATGATTTCATACGTAAACATGCCCGACTAATTCTCGATACTCGCAACGCATTTAAAGCTAAAGGTATAAGTGAAGGGAATGTGTTTAAAGCGTGATTTTGTTATTTTGTTCAAGGTGCGGAAGTGCTGAAGTTTATATGAAGATAAATAATTTTACTGATATTGATTCCTGGAAAGAAGCCAGGTTACTTGTTAGCGAAATTTATAAATTAACATCTGGGACAAAATTCAGTAAAGACTTTGGATTAAAAGATCAAATACAAAGAGCGTCAATTTCAATAATGAGTAATATTGCAGAAGGTTTCGATAGTGGTTCAGCTAAATCATTTATTAATTTTCTTAAGTATTCATACAGGTCGTCATCAGAAGTAGAATCTTTAATATATCTGGCATTAGATCTAAATTATATTGAAGAAGGAGATTTTATTCAGATTCAGAATCGCATTAAAAAGATTAAGAATTTGCTTGGTGGTTTCATCAAATATCTAAAAAGTATTGACTAACCATCTTAAAATTCCATTAACTACAAACCACAAACATTGAACATTGAACGACGAACATTGAACTCCCAACATTGAACATTGAACCAAGAACATTGAACCAAGAACATTGAACCAAGAACATTGAACCACCAACATTGAACCACGAACATTGAACAAATAACCCCATGAACTTCGCAATTACAGGCGTGGCGGGCTATATAGCTCCAAGACATTTGAAGGCAATTAAAGAAACAGGAAATAATCTTGTTGCAGCGTTAGACCCACACGATTCAGTTGGACTATTGGACAGTTATTTCCCTGAAGTCAGTTTCTTTGTTGAATTTGAACGATTCGAACGACATCTCGATTTGTTACGTAGAAAATCGGATTCAGAGCGCGTGCATTATTTATCGATTTGTTCGCCAAATTTTTTACACGATTCGCATATCAGACTGGCTCTAAGAATTGGTGCAAATGCTATTTGTGAAAAACCTATAGTTCTCAACCCATGGAACCTTGATGCACTTGAAACAATTGAAAAAGAAACCGGCAAAAAAGTTTATACAGTTTTACAATTGCGAGTCCATCCTTCAATTATAAAATTAAAAAGCGAAGTCGACACCGAACTTAAAAGCAATCCATCAAAAAAATTCAATATAAGTCTCGATTATATAACTGCACGAGGTTTATGGTACGATTTTTCATGGAAAGGAATCATCGAAAAGTCGGGTGGAGTGGCAACAAATATTGGAATTCATTTTTTCGACATGTTAATCTGGATTTTTGGTCAACCAGTCCATTCACAAATTATTGAAAATAATAAACGCTCCATGCAGGGTGAACTTGAACTGGAAAATGCATTTGTAAAATGGCGCCTTTCAATTAATTACGAAGACTTACCAGAAAATATAAAAGCTATCGGAAAAAGAACTTACCGTTCAATTAAAATTGACGAAAAGGAACTCGAATTTACAGAAGGTTTTACGGACTTACATACTTTAGTATATAAAGAGATAATAAGTGGAAATGGTTATGGCATTAACGACGCACGTCCCTCAATTCAACTTGCATATCGAATTAGAAATGAAATTGATTTTTAAATAAGCTTTTGACAATAGGTAACTTAACGAAGAACAAAGAACAAATGCCTAACTACTACATCAACGAACATGCAGTAATTGACGAGAATGTCGAAATTGGAGAGGGAACAAAAATCTGGCATTTCACTCATGTACAATCAGGAGCCAGAATTGGTAAGTATTGTGTACTCGGTCAAAATGTGAACGTTGGGAATAATGTAGTAATTGGTAATTATGTAAAAATACAAAACAACGTTTCTGTTTATGAGGGAGTAACACTTGAAGATTATGTTTTCTGCGGACCTTCAATGGTATTTACGAACATAAAGGATCCGCGAAGCAAATATCCTCAGGCAGGAAGTGAGTATTATATAAAAACGCTTGTTAAAGAAGGTGCGAGTCTGGGTGCAAATTGTACAATAATATGCGGCATAACAATTGGACGTTATGCATTTGTTGGTGCAGGCGCAGTTGTAACAAAAGATGTACCTGATTATGGACTGGTTGTAGGAAATCCAGCAAAGTTAGTCGGCTGGGTTTCTGAAGCGGGAGTTAAACTAAAATTTGATAAAAGTGGATTCGCTGTATGTCCTAAAAGCGGAAAAAAGTACAGGCTGGAAAATGGGAGGGTAGAAGAAGTGGGGTAGGGATGAGGGGTTAGGGAGGAGGGATTAGGGGATAGGGGTTAGGGTGTTCAAGGTTCGTAGTTTAAAGTTCTTGGTTCGTAGTTCTTAGTTCAAGGTTCAAAGTTCGTGGTTCAAAGTTCTTAGTTCTTGGTTCTTTGTTCAAGGTTCGAGGTTCGTAGTTCGTGGTTCGTGGTGGTTGGTTCTTGGTTCAAAGTTCGTGGTTTGTGGTTAAGGGGTTGGGGAAGTGTGGATAAAGAACATTAAACAAAGAACATTGAACAAAGAACAAAATACATTGAACATTGAACGACGAACATTGAAAAAATAATCACATTAATCCAGCATACTTCAACTAACAAAAGTTGACATTCTGGTTGATACTCCTGCTAACAATAAAGAAAATTTAGAATTGTAAGCTGAAACAAAGATTAAAATATTGGTTAAATGAATAATCCAGGTGGTCTTGTTAAAAGTACTTGAAAAAGGCTATTAAATATTGTAAAATTTAGTGTAATTATAATATCGATATTCAAAAAGTAATCAAGTAGATTGCTGTGGAAAAAGAGCAAATTCAAAAGAAAGTTACAGAATTTTTAAGGGGAAGAGAGGAAGTTATCTTTGCCTACATTTTTGGTTCGTTTGTTAACAAAGAATTTTATCATGATGTAGATGTCGCTGTTTATCTTGCTGATAATTTTGATAAAAATGATTTGATGAAGTTTCCATACGGCTACGAAAGCGAAATGATCAGTCAACTTAATATTCTTGTGAGAGAAAATATTGATTTTATTGTAATGAATAATGCTGAACTTTATATTCAAAAAAAAATTATTAATGAAGGAATTTTACTCTTCAGCAAGTGTGAGCGTAAACGGATTTATTATGAAAACTACATACGTAAAATTTATATTGATGCTGCAAATTTAAGAAATATTAGAAGACGTTATTTAATAGAAAAATTAATAATGCCTGATCTAGAAATTATAGAAAAACATATTTCTTCGTTTATAGAGGATCTTGAGAATTTAAAAAAACATCGAAATGTTACAGTTGACGAATTAAAAAAAGATAAAGACTTATTATGGATATTAGAGAGAGGGATATATTTATTGATTCAAAATTTATTTGACATGCTATCACACATTATTTCAGCTGACTTTAATGAAAAATGGGATTATTACACTGATATAAGCGAACTTCTCTATAATCATAATATTATAAGTGAAGATGATAAAATATTACTTAATAAAATGGCGGGATATAGAAATAGACTTAGCCACGAGTATATGTCCTTAGACTTAAACATTCTTACCGATATAGTAAACAATAGACTCTCTGACTTTTCTAGATTTTTATCTATTATTAAAAATTACTGTAATCTATAACTGATTAGTTGCAATAAAATTATAAAATATCTCAATCGTAAGTTTACAATTAAACCCATTTGCCAGTAAATCAATTAAGAGATTACAAAATCATTCAAAGTAAAGAATCTATATTTTCCAATTCTGAATATGAATTTTCTCCAGAGGGATAGGTAAGGCATAAAACAAAATTTAGCTCTGAAGTTATCGAACCATTCTACTTCATATTATAGATTAAGTTAACATTCTCATTGACAAATATACCTAATTATTCTCCTGAGGATATTAAGCGAGTGTTTAGTTGGTGTTTGATGGGTAATCAGATTGATTAAAAACAACGTGGATACTTCCCGACATCAAATTTAACGAAAATCTCAAAACAAAAGATCTTGAAATAAATAATGCAAATAAACTAATCGAAGATTCTTTAAGTGTTCTAAAATTGAAGTAATTTATTAATGCAGATGTTTGGTTGATCAAGGAAAAAAATACTAATGATCCTATATTTAACACGGAAATTAAGTATAAAGTACTGTCGAAATCGATATCATTAAATAAGTTTTGAGAGATGTAATATACTGGCAACGTGCATACATGAAATAAAAAATTTCTGAAAATTTCCTGCCCCGCACTATAAAGATTGGGGCAGGGATTGTTAAGGTGTATAGTTAAGAGTTAAAAGAGCTTTAAATTAAACAAGTGTATAATTAATGGTTGAACTAAACTGGACTTCTTCTTCATTCTCATCAAATGTAATCGCAGTAAAAACCACTTTTTTATTTGTATAGTTAGGTAACAATTCACTATCAGCAGTAAGTAATGGGATATTGAATACAAGCGGATCAGTTAGATTTATTAAAGTTTTAGGCGAGGATATCTGCAGAAATTCATAAGCTGGAAGAGTTGAATTAACAGGTAGCTGAAGAAATATCAATGCCAGAATTTGAATTTTCTTTTCAATATCCGGATTAACATTTGAGAGATTCGTTAAAGGAGCCAGTTCAATATTCAGAACATTGTTATTGATATTAAGACTTTGCACTTTTATACCAAAAGATGATCTTGGTGTCATCATAATCATATTGGTAATGTCATTATCCAGTACAAATGGATAATTGATCTTAACAAGATGAGAAAAGGGTGAAGTGCCCGCCGGGACAAGTGATTTCCATATTTTTTTGAGAGACTGAAATGAATAGATTGCTGAAGCGAGCTTTACTGCAATCCTGAATTTGCTAATGCGTTCTCTGAACTCTGGAGTATCAGGTGGTGTATATGATGCTGGTTTGTGAGCAATGTAATTTTTTTCATTACGCGAACGAAATACAATATCTCCAAGCGAGCCTTTAAGTTTACCGAAAAATCTTTTATCTAACTGTGCCATAATTTTCCTCCAATTAGTTATGTGAATATTGATTTATTGATTAAACAAATTGAGCATTGTGATTTATAAATCTGTTAGGTACCTTGAGGCAATAGATCGAATAGTGCTCTCAAGGCAAATAAATTGCTGTTCACTTCACCGCCATAGCGGATCATTCATTATTAAGTGAATATTGAACATTGACTAATGAAAATTGAATATCGAATATAATGAGTAGGCGGTGCTCTCTGTTTTATCTTATTTGATATTTCGGAACAAACCGTGAGCGGTGCTACAGGTGAGTAAAAACGACCTTTAAACGACTTTAAATCGACTTTAATATAAGTATGTAACGATTCTGTAACGAGACAATGATATTCAATTTCACGATTTATATCTAAATCATTTATCGTTGAGAATGTTTTCATTTAAGTACCTTGAATTTTTAACAATAAATACCGATGGAAGTGAGAAAATCGCCGACTAAAATTTTAAAAATTAAGATGGCGAAAAATGACTTTTAAGCGGTATATATATTGTTAAATAAAATTAAGGTGGTATATTGAGTAGAGAAGAGAACATTAACAATGAGGCTTTAAAAATATTTGAGGAGATCTTAAGAAAAGAAGGGGGACCGCCTCAAAGGTGGCTCTATTATTGTACGAGGCAATTAATGTTCTATAGAATCTTTAAAAGAGAATATTATAAAACAGCAGAGGATATTGTTGACGAAGTAATATATAGCGCCATTATTGGTAAACGTAAATGGGATACTAAAAAATTAGATGTAGAAGCATTTGTAAAATCTTGTATAAAAAGCATTATCTCGCACCTTGCTAATGGAATGGATAGTAAAAAGGTAGATGATATAGTAATAAATCAAAAACTGGGTATTACAACTGATGCACTTGATAATGCACACGACAGAACCAAAGAACAGATAGAATCAGATTTTGATAATAAGGATCTAATAGAAAGATGCAGGGAAGCTCTGAAAGATGATATCGAAATGGGCATTGTTTTTGAACTTATTCTCGAAGGAAGAACTCCTAAACAAATGGAAGCCGACTATGGAATTCCCCCCGAAAAAGTCGATGCAGTAAAGAAACGTATTAGAAGATACTTAAAAAAAATCTTCAAAGAAGAATTAGATATTAATTAAATATTGAAAAAAAAGAGGAGTTAATATGCATCGAAGGGAGTACGAGATACTCGCAGAAATTTTTGCCGATACCGACCAGCTTACAGATGAAGAAATCGATAAAGAGCTAAAAGAGGCAGGAATTGACTATGAAAAATTCAGGCAGAGAGTATTAAATA
This sequence comes from Melioribacter sulfuriphilus, assembly GCF_051488685.1. Classification (NCBI taxonomy): domain Bacteria; kingdom Pseudomonadati; phylum Ignavibacteriota; class Ignavibacteria; order Ignavibacteriales; family Melioribacteraceae; genus Melioribacter; species Melioribacter sulfuriphilus. The sequence goes on from NZ_JBPSEH010000007.1 coordinate 251,574, forward strand.
AAATTGACGATATAAAGAGAAATTTAATTTATCAAGAAAGTCAGAAAAAAATAAATAAATATAAAGATCTCATAATTGCTCTTAAAGATAAATTAAATATTGAACTTAGTGATAGTGAAATCGAGCAAAAACTACAAGTTGAATTCAATAAATTAGAATCATTGACAGAGCAGGATATCCAGGATATCCTTAAAGATGAGAAAAAACTTAAATTCTTGAAAGAAATAATTGATTCTAAATAAGAATGAGCCAGTTAGCTCGTGCAAATGCAAGGAAATTACTTGCCGAATGCAGTATAACAAAACCGGAGCATATCGATCTGGAAAAAATAGCAGCCTATAAAAATATCTTTATTGAAGAATGTGATATAAAATCACACGCCGCAAGAATACATAAATCTGAAAACTGTGGATTAATTAAGATAAGTTCTGCTATAAAGGATGAAAAACAAAAAAATTTTGTTATTGCGCACGAAATTGGACATTTTGAAAATGAAAGAAATAAAAATATAATCAGCTGTTCTATAGAGGATCTGTTGGGACTGAATTCTAAAAAAGAATTGGAAAGAGATGCCAATGTTTTTGCGGCAGAACTATTAATGAAAGATGAATGGGTATGGGATTTTACCAGGGGAAAAATTCCAGGGGCAAAATTAATAATCGATATGTCTGAATATTTCTCTACTTCTCTGCTTTCTGCAGCCATTCGATATGCAGAAATTGGCAGACACCCAGCTGCGGTAATTTTGAGTCAGGATAAAAAAGTAAAATGGAGTGTTATCAATAAAGATTTTACTTTCAAATGGTTACCACATGGCACACAAATTAATAAGTATTCTTATTGCTACGATTATTTTAACAATGGTACTATGAATACAGATGTGAATAAAATTTTAGCTGATGCCTGGTTTTTACAGGACAGATTTTATAGAAGAAATTATTTCCTTTATGAGCAGAATATTTATCTAACTAATTATAATGCAGTACTTAGTATCCTTTGGGAGGATTAGTAAAGATCTTTTATGTCAGCAACTTATAAATTCTAATATGTTCGTTAATTATGAATTTTTGCATAATAGAATTTTGTGGCGAATAGTTTAATACATTCAAAATTGTACTCCTACCGAATGCAAAAAATTGAACGTTTATTAAAATTAAAGAGTACTGTTATTTAACCTATTTCATATTTTAAATAATCGATTTTTGTCGTGATTAACAGTGATTAAATAATAATCTTAACAAAGTAGAAGAGCAGTGCGGAATTCTTACTTTATTGGAACTTAAGTTTAAATACAAAAGAGGGTTTATCCTTACGAAGGAGTAATATTTTAACAATAATTTTTTCCCGACCTTTTGATTTATTTGTGGCTATTTATAGCCCCCGTAATAATATAAAATGAGTTCTGTAAGAAAATCTTTATTGTATATAGTAATTATTATAGCAAAGTGTGTAATTATACGCGGTATTAGGGATTAGGGGTTAGGGATTAGGGGTTAGGGATTAGGGATTAGGGATTAGGGATTAGGGGAGAGGGGTTGGGGTGTTCAAGGTTCGTAGTTTGAAGTTCTTGGTTCGTGGTTCTTTGTTCAAGGTTCAAAGTTCGTGGTTCTTTGTTCAAGGTTCAAGGTTCGTGGTTTAAGGTTCGTAGTTTGTGGTTAAGGGGTTGGGGAAGTGTGGATTTAGATAGGAGGCAGAAAATAGATAGAGTGTTATAGCGGTTAGAATTTCATTTAATTAGTTCTCTGGATTTAGAAGGTGAGGTAAGCTCAAGTTCGATTGAGTGGAGTTGCTGAATATGTGATAAATAGGGAAAAAAATAAGAAGGGAAACGGGAAGGCGAGATAGGCATAAAAATGAAAAAAATAAAGTTTATAATTATCTCCTAATATTCCCTCGTACTTAGAAGAATAAGTATTTTATATATTAATTTAATGTATTTAATAAGTTCAATGACATAAAAAAAATTTGTGAATAAATATCAATCCATTGTAGAATAATAGAGAGTAAATATGACAATAATTATAAAAGGATATGAAAGATGAAAAAAATTAATTCAGAAATAGTAGAACCTATTTTTCAGAAAATTGAATCTATTTCAGATAATCGTGGTTTTTTACTTCCTTTTACAGACTTCGTGGATAAAGAATAAATCAATCAAGCGCAGTTATAAAATTGAAGATTACATTCGAAGAATAATCCGTAGATTGAATTATTATTAGAATAATACGTTAATTTATTTAAAAGAAACCTCTGAAAAATTATCCAGAATTTAAAAACTTTTTAATGAAAAGCGTTGTAAGAGAATAAACAAAAAA